>CAIWHR010000296.1 GCA_903912485.1 uncultured beta proteobacterium | reverse complement strand
GGGTGCCGGAGCCGCCGTTGACCGCCAGCGTCCGTATCCCCTGCAGCACGTCGGTGACCTGCGACAGCGTCGTCTCGTCGGTCATCAGCGCGTCCCTGGCGACGTTGATGTTGGCATCGTACTGGGCGTTGCGCGCCTTGGCCGTCGAAATGGAAAGCGCCTGCGATGCGGCGGCAGGATCGTCGGCTGCCGTCAGCATCCGGCGGTTCAACGATATTCGCTGCTGCGTCGCGAGCAGTTCGGCCTGCTGCCGGCCGATGGCGTCGCTGCCGGCCTGGTAGATCATCGAGGTGCTTACGCGCATGTCAGTGGCTCCGCCGGCCGCAGGCCGTCCCGCGACCCATGAGACGAGTGGGTTTCATCCTCAGCGACCGATCGCCAGGATGCTGTCGAACAGCACCGTGGCGACGGTCATGATCTTGGCCGACGCCTGGTAGGCCTGCTGGTAGCGCTGCATGTTCGCAGCCTCCTCGTCGAGGTTGACGCCGGAAACTTCCTGCTCCGCTTTCCTGGCCTGGATCAGCATCGCGTCCTGTGCGGCGGCCTCGACCATCACCTGGCCGGTGGTGGCGCCGACAAGACCGACGAGCTGTCCGTAGGCGCCGCCGTAACTCGCCGTGCCGCCGACCAGATTGGCGCTTTGCAGCGCCGCCAGCGCCAGTGCGTTGCGGTTGTCGCCGGCGGGACTGGTGTTCGGCGCGACGACGAAGGCGTCGTTGTTGCCCGGCGCGCCGGAGATGACGACGCTGATGCCGCCGAAGGTGATGGTCGCACCGGACTGGTAGGGAACGGGAGCCCCGGCCGCGTACGTGTTCGAAGTGCCGTTCAGCGTGACGGTCACCGACTGCGTCGCCGGAAAGCCGGTCAGCTGATTGCCGGCCGTCGCGTACTGAAGCGTGACTTTCGCCGGGGGCGGAGGCAGCGGTGAAGCCAGATAGGCGCTGCCGACGCTGCCCGCCGAGATCCGGCCCGAGCCGGTGTTGGTCGCCGGCAGCGACGTGCTCACCGGCGCCGCGGCGGCGATCTTGCGCGGGTCGGTGATCGCGACGCCGAACTGCGAAACCGCGTAGGTGGTGGGCTGGACCAGGAAGCTGTCTCCGGCCGTCGCCGCGCCGCCGGACACGGTGATCTGCAGCCCGTCGACCGTCTGCGGAAGCGCGCCCGCGGGAAAGGCCTTGTTGTCGGACAGCCGCGTCACCGTGTAGTTGGCGCCGTCGTAGGCGACGCGGTAGTCGCTGGCGGTCAGCGCCGACGCGCCGCCGGGCACCAGCGCCGCCGCCACGGTCGCGTTGCCGGTGTTGGTCAGCGCCGGCTGCACGCGCGGCACCGGCGCGGTGAAGAAAGCGCCGCCGGGCGCGCCGGAGAGGTCGATGCCCAGCGCGTGCTGGTCGTTGAACGTCTGCGCCAGCACCGACGCGATCTGTCCCAGCGAGTTCTGCGCCTGCGCCAGCGTGGTGTCGCGGAACTCGAGCAGGCCGCCGATGCTGCCGCCCGACAGGTCGCGCGATGCCAGCGGCACCACCTTACCCGACGTCGTCTTCATGCCGATCTGGACGTTGACCGGATTGCCGCTGTCGGGAACGGTGGTCAGCGCGTTCGCCGACATCCCGACGACCAGCGCGCTGCCGCTGGACAGGTACACGTTGAGCATGCCGTCGCTCTGCGGGACCGTGGACACGCCGACCAGCTTGTTGAGGTTCAGCACCAGCTCGTCGCGCTGGTCGAGCAGGTCGTTCGGCTGCTGCAGGCCGTTGCTGGCGGCGGTCAGTTCCGCAATCCGCCGGTTGAGGCTGGCGATCTGGCTCGCATAGGCGTTGATGGTGCCGACGGCCTCCGCGACCTGGGCGTTGGCGCTCGCCTGCTGGTTGCTCATCGAGCCGGCGAGCTGCTGGAAGCGGCCCACCAGCACCTGCGCGTCGGAGAGCATCACCTGGCGCGACGCCACGTCGCCGGGAGCGCCGGCCACACCGTTGATGCCGCCGAAGAATCCGTCCAGCGCCGGGGCGAGCCCGGCCGCCGGATCGCTGAGCAGCGAGTCGATCTGCTTCAACTGCGTGCGCATCGTGTCGAGCGCCGTCGCGCTGGCCGTCGTCTGCTGCGTCTGCGCGGCCAGGAACTCGTTGTACATGCGGCGCACGGTCTCGATGTCGGTGCCCTGGCCGAAATATCCGGCGCCGGTGTACATCGGCTGCTGCGTGCCCTGGATCACCTGCTGGCGGCTGAAGCCGGCCGTATTGACGTTGGCGATGTTGTGGCCGGTCGTCGTCAGCCCCGCCTGCGCCGCGTTGAGGCCGGAAAGTCCGATGCTTAAGAGGCTGCCGGAGGCCATCAGGTGTCTTCTTCGCTAATGCATGGTCCCGCGGGACTCACGCTGGTTTATCGGCACTTCCGGCGGCAAGTTGAGTCGCCGGCGCCGCCGACGCGGCGGCGGTGTGGCGGCCGACCATCCGGATCGCGGCGACCAGCTTTTCCGCGTAGCGCGGGTCGGTCGCGTAGCCTGCCTTCTGCAGACCCTGCGCGTAGGCGCCCGCGTCGCCGGCCTTGGCCACCGCCCCGGCGTAGCGCGGATTGCCGCTGACGAGCTTGGCGAAGTCCTGCAGCGCCTCGCCGTACGACGCGTAGGCGCGGAACTTCTCCATTGAAATCACTGGCTTGCCGTTCACGTACTCGGTGGTCTTCGCCTCGACCACCGGGCCGGTCCACGACTTGCCCGCCTTGATCCCGAAGATGTTGTGCGAAGGCGCGCCGTCGGCGCCCTTGGGCTGGAACCGGCCCCAGCCCGTTTCGAGGCCGGCCTGCGCCAGCAGGTACGCGCCGGGCAGCCCTGCCGCGCGGCCGACCGCCTCCGCGTACGGCTGCAGCTTCTCGATGAACGCGCCGACGCCGCCGACGATGCCCGTGGGCCCCGCCGCCGGCGACGGCGCCGCCGGTGCAGCGACCCGCCTTGCCGATGCCGCCGCCGGCGCGACGACCGGCGCCGCCGCACTCCTGCGCAACGGCGCCACCGACGCTTCGACGGGGGCCGGCGCGACGATGAACCCCGCCGCCGGCAGCGTCGACGCGTTGGCCGCGGCCGGCGTGAACGCGAACCTCGGCTTCGGCGCCACCGCGATGCCCGCGGCCGGCGCGGCGGCGG
>CAIWHR010000295.1 GCA_903912485.1 uncultured beta proteobacterium | reverse complement strand
CCGCCGCCGGCACGGTCATCGGCGCCAGTCGCGTCACCAGCACCGGGCGCGCCTTGCCCGGCTCGTTGTCGTCGAGCGACAGGTGGGGCATCGGCGGCATCTGCGGCAGCAGGAACGCCAGCATCGCCGCGTGAAAGAGCAGCGACAGCAGCAGCGTCACCCAGACGAGCGGTATGGCGACGACGTCGTGCCGTCTGGCCGGCGCGAGATGCCAGCCCTTCGGGTTGCTCAACGCAGGCGCCGCCCGGGTTTGGCGGCGGCGGTCCAGGGGCGGGCGGTCATCGGCGAGGAAGGGCGGGTGCGTTGGGAGGGAGCGCTTGCTGCCCCCGAATATACACGGTCGTCCGGGCGCCCCGGGCACCGGGCGACGCGGCGCCGGTGGCCGCCTACCGGGCGTTCTCCGCCTTCCAGCGCATCGCGGCGAAGATCCGGCTGCGGCCGCCTGGATGGTCGAAGAGCAGCATCTCCTCGATGGCGCCGGGCTCGAGCTTGCGGTATTGCGCCAGCTTGAAGATCGCTTCGGCGAACCCGTCGGGCTCCCGCGACGCATTGAGGCCGAACAGATCCGCCTCGGTCTCCGCAGTCCGGATGAGGGTGTTGAACACCGGCGTGGCGGCGAACAGGTAGACCGAGAGCAGCGCTGCCAGCAGCGGCAGTCCGGCGGGGTCATTGATGCCGCGCACGCCGAAGCGGCCGCCGAAGCGCGACGCCGCCCAGTCCCAGCTGAAGCGGATGAACAGCAGCCCGCCCATCAGCAGCAGGCAAAACGCCACCGTGTGCTTGACGCCGTGGTTCAGCACGTAGTGGCCCATCTCGTGCGCCATCACCGCCCGGATTTCCGGCGGCGACGTCCGCAGGAGCAGGTTGTCGTTGAGCGAAATCCGGGTGGTGCCGAACATGCCGCTGACGTTGGCGCTGACCCGGCTGGTCTGCTTCGAGGCGTCGAAGTAGTAGACGTCCGCGGCCGGTATGCCGTTGGCGCGCGCCAGCGACAGGATGTCGTCGCGGATCGGCCCGTCGGGCAGCGGCTTGTAGGCGTTGAACAGCGGCGCGATGAACACCGGCGAGATCATGACCACCGCCACCATGAAGCCGGCGCCGGCGAGCGTTCCCCACGCCCACCACGTCTGCGGAACGCGGCGCAGGATCGCGTACAGGCCGGTGACGGCGACTCCCATCAGCACGACGCTGACGGCCAGGTCGATGCCGGCCTCGCCCAGCCAGGCCGTGAAGGAGAGATTCGACAGCCCGTACTGGTGCTCGCGGTAGAAGCCCTCGTAGTACGTCAACGGGAACGTCAGCGCCGCGGTCAGCGGGATGTAGGCCAGCACGTAGATGAACGTCTGCAGGTTCGCGCGGCGCGTGCGGCGTTCGGCGAAATCCCGGATGCGCGCGGAAATCCGCCGCGACAGCAGCAGCCAGGCCACCGCCAGCCCGTACAGGAAATCCCAGAGCAGCAGCCAGTAGCCGCCCTCGGCGTAGCCATCGGATCGCGCCCTCGCCTCGCCCTGCAGGCGCTTCATGTACGCGTCGGTGGCGGCCACCGGATCCAGCCGGGCCGTCAGCGCGGCCGACGCGGCGGCCTCGGCCGCCACCGGCGGCGGCGGCGCGGACACGGTGCCCGACTGCGCCTGCGCCGCGGCGAGGAACAGCATCAGCGCGCACGCGGTCAGCAGCTTCGGCATGGGGGGACTCCTCAAGGATGGCGCCCGGGGGCGAGGCGCGCCCGGCCGAGCGCCTCGGTGGAGACGCCGAAGGCCGCGATGCGCGGCGGGATCGGCTCGCCGCAGGCCAGCGACGCGCAGGCTTCGCCCATCGCGGGGGAGGTCTGGATGCCGTAGCCGCCCTGCGCCGCGAGCCAGAAGAATCCGGGGGCGTCCGGGTCGAAGCCGCCGACCAGGTCGCCGTCGGCGACGAACGAGCGCAGGCCCGCCCAGGTGCGCGTCGGCCGGCGAATCCTGAGCGTGGTCATCGCCTCGATGCGAAAGATGCCGGTGGCGACGTCGAGTTCCTCCGGCGCGACGTCGTGCGGCAGGACCGGGTCCGCGTTGGCCGGCGAGCCGAGCAGCATGCCCGCCTCCGGCTTGAAGTACCAGTTCTCCGCGATGCCGATGGTCGCCGGCCAGCGCCGCGCATCGACATCCTCCGGGCCGGCGAACATGAACGCGGACCGGCGCCTGGGGACAAGGCCGACCGGCTCGACGCCGGCCAGCGCCGCGATGCGGTCGGCCCAGGCGCCGGCTGCGTCGACGACGACGGGCGCGGCGTGTTCGTCGCCCGCCGCGCTCAGCCGCCACCGGCCTTCGACCCGCCGCAGCGCGGTCACCTCGGCGTCGCAGGCGACGACGCCTCCGCGACGGCGAAGCCCGCGCAGGTAGCCCTGATGCAGCGCGTCGACGTCGATGTCGGCGGCGCCGGGGTCGTGGATCGCTCCGACGACCTCGTCCGGACGCAGCGCGGGCACCATCGCGCAGGCTTCCGCCGGCGACAGCAACCGCAATTGCCGGCTCACTTCGCTCAGCGCCCGCCAGTCGGCGTCCAGCAGTTCCTCCTGCCCGTGCGTGGCGACCAGCAGCGCGCCGCGCGGCGACAGCAGCGGGCGATCGGCGAAGCCTTCGGGCGGCGCGTCGAAGAAGGCGCGGCTGGCCATCGTCAGCGCGCGAACCTGCGGGGTTCCGTAGCTCTCGGCGAACAGCGCCGCCGAGCGGCCGGTCGAGTGATAGCCCGGCTGCGCCTCGCGCTCGAGCACGATCACCCGGCCGCGGCGCGCCAGCCAGTAGCCGATCGAGGCGCCGGCGATGCCGCCGCCGACGACCAGGAAGTCGGCCTCCAGTTCAGCCCCTGACGCGCGCGATGACCGAGTTGATCTCGATGTTGCTGGAATCCAGCCCCGGTTTCTGGCCGTGGAGGTCGAAGTCGAGCTTCACTCCGGGCCGGAAGATCAGGCAGTGCGTGGACCCGCCGAAGTGGAACATGCCGATCTCTTCGCCCTTGCTGACGTGCTGTCCGTCGACGACGGTGACGTCGCAGGTCGAGACCTCGGCCATGCCGACCGGCATGAAGCACATCAGGCCGATGCGCGGATCGTCGGCCTCGATCAGGACGACCGCGCGCGTCGCCACCTCGGTGATGTAGCCCTGCGAGTCGTTGGGCGCCGCCGGATCGTAGCCCACGGCGGGAGTCTCCGAATAGTACGAGCCGTCGACGACGTACGACTGGACGATGGTGCCGCTGACCGGGCTGTGCCAGCGGTGATAGCTCAGCGCGCTGAGGAAGGCCTGGTAGATCGTGCCCCCGACGAACTGCTCGCAGATGGAGTCGTCGCCGAACATGTGGCTCAGCGAATACGGCTGCGCCTTGATCCAGAACCGGTCGAGCCGCCTGACGTTGCGCGCAATGCGGAAAGGCGCCGACTCGCAGGCGTTGACGATGACGCTGCTGTCGTGCGGCGACGCCACGGGCCGCCGGCCGGCGCGGAACTCGCGCGTGAAAAAATCGTCCCAGGACGCGAATCCGTAGTGCGGCAGCGCCGGATTGCACTGGAACTCCTCGACGAAGTTCGGCATCGCGGCCATGGCGTCGCGACCGAACCATCCGCGCTTCGGGTCCGCGTCCAGCACGTAGCAGGAGTCGGGCGAATCCAGGAACGCGGCCCAGGCGTTGAGGATCTTCTTCAGCCGGGCATTGACCTTGTCGTTGAGAAACGCGGCGAAACCGCCTTCCGTTCCCATCGGCCAGTCGAGGATGGCGTTGATGGGAAAGCCGACCAGGCCGGTCTTGTTGAACGACGGTGCGGTCGTCAGGATGCGGTTGATCAGCGCCAGCATGTGCTCGTAATCGCGCACCTGCGGCCGGCCGACCGGGGTCTCGCGGAACTGCGGCGTGTGCGGCAGCTCCTCGAACATCTGATGGAAGTACATGTAGATCTCGGGATCGCCCTCGATGAGATCCTTGAACTTCTGCACGACGGGAGCGAGCGGTTTCGGATGGGCGTCGACCGCCTTGATGTGGTCGGCGAGCCAGCTGTCCAGAACCGTCTGGTCCGACGGCAGCCACTTGCCGACGCGGTACGGCGGCACGCGGCCGGCGGCAGCCGCTCCCGCCCGGTCGAGGACGGCGGGAGCGCCCGCCGCCGACGCCGGGAGTGCTGCGAAGGGGAATGCCGCCGCCCCCGCGCCGACGCCGGCAAGCTTGATGAAGTCCCTTCTCGAAGCCGTTCCTTGAGTCATTCGTCTCTCCTCATCGTTTCACGCCATGCTACGCCGAACCGCGCTCTTGCCGCCACCCTCCCTTGACACCCTCCCGCGACACCGGCGGTGCCGGCCGGTCCGAGGTCGCGATTGCCGGCGAAGGAACCGAACTGCCGCCCGCGCGGTCGAACCGGTTCTTGCGGCGCCTTTCGGGCGCGCGTCACCGGATCGCCGGCTGCGGCAGGTCCGGCCCCATCCCACCGAGGACTGCTCACTTCCATGCAGACCCGTACGCTCAGGATCGTCAACCCCCGCGGCCTGCACGCCGAGGCCTGCGCGCGGATCGTGAACATCGCGAAACGCTGCCGGTGCAGGCTGTCGCTGGTGCGCAACGGCCGCCGCGTCAGCGCACTCAACATCGTGGCCGTGATGATGCTGACCGCGTCGATCGGCGTGACGGTGCGGATCGAGGCCGAAGGCCCCGACGAAGGCGTCGCCATCCGCGAGATCGCTGCCCTGTTTCACGACGGCCTGGGCGAGCGTCGCTAGTCGCGCAACCGTCGGGGGAGCGCCCTACTTGATGAATCCGACCTGGCTGTTGATCCGGTCGACGATGGCGCCCTTCTTCGCGTTGAACTGAACCTTGTTCTGCGCGATCAGGTTGTTGCCCCGGGTGTCGATGGAGATGATCAGCGGGCCCAGTTCCCTGACCCGGTTCACCCACAGCGTCTCGGGCATGCCGAGGTCGCGCCATTCGGCATTCTCGATCTCCTCGACCTGCGTCGCCGCCAGCACCGCGCAGCCGCCGGGAAAGATCGCGTGCACCGCCTTGTACTGCCTGCAGCCTTCCTCGGTCTGCGGCCCCATGCCGCCCTTGCCGACGATCAGCTTCACTCCGGTTTGCCGGATGAACTCCTTTTCGAACTTCTCCATCCGCATGCTGGTGGTCGGGCCGATCGCGACCATCTCGAACCTGCCGTCGTCCTTCCTGCGGACGATCGGACCGGCGTGAAAGATCGCGCCGCCTCTGAGGTCCACCGGCAGCTCGCGCTTGAGTTCGATCAGGCGCCGATGCGCGACGTCGCGGCAGGTCACGATGTGGCCGGTCAGGTAGACCACGTCGCCGACGCGCAGGTCCTCGATGTCTTCGTCGCGGATGGGGGTGGTGAGAATTTTCCGGTTCACAGAACGACTCCCTGGTGCGAGGCGATTTCGTAGGTGAGATCCGCGTTGATGCGGATGCGGCCGCGGCGGTGCGCCCAGCATCCGGTCGAGACCGCCACGCCGATCGTCGACGGGTGGCGGGCCGACGATTCGATGTTCACGCCCATCACGCTGCTGTTGCCGGTCAGCCCCTGCGGTCCGATGCCCAGTTCGTTGAGCCCGTCTTCGAGCAGCGTTTCCATCATGGCGGCATTCGGATCGGGGTGGTGCGAGCCGACGGGGCGCATCAGCGCCTTCTTCGACAGCCGCGCCGCGGTCTCGACGGCCGTCGACACGCCGACCCCCACCAGCAGCGGGGGGCAGGCGTTGACGCCGCGCGAGGTGATCACGTCGAACACGAAATCGGTGACGCCCTCGTAACCCTGGCCGGGCATCAGCACCGTCGCCGAGCCGGGCAGCGTGCAACCGCCGCCGGCCATGTAGACGTCGATGGTCGCGCCGTCGTCGCCGGGCACGATCTCCCAGTCGAGCCACGGCACCCTGGTGCCGGTGTTGGTGCCGGTGTTCTTCTCGACGAAAGTCTCCACCGCGTTGTGCCGCAGCGGCGCGTCGCGCGTGGCTTCCAGCGTCGCGTCGCGCAGGATGCCCTCGAGTTCGCCCAGCAGCGGAAATTTCGCGCCCGCGGTGATGAAGTACTGGATGACGCCGGTGTCCTGGCAGCTCGGCCGATCGAGGCTGTTGGCGGCCGCCTGGTTCTCGGCCATCGACGCGTAGACCGCCACGGCCAGCGGCCTGGTCTCCTTCGAACGCAACTCCTTCAGCTTCTCTTCCACGTCGGTGGGGAGGTGCTTGCCGATGTAGGCGGTGAACTTCGCCATCGTGTCGGTCAGCT
>CAIWHR010000294.1 GCA_903912485.1 uncultured beta proteobacterium | reverse complement strand
GGTGGCGCAGGCGGCAGCCGCCGCGCTAGGCCTGCCGCTCTGGCGCCACCTCGCCGGCGGGAATCCGGTGTCGCTGCCGCTGCCGGAGATCCAGATCTTCGGCGGCGGCGCCCACGCCGGCCGGCGCATCGACGTGCAGGACCTGATGGTGATCGCGACGGGCGCCGCGTCCTTCGCCGACGCGCTGGCGATGACCGCCGACGTCTATCGCGCCGCGGGCGAGTTGATGCAGGAAGCGGGCAAGCTCGCCGGCGTGGCCGACGAGGGCGGCTACTGGCCGGCGTTCGACAGCAACGAGGACGCGCTGACGATGCTCGTCCGCGCGATCGAGCGCGCGGGCTACGCACCGGGCGACGAGATGGCGATCTCGCTCGACATCGCGGCGTCGGAGTTCGGCCGCGACGGACGTTACCGGCTGGGGCTCGACCGCCGCGAGCTCGACCGCGACGGCATGGCCGAGATGCTGCTCGGCTGGCTCGACCGCTACCCGATCGTGTCGATCGAGGACCCGTTCGGCGAGGACGACCGCGACGGCTGGATGGCGTTCGCGCGCGCGGCCGGGGCGCGGGTGCAGATCGTCGGCGACGACTACCTGACGACCAGCGCCGCGCGGGTCGGGCAGGCGGCCGCCGACCGCGCGTGCAACGCGGTGCTGATCAAGCCGAACCAGGCCGGCACCGTGACCGAGACCCTTGACGCGCTTCGGGCGGGCAAGGCCGCCGGATTCGACAGCATCGTGTCGGCGCGTTCGGGCGAGACCGAGGACGTCGCCATCGTCCACCTCGCCGTCGGCTGGAACGCGGGCCAGCTCAAGGTCGGCTCGTTCGCGCGCTCCGAGCGGACGGCGAAGTGGAACGAGGGCCTGCGGATCGAGGAAGCGCTGGGCGCGGCCGGCACGCTGGCGAACCCCTTCGCCGCGCTGCGGCAGCGGTAGTCCGCGCCCCGCGGCCCGGGTCGCGCCACCCCGAGCCCCGCCGCCCCGGTCACGCCACCCCGAGCCCCGTCGCCCCGGTCACGCCACCCCGAGCCCCGTAGCCCGGGCTTCGCCTCCCCCGTCGCCGACGGCGAGCCCCCGGCGGCGACCGGCGAAGCCCGGGTGGATATGGCCACGGGCACGATCGCCCCGGGCTTCGCGTGTCGATGCCCGGGTCAGGCCGCGACCGCCGGTGGACGCGAAGCCCGGGCTACGGGTCGGGGTCGTCGGTTGCGGTTGGGGTCGTCGGTTGCGGTTGGGGTCGTCGGTTGCGGTTGGGGTCGTCGGTCGCGGTCGGGGTCGTCGGTCGCGGTTGGGGTCGTCGGTCGCGGTTGGGGTCGTCGGTCGCGGTCGGGGTCGTCGGTCGCGGTTGGGGTCGTCCGTCGCGGTTGGGGTCGTCGGATGCGGTTGGGGTCGCCGGATGCCGTTGGGGTCGTCGGTTGCGGTTGACGTCGTCGGTCAGGCCGGACTCAAGGCGCGAGCAGGAACTCCGCGATCTCGGCGAAGCCGGCGCCGGCTTCGGCGCGCGTGACGTACGCCGGCAGCGTCGCGATGCGGTCGGCGTACGCGCGCACGTTGGCCACGCCGACGGCATTGGGAAAGAACGCGAACATCGGCGCATCGTTCGGCGAATCGCCGGCGAACACGAAGCGCTCGCGCTCGGCGTCGAGGTCGATGCCGAACGCTTCGGCCATCAGCGTCCGCGTCATCGCCAGCTTGTCATAGGCGCCGAACCAGCCGTTGACGTGGATCGAGCTCACCTTGGCGGTCATCCCTTCGGCTTCCATCAGCGCGACGATGCGGTCGACCGCCGCGCGCGGCAGCGGCGGCACGTCCTCGCAGAAGTCGATCGCGAGATCCGCCTCGCGATAGAGCTGGTCCGAAGCGAGCGCACACCCCGGCACCGCGGCGAGAATGCGCTCGCCGACGGCGGCAAGCCGCGCGCGGTTGGCGTGGCGCGTCGCGTCGTCGGCGACGAAGCGCTTGCCGAGCCGGCGCGCGCGATCGTCGTGGCGCATGTAGAACGCGCCGTTCTCGCCGACGACCGCGTCGACGGGCCACATCCGCGCGATGTGGTCGCACCATCCCGCGGGGCGGCCGGTGATCGGAATGACCAGCCTGCCCGCGGCGCGCAGGCGTTCGAGCGCTGCGTACGCGGCCGCG
>CAIWHR010000293.1 GCA_903912485.1 uncultured beta proteobacterium | reverse complement strand
TCTACGACGACGTCGAGCACCAGGTGCTGGTGCGCGGCATGCGCGACTTCGAATACCGTGGCCAGCGCTTCACGAGCCTCACGGCGGTGGCCAAGGTCATTACCGGGTGCCCGTGGTCCGGCCCTCTGTTCTTCGGCCTCAAGTCCAAGAAGAAGGAGGCAACATGAAACCCCATCGCACCACACCGGCGCCACCGACCCTTGCGCCCAGGAAGCGCTGCGCGATCTACACCCGCAAGTCCACCGACGAAGGGCTGGATCAGGACTACAACAGCCTCGAAGCACAGCGCGATGCCGGGTTGGCGTTCGTGACGAGCCAGCGCCATGAGGGCTGGACCGCAGTGCAGGACGGCTACGACGATGGCGGCTACTCGGGCGGCAACCTGGATCGCCCCGCACTCAAGCGATTGATGGCGGACATCGAGGACGGCCGCGTCGACATCGTGGTCGTCTACAAGATCGATCGCCTGACGCGCAGCCTGCCGGACTTCGCCAAGCTCGTGGACGTGTTCGACCGCAATGGGGTCAGCTTCGTGTCGGTCACGCAGCAGTTCAACACGACGACGTCGATGGGACGCCTGACCTTGAACATCCTGCTGTCCTTCGCGCAGTTCGAGCGCGAGGTCACGGGCGAGCGCATCCGCGACAAGATCGCGGCCAGCAAGGCCAAAGGCATGTGGATGGGCGGCATGCCACCCCTCGGGTACGACGTCGTCGAACGCAAGCTGGTGATGAACGCGCCGGAGGCAGACCTTGTACGGGATATCTTCCGTCGCTACGCCGAGCATGGGTCGGCGGCGGAGATCGTGCGTGAGCTGGCGATCGAAGGACGCACCACCAAGGCATGGCAGACACAGGGCGGTCTGTTCCGGGAAGGTCGGCCGATCGACCAGCAGTACCTCTTCAAGATGCTGCGCAACCGGATCTACCTGGGCGAGATCCAGCACAAGGGCACCAGCTACCCGGGCCAGCACGACGCCATCATCGACCAGGAACTCTGGAACGCGGCCCACGCATTCGTCGAGCGTCGCAAGCACGGTCCACGCGAAGGCATCACGCAGCATCCTGCACTGTTGGCCGGCCTGCTTCACGCGCCCGACGGTCAACTGATGATCCACAGCTACACCCGCAAGAAGAACGGGCGGCTGTACCGCTACTACGTACCGTACCTGCACAAGCGGCGCAGCGCCGGGGCGACACTCGTGCCCGGTACTGTCGAAATCGGGTCCCTGCCTGCCGCCGAGATCGAAACGGCGGTCCTTGAGCAGATTCACAAGGCGCTGCGGGCACCGGAGTTGATGGTGGCCACTTGGCGGTCATGCCAAATGCACCCGAAGGGCGCCAATCTCGACGAAGCTCAGGTGGTCGTGGCCATGCAGCGCATCGGCGCAGTGTGGGACCAGCTGTTTCCGAAGGAGCAGCAGCGGATCACGCGATTGATGATCGAGCGCGTCCAATTGCATGAGCGCGGCCTGGACATCCTCTGGCGAGAAGACGGGTGGATCGGCCTGGGTGCCGATATCGCCAACCACCCGCTGGTCGAGGAATCCGCGCTGACTGAAGAGGCATGCGCATGACCTCCAACGACAAGCCGGTCGCGCGGCCGGCGAACCCGAAGCTGCGCAGCGTCCGCATCGAAGTCGGCGACGATGCGCGCAACTATGTCACCGGTCAGCAGCGCGTGACCATGGTGCCGCTGACGATTCGGCGCAAGCAATATCGCAAGGTGATGATTCCTCCCCCAGGCGAACGATCAGTCCTGGGCGCGGGCGTGGAAGACATCCCCATGATCCGCACACTGGGCAAGGCCTTCTACTGGCAGAAGCTACTCGATCAGGGGCAATTCGCCACGATCACGGACCTCGCTCGGTCCATGAAGCTGGAACAAGGCTGGGTGGCGGAGGTGCTGCGGATGACCACGCTGGCGCCGGACATCATCGAATCCATCCTCGACGGGCAGCAGCCCCGTCACCTCAACCTGCAGACCCTTCGCGGTCGGCACGACCAATTGCCGCGCGACTGGGAGGAGCAGCGCAAAGCGCTCGGCTTCTCGATCTGATCGGCAGGTAGCACCGACATCACCCAGACGGCGAGCCATGTGCTCGCCGTTTGTGCGTCTGGGCCTAGGGCATTGGCGAACCAGGAGTTCCCGCGTGGTTCGCCATTCGGTCCCTCGTATGTTCGCCACCCGAATTCTCCAATGACACCTGTTCCTCAACAACGTCATAGGAGGCTTCCATGCCGACACCGGCAACCCCCAATCCGCAGTCGTCCCGCGACGCGGTCAACAGTCTTTCACCCGGCGATCGTCGGGTGCTCAACGAGAACGAACTGGCGCAGCGCTGGGGCATCAGCCCCAAGACCCTGCAGCGCTGGCGCAGTGAGGGCCGTGGCCCGAAGTACCTGAAGTTGTCCAAGCGGGTGAGCTATCCCTTGGACGCCGTCATCGACTTCGAGACCAACGCTCTGCACGACTCGACGTCCGAACGCTCGGTTCGCTGATCGGAGAAGACGATGAACGAAATCACCATCTTCCCCGAGCAGTTGTCCGCGATGTCGGATGCCCAGTTGGCTTCGCTTCCGCCGGCCCAGCTCTGCGAGGTTCAGCACAACCTTGCGCAGCTGGTCGACTGGGTCAAGAAAGCGCAGGCCAAGGTACACGCCGCCATGCAGCGCCGCTACGCCGAGCAAGAACGCGCCGCTCGCGCCGAGGCTGGCAAGGACTTCGGCACCGTGCGTTTCAACGACGGACCGGTCCGCATCGCCGTCGACACACCGAAGCGCGTGAGCTGGGACCAGAAGCAGCTTGCCGCTATCGCCCAGCGCATCGCCGATTCCGGCGACCGGGTCGAGGACTACCTGGACATCGAGTTCAGCGTCCCTGAGTCCCGCTTCACCAACTGGCCGACCTCGCTGCGCGAGCAGTTCGAGCCTGCCCGCACCGTCAAACCCGGCAAGGCGTCCTACGACCTGGCCATCGATTCCGAGGACTGATCCATGAATACCAACAACACCTCTGCACTGCGCAAGCACGTCACGTCGTTCTACGCCGACCACCTGCCGGAGCAGATCCGCTACCGGGACCGCGCCGGCCAGGAAGTGGTGATCGTGCCGACGCACACGGCCACGCTCGACGAACTGGCATTCGCCATTCAGATGGCATCCGAGGAGCAGTCCATCGCCAGCCGCCGCCGCTGCGCACTGGACGAGCTCTACATCAACGCCCGCAAGGCCGGCGCCCTCGGGGCCGATCGCCTCTCCGACATCGCCTGGAAGGAGTAACCATGAACACGCTCATCCCCTTTCAGTTCGAGACGCATGCCCTGCGCGTGCAGGTCGACGACGCCGGCCAACCCTGGTTCAACGCCAATGACGTCTGCGCGGCCCTGGAACTGGCGAATCCGCGCGATGCGCTCGCCAAGCACGTCGATTCGGATGACGTCGCAAAACGCGACATCATCGACAGCCTGGGCCGAGTCCAACTGGCGAGCTTCGTCAACGAGTCGGGCCTGTACGCGCTGATCCTCGGCAGCACCAAGGACGCCGCAAAGCGCTTCAAGCGCTGGGTCACCAGCGAGGTCCTGCCCTCGATCCGCAAGACCGGCACCTACGCCGTCACGCCGGTCGCGGCTTTGCCGGCCCCGACACAGGACCGCGTGTCATCCCTGCTGCTGATCGGTGACGCCGTGGCCAAGGTGCCCGGCGTGAAGGCCGGCATCGCCATGGCGGCCACGCTCACCTGCATCCAGGAGAACACCGGGCTGGTGATCGAGACGCTGCGCCGTGCGCTGCCGGCGGCCAACGAACCGACGTGCTCGCACAACGCGACCCAGTTGGGCAAGTTGGCCGGGTCATCGGCCAAGGCCACCAACCAGCGCCTGGCACTGTTGGGCTTGCAGTTCCGCAACGAGCGCGACGAGTGGGAACTCACCGACGCCGGCAAGGCGTGGGCCGAGGCTATGCCGTTCTCGCGCAACGGCCACAGCGGCTACCAGATCCTCTGGAATCCGGCCGTCGTTGATCAGCTGAAGGAGGTGGCGTGATGGCACTTCCGATCATTACCGCTGACCAGCGCCTGCGCGAGAAGAAGGGCGTGAAGCTGGTGCTGCTCGGCAAGAGCGGCATCGGCAAGACCACGCAACTCAAGACGCTGCCGGAGGCCTCGACGCTGTTCGTCGATCTCGAAGCCGGTGACCTCGCGGTCAGGGACTGGCGTGGCGACTGCGTGCGCCCGAGCACTTGGCCCGAGTTCCGTGACCTGGTGGTCTTCCTGGCGGGCCCGAACCCGGCGCTGCCGCCGGAAGCGCCGTATTCCGAAGCGCACTACCAGCATGTCTGTGAACGCTATGGCGATCCAGCGCAGTTGGCGAAGTACGACTGCTACTTCGTCGACAGCATCACCGTGCTGGCGCGTCTGGCGCTGATCTGGTCCAAGGCTCAACCGCAAGCCATGTCCGAGCGCACCGGCAAGCCAGACACGCGCGGCGCCTACGGTCTGCTCGGTACCGAGATGCTGGGCTCCCTGATGCACCTGCAGCACGCGCGCGGCAAGCACGTCGTGTTCGTGGCGATCCTCGACGAGCGCATGGACGACTTCAACCGCAAGGTGTTCGTTCCGCAAATCGAAGGTGCGAAGACCTCGGCCGAACTGCCCGGCATCGTCGACGAGGTGGTGACTCTGGCCGAGATCAAGGCCGAGGACGGTTCGTCGTATCGCGCCTTCATCACCCAGACCATGAATCCCTATGGCTACCCGGCCAAGGACCGCTCCGGCCAGCTCGATCTGCTGGAGCCCCCCGATCTGCGCGCGCTCATCGAGAAGTGCGCTGCCGCCACCCAACCCAAAAACAGCAAGGAGTAACCCATGTCCGCCTGGAATGATTTCAACGACGCCGAACAGCAACAGACCTTCGACCTGATCCCCAAGGGGACGGTGGCCAAGGTGCGCATGACCATCAAGCCCGGTGGCTATGACGATGCCAGTCAGGGCTGGGGCGGTGGCTATGCCACGCAGAGCTTCGACACCGGGTCGATCTACCTGTCGTGCGAGTTCGTGATCCTGGAAGGCGAGTTCGCCCGTCGCAAGATGTGGAGCAACGTCGGCCTCCACAGCGCCAAGGGCCCGGCCTGGGGGAACATGGGCCGCACCTTCGTGCGCGCCGCCCTCAACAGCGCCCGCAATATCCGTCCGCAGGACAACTCGCCGCAGGCGACCGCCGCACGGCGCATCTCCGGCTTCCACGAACTGGATGGGCTGGAGTTCGTCGCCCGCATCGATGTCGAGAAGGACGGACGCGGCGATCTGCGCAACGTCGTGAAGATCGCCGTCGAGCCCGATCACCCGGACTACGCCCGCGCCACGGGTGCCGCCGTGCGCCCGTCACCGACTTTGCAAACCCCGCCCGCACCGGCCGTACCGGCCGCAGCACCGGCGGCCGCGCCGCAGGCCCAGCGTCCCGCCGTGCCGGGCAAGCCGGCCTGGGCTCAGTAAGGGGGATGCGTGAAATGTTGGGTCTGCAAACGACAGGCTCGGGGCTACGGCCACACGGACAACCGTCGTGGCATCGGCAGCCCCGAGCGTTACCCGATCGACTGGGTCTTCTGTTCTCGCCGGTGTCAGGACGCGTTCCACGCGCTGTACGGCAACTGGGTACGCGTGACGGACGGCAGCAAGGACATCAGGGAGGTCAAAGTGATTGATCCCTCTGATGTCGAACGCGCAGCGATGCGCAAGTGCCTCAAGTCCTTCGGTGAGGCGGCGGGCGAGATCGGCTTCGACAAGCCTCTGGGCAGCTACTCAGAAGCGGAGGCGCTCCTGGTCATCGACGCGATCGTCACCTGCTACACCGACGCGATGGTCGAGCACCACGAGGAGACCAAGTTCCCGCCCGTGCGGGGCTTGGCTCCGACGCCCGACCCCATGGCCAACCCGTTCGCCGATCTGGAGGACGACTTGCCCTGGGAAGAGCCGAAGGGAGCGAAGCGATGATCGACTTCAACTCCACTTCGAGCATCTCCGGCCAGATCACCGCGCTGGTGGACACGGGCCTGCAGCAGATGCGTTCGGCGCAGTCGCCGCGTCAGTACCTCGGCGCGTCGCGTCTGGGTGCGGCCTGCGAGCGCGCGCTGCAGTACGAGTTCGCCCAAGCACCGGTCGATCCAGGCCGCGAAACCGAAGGACGCATCCTGCGCATCTTCGAGCGCGGCCATGTGATGGAGGACTGCATGGTCACGTGGCTGCGGTCCGCCGGTTTCGATCTGCGCACGCGCAAGGCCAACGGCGATCAGTTTGGATTCGCCGCTGTCGATGGTCGGCTGCAAGGCCATATCGACGGCGTGATCGTCGGCGGCCCCGAGGGATTCACGTACCCGGCGCTGTGGGAGAACAAGTGCCTGGGATCGAAGTCCTGGCGCGAGTTGGAGAAGAACCGCCTCGCGACGGCCAAGCCGATCTACCACGCGCAGGTCGTGCTCTATCAGGCCTACCTGCAGTTGCATGAGCACCCGGCGATCTTCACGGCGATCAACGCGGACACGATGGAGATCTACACCGAGTTGGTGCCCTTCGATGCGGCCCTGGCGCAGCGCATGTCCGATCGCGGCTTGCGTGTCATCTCGGCAACCGACGCTGGCGAGTTGCTGGCGCGCGGCTTCCATGACCCGACGCACTTCGAGTGCCGCATGTGCGCGTGGCAAGACCGGTGCTGGAGGGCCGCAGCATGACGAACCCAACTGTGAACGACGTTCTGCGCGAACGTCTGGTCGACGCGCGTGAGGCGGCGCACTGCTTGAACCTGCAGATGTACCTGCTCACCCATCCCAAGGAGCGCGTCCGTCTTCAGGTCCCGCACTACCGGGTGGGCAAGCTGGTGCGATTCAAGCTGGGCGAGCTGATGGTGTGGATGGAGTCCCTGCAGGCTGTGGCCACGACCACCAGCAAGGAGGTCGTCGATGCTTGATTTCAACGACGACGTTGTCGACGCATCCATCGATCCCAGCTCACAGCGCGATGCCGTGCGTGCCGATCTGCTGGCGCGGCTGGAGTCGGTGCTCTTCACGCTGTTCCCTGCCGGCAAGAAGCGCCGGGGCAAGTTCCTGATCGGCGATGTCCTTGGCAGCCCCGGCGACAGCCTCGAGGTCGTGCTCGACGGCGAGAAGGCGGGGCTGTGGACCGACCGGGCGACGGGCGATGGCGGAGACATCTTCGATCTGCTGGCGGCCTACCTCGGCGTGAACGTGATGCAGGACTTCCCGAAGGTGCTGCAGTACGCCGGCGATCTGGTCGGTCGTGCTCCGGCGACGCCGCCGCGCAAGGCCAAGAAGGAGGCTCCGATCGATGACCTCGGTCCGGCCACCGCCAAGTGGGACTACCTCGATGCCGGCGGGCAGTTGATCGCTGTCGTCTATCGCTACGACCCGCCGGGACGGAAGAAGGAGTTTCGCCCATGGGATGCGAAGCGCCGCAAGATGGCGCCGCCCGAACCCCGGCCCCTGTTCAACCAGCCCGGACTGGTGGCGGCCGAGACGGTCGTCCTAACCGAAGGCGAGAAGTGCGCACAGGCCTTGATTGGTGTGGGCGTCGTGGCGACCACCGCCATGCACGGCGCCAACGCGCCAGTCGACAAGACTGACTGGACACCGCTGCAGGGCAAGGCCGTCCTGGTCTGGCCCGACCGGGACAAGCCCGGCTGGGAGTACGCCATGTCGGCCGCGCAGGCGCTCCTGACGGTGGGCGCCGCGTCCTGCGACGTGTTGCTCCCGCCGGATGACAAGCCGGACGGCTGGGACGCGGCGGATGCCATCAGCGAGGGGTTCGACATCCAGGGGTTCATCGCTTCCGGTCCGCGCATGTGCATCAAGCCGCTCAACACCGCGCGCTCGCAGGAAGCAACTGTCTGGGCCACCGACGATGCGCTGGCGCTGGCCTTCACCTCGCGCTACGCCGACGACTGGCGGTATTGCGCGGCGTGGGGCAAATGGCTGGTGTGGACCGGCAGCCGCTGGCAGCCCGATGAGACCCTGCTGTCGCACCACCTGATCCGTTCCATCTGCCGGGAAGCGGCGCTCAAGGTCGACTCGCACCGGCTGGCGGCCAAGCTTCTCGCCAGCGGCACCGTGGGCGGCGTGGATCGGCTGGCGCGTTCCGACCGCCGGCACTCGTCGACGTCGGAGGAGTGGGACGCGGATCTCTTTGCGTTGAACACGCCGGGTGGGGTGGTCGATCTGCGCACCGGGCGACTGCGTTCCCACGACCGTGCTGATCGGATGACGAAGCTGGCGACGGCCACACCGCGAGGGGACTGCCCGCGCTGGCGCTCATTCCTTGACGACGTGACCGGCGGCGACCAGGACTTGCAGGTCTACCTGCAGCGCATGGTCGGCTACTGCCTGACCGGCGCCACGAGTGCCCACGCGCTGTTCTTCCTCTACGGCACGGGCGCCAACGGCAAGTCGGTGTTCGTGAACACGCTGGCCACGATCCTGGGGGACTACGCCACCAGTGCACCGATGGACACGTTCATGGAGGCACGCGGCGATCGGCATCCGACCGATCTCGCCGGACTGCGCGGCGCGCGCTTCGTCGCGTCCATCGAAACCGAGCAGGGGCGGCGCTGGAACGAGTCCAAGGTCAAGGCCATCACCGGCGGCGACAAGGTGTCGGCGCGCTTCATGCGCCAGGACTTCTTCGAGTACTTCCCGCAATTCAAGTTGGTGATCGCCGGCAACCACAAGCCCTCGATCCGCAACGTGGACGAAGCCATGAAGCGCCGCCTGCACCTGATCCCGTTCACGGTGACGGTGCCGCCCGAGAAGCGCGACGGCCAACTCACGGAGCGTCTGCTGGCCGAACGGGACGGGATCCTGGCATGGGCGATCGACGGCTGTCTCGCGTGGCAGCGCGACGGGCTGCAGCCGCCGCCGTGCGTGGTGTCGGCCACCGAGGAGTACTTCGAGGCCGAGGACGCACTGGGTCAGTGGATCGAGGAGCGCTGCCTGCTCTCCAAGAGCCACCGCGAGGGCGTGTCCGAGTTGTTCACCGACTGGCGTGAGTGGGCGGAGCGGGCCGGCGAGTACGTCGGTTCGGTCAAGCGCTTCGCCGAACTCATGGCCACACGCAAGTTCGAGAAGTGCCGCCTGACCGGGGGTGCGCGGGCGCTGGCGGGCATCAGCCTGCGTCCGAAGCCCTATGGGGGCGGCTATCCCTACCGAGACGATTGATGCGGGGTCGAGTGACGGATTTGACAGGTCTACTGATTAACCCCTTACGCGTGCGCAGGCGCACACGATAGAGAGATAACCGGCAAACCCGTCACATCCGTCACTCGCCCCAGAAATGGAGCAAGAGATGAATACGACGATCCTGGCCCTCGATCTGGGCACCCGTACCGGTTGGGCACTGCTGCACCTGGACGGAACGATCACGAGTGGCACCGAGCAGTTCAAGCCGCAGCGCTTCGAAGGCGGTGGCATGCGCTTCCTGCGTTTCAAGCGTTGGCTGGCGGAGTTGCTCACAACGTCCGACCACATCAACGCGGTGTACTTCGAGGAAGTCCGTCGGCATGCGGGCGTGGATGCCGCGCACGCCTACGGCGGCTTCATGGGCCACCTCACGGCTTGGTGCGAGCACCACGGCATCCCGTACCAGGGCGTGCCCGTGGGGACGATCAAGAAGCATGCGACCGGCAAAGGCAACGCCGGCAAGGACGAGATGATCGCGTCGGTCACCCAACGCGGCCACCGTCCTGGTGACGACAACGAAGCCGATGCGCTGGCCATCCTGTATTGGGCGATCGAGACGCAGGAGGTGTGAGATGAAGATGCACACCCCTTCCTACCGTTGCCCCCTCGGACGACTGCAGCCCGAGCCCACCGACCTCGAAGCCGTCAAGCAGCAGGGCTGGCGCGATCAACACATCCTCGTGATCAACGAGTCCGACGAGCGCCTGGACTTCGTCGAGCGCGAGTTCGTGCGCCGCATCGGTGAGCGCCTATACGGAGCGGGAGGACGTCGCCGTGACTAGGACCGCCACCCTCTGGACCATCGAGGACGTGGCAGCACGCTTCGAGGATGCCGCGACCACCGGACGACGTCTGCCGCCCGTGCGCGTGCAAGGCTACTTCAACACCTGGCCACAGATCGTTCGCCAGCAATGGGAACTCTTCTCGGCCGACGAGCCGGTCTACCGACCCTTCCCTCCAAGCCCCGCGGCGGTGGAGCAGATGCTGGAGACGATGCGTTGGGTGCTCTGGTTGGAGGTCGAAGAGCGGCACCTGATCTGGATGCGCGCCAAGCGATATGGCTGGCGCGACATCTCGACGCGGTTTGCCTGCGATCGCACGACTGCATGGCGGCGGTGGCAGCGGGCACTTCAGCTCGTGGCCAACAGGCTCAACGGGGTCAATCGAGCGTAGTGATTTGGCGCGTTTTGAAGCAAATCGGCGCGGGCCAGATGGCATCCGATGGCATGAGCGAATCTTCCTCGTGCAACAAATCACCCCGGTTGCCCGTAGTATTCGAGCTATCTTCTGGACAGAGTTGACTTCGGGCAGGCCGACGCGATCGCGACGGGTCCTTCCTCCCGAAAGTGCAATGCGGGGGGCGCGAGCGCGGCATTCGCCTAGCGTCTGACTGCAAACCGAGGTTTGCACCGGTTTGCAGTTTGCACCCCGATCCGATCACCGAGCCCGCCCACGGCAACCCCGTCGGCGGGCTCTTTCATTTCACGCTGCAGTGCCCCTGGCGGCCCGGGTGGGTTCACTCCTTTCCCACTCGGGCCGCATTTTTTCGAGGACCACATCCTGAACACACTCAACGTCGCCTACCGAAAGGTCGAGACGCTGATCCCTTACGCCAAGAACCCGCGGACCCACACCGATGCCCAGATCGCCAAGATCGCGGCCAGCATCGTGGAGTACGGGTGGACCAACCCGGTGCTGGTGGACGGCGCCAATGGCGTCATCGCAGGACACGGGCGTCTGGCGGCCGCGCACAAGCTCGGCCTCGCCGAGGTCCCGGTCATTGAACTGGCGCACCTGACGCCGACACAGAAGCGGGCCTACGTGATCTCCGACAACCGCCTGGCGCTCGATGCCGGCTGGGACGAAGAACTGCTGGCGCTGGAACTGGCGGAACTCTCCGAGTCCGGCTACGACCTGGCGCTGACCGGCTTCGACGATGGCGAGATCGAAACCTTCCTGGCCCGTGCCGCCGGGGAGGACGATGCCCAGTCTGGTGAAGCGGACCAGGACGCTGCGGACGAGGTGCCGGAACCGCATGAAGTTCCGGTGAGCCAAGTCGGCGACGTGTGGGCGATCGGACGGCACAGATTGATCTGCGGCGACTCGACCGACGCGAAAGTGGTTGCCGCGTTGATGGAGGACGAGCGCGCCCGGCTGTGCTTCACATCACCGCCCTATGGCAACCAGCGCGACTACACCAGCGGCGGCATCGCCGACTGGGACGGGCTCATGCGTGGCGTTTTCGGCAACGTACCGATGGCTGCCGACGGACAGGTGTTAGTCAACCTCGGTCTGATCCATCGGGACAACGAGTTCATCCCGTACTGGAACGCTTGGGTCGAGTGGATGCGCACGGCCGGCTGGCGGCGCTTCGCCTGGTACGTCTGGGACCAGGGGCCAGGCATGCCCGGTGACTGGTCGGGGCGCTTCGCGCCCAGTTTCGAGTTCGTGTTCCATTTCAACCGCGAGAGCCGCAAGCCGAACAAGATCGTCCCCTGCAAGTTCGCGGGCCAGGAGACGCACCTGCGCGGCGACGGATCCTCGACGGCGATGCGCGGCAAGGATGGCGAGGTGGGCGGCTGGACGGCCGCAGGCCAGCCGACGCAAGACTTCCGCATCCCCGATTCGGTAATCCGCGTCATGCGGCACAAGGGAAAGATCGGGCAGGACATCGACCACCCGGCCGTGTTCCCGGTGGCCCTGCCCGAGTTCGTCATCGAGGCCTTCACGGAGCAGGCCGACATCGTGTTCGAACCGTTCGGCGGCAGTGGCAGCACGATGCTCGCGGCCGAGCGCACGGGGCGCATGTGCCGCGCCGTGGAAATCGCACCTGAGTACGTCGACGTGGCGATCCGGCGCTTCCTGCAGAACCACCCGCAAGCGGAAGTCACGCTCGTGGCCACGGGCCAGAGCTTCGCAGAGGTGACCAAGGAGCGACTGTTCGCCGGGGAGACGGGGCAGTGAGTTCCTGGTTCGCCGACAAGATCGAGCCGTGGCCAACGACCCGGCTCATCCCGTATGCACGCAACGCCCGGACGCACTCGCCGGAGCAGGTGGCACAGATCGCCGCGTCGATCGCTGAGTTCGGATTCACCAACCCGATCCTTGCCGGCAGCGACGGCGTCATCGTTGCCGGTCACGGCCGGCTGGCTGCCGCCCAGAAGCTGGGCCTGGCGACCGTGCCAGTGGTGGTCCTCGATCACCTCACCCCGACGCAGCGCCGGGCGCTGATCATCGCGGACAACCGGATCGCCGAAAACGCCGGCTGGGACGAGGCGCTACTGCGCATCGAAATGGCTGACCTGCAGGACGCCGACTTCGATCTGTCGCTCACGGGCTTCGATGCCGACGCGCTGGCCGAACTGATGGCGGGCGATGAGCCGCAGGGCGAGGGGCAGACCGACGACGACGCAGTCCCGGACGTGGCGGAGATGCCAGTGTCACGGCCCGGCGATGTCTGGTTGCTGGATGGCCACCGGCTGCTGTGCGGCGACTCCACCGTGGCTGAGAGCTACGACAGGGTGCTTGACGGCGAGCCAGTGGACATGGTCTTCACCGACCCGCCCTACAACGTGAACTACGCCAACAGCGCCAAGGACAAGATGCGCGGCAAGGACCGCGCGATCCTGAACGACAACCTTGGGGATGGCTTTTACGACTTCCTGTTGGCAGCGCTCACGCCGACGGTCGCGCATTGCCGGGGCGGCATCTATGTGGCGATGTCGTCCAGCGAACTGGATGTGCTGCAGGCGGCCTTCCGTGCGGCCGGCGGCAAGTGGTCGACTTTCATCATCTGGGCCAAGAACACTTTTACGCTGGGCCGCGCAGACTACCAGCGCCAGTACGAGCCGATCCTGTACGGTTGGCCGGAGGGTGCGCAGCGCCACTGGTGCGGCGACCGCGACCAGGGCTATGTCTGGAACATCATGAAGCCGCAGAAGAACGACCTGCACCCGACGAT
>CAIWHR010000292.1 GCA_903912485.1 uncultured beta proteobacterium | reverse complement strand
GGCTCATCGAAATCCACCGACGCCACAGACCACGGCGCAGCAATTCCAAGCGCCGCCTCAAACACCTTGGCCGTCATCTCAGCACCTCAATTCGCTGTTCAACATGACGCAATACTACCCACTCGGAATTCAAGAGAGGCTTCAAATTGGAGTCAGCGGGAATTTCGTGTGGGTCCATAACGGGCGAATCTATTTGTCCCGAAAGCATTCCGGATGAACCCACCGAACATTCGGGCTGCTCGAAGTCATCCCAACATCGCGCTGCTCGAAGTCATCCCAACATCGCGCTGCGCGCAATGCTTTCCAGCGCCGCAAGGTCCAACTCGCGCAGGCAACGATGCGCCTCAGCGCCGAAGGCTTCGCACTGAGGAGACGTCGCCGAAAGACGTTCGATCCATTCCTCGATGCCGGAGACCTCTCCAGCTTGCGCCAGCGCGATCAACTCCAGTAGCTGCGCCTGCGCCGGCACGGGCCTAGTGACAACCTCGGCCACCTCGGCATCACCGTCGTCCGCACGCGCTGCGTCCTTTTCTTCCATGGCCACGAGCGCCCAAAGTGTCGTCAGCAGAATCTCGGGCGACACCGGCTTGCGCAGCGTGGCGTCGAAGTTCAGGCCCGCGGGAAAATCGTGCGGGCGAAAGGGCTCGACGGCCGACAGCAGCAGCACCGGCAAATCCGGCTCGGCTTCGCGTACGGTGCGCAGCACGAACCAGCCATCGCCGTCTTCCATCAGCTGATCGGTTACTACGGCGGCGTAATGCCCGGGCCTGTCGCGCACGGTTTCCAGCCGGCGCACTGCAGCGGCACCGCTTTCCGCCTCGTCGACGACAAAGCCGAACGAGCAGAGCTGCGCAGCGAGGGCGAGCCTTGCCTCGCCGTCGTCCTCGACCAGCAACAGACGTGGGCCCGAGCCGGGGCCTGCAGGGTCCGGCACCAGTTCCGCTGCCGAGCCTTCGGCGACCGGCTCCGCGGCCACGCCGGCGGCAAGCGGAATCTGCACGGTAAAGGAGAAGGTGCTGCCGACGCCCGGTTCGCTGGTGACCGTGAGATCGCCGCCCATCAGTCCTACCAACTCGCGCGCGATCGACAGGCCCATGCCGATGCCGGCCCGTCGCTTGTCCCTTGGACGCGTCGCAGCTTCGAGTTGAACGAAGGGCTCAAAGATGCGGTCCTGATCCTTCCTGGCAATGCCCGTGCCGCTATCGATCACGGCGAAGTACAGTGCTGCATTGCCTGTTGCATCAACGACCGATGCGTCGACCCCGGTGCATCGGCAGACCAACCGGATGGATCCTCGCTGCGTGTGCCGGTTGGCGTTGGTCAGCAGGTTGTCGAGGACTTGGTACAGACGCTCGCCGTCGGCAATCACGGCCAACGGCAATTTGCCCTCTCGCTCGAAGACAAACGAGTTCTCCGCCGCCAGCGCCTGCACTCGCGCCGCCGCGGCCAGCTCGCTCAGCCACGGGGACAGCAGCAGGGGCCTCGGGCTCAAAGGCAGTTGCCCGGCATCGAGCCTCGACTGGTCGAGCAGTTCGTCGATCAACCCGAGCACGCGCAAGCCGCTTCTTTCAATGCCCACGGCGCCTTCCTGCAAGGGCAGGCGCGACGAACTCCGTCCGAGCATTCGGGCGTAGCCGATGATGACGTTGAGCGGCGACCGCAGTTCATGGCTGACGCGCGTCAGAAAATCGGACTTCGCCTGGCTCAATTGCCGGCTGGCTGCCAGATCCAGCATCAGCCCTTGTGCGCGCTCAGTCAGTGCCAGCAGGATCACCGGTGTCGCGACGATGAACGAGGTGGACAGGCTGAAATCCATCGCGGGGTGAAAGCGCACCAAACCGAGATTCGAAAACTGGCGGGCCGATTCCATCAGCCACGTAGTACTGAACCCCAGGATCAGGAATCGCGCTGGCTGGTAGCCGCCGCGCCAGGCGTTCACGCTGATCCACACGCAGGAGATCATCACCGCAATGGAAACGAAGGTCGCGATGCGTACGCCGATGCTGTAATCGACCATGCTGATGGCCACCGTCACGGCAATGACCCACCGGAGGCCCGTCAGGGTCATGCTCCAGCGCGGAAAGCGAGTGCGTGCTTCGAGGAAGGTTTCCACAAACCTGGTCATGCTGAACAGCGCCAAGCCGGCGAACAGGGTGAGCAGCGGCGTGTAATGAGGCAGGTCGTGCGGCCACGCATAGCGCTGCAGAAGCCCTTCGCGGATCGCCACCAGGACCGCGGCTGCGAGCTGGAACAGGCCGTAATAGAACCAGGGGGGTTCCTTGAGCAGCGCGAAGACAAAGAAGGATGCGATCGCTGCCAGCAGGGTGCCGCCCAGCACCATGCCCGCGAGCAAGTGATGCTCGCCCGCGTGCTCGCGATACGCCTCGGGTTCCCACAGCACCGTATCCATCTGCACGACGGTGGTGCTCTGAACGCGTAACAGGTAGTCCTGTCGCTCGCCGGCGCGCAGTGTCAGCGGAAACACCGGCACTTCGGCCGCGATCGGCCTGTCGTTTTGCGGCACCGACGAACCGGAGCGCATGTGCCGCCAGCCCTCACCCTGCCGTTCGTAGAGCTGCACCGATTCCAGCCGAGGGCTTCCTACGGCCAGCCAGCGCGTGACCGACGTGGGACCAACGTTGATGAGGCTCAGGCTCAGCCAGAACGCTCCGGTCCTGTACTTGCGCAACAGATCGTCGCGATCGAAGGACCGGAAAGCCGCGGTCGATCGGTCCACTTCGTCGGCGCCGAGCCTTCCGCCGGGGTCGTTCAGCAATCGCAGGTCCGCAGAAAGATCCATGTGCGCCACGTTTGCATCCACCGCGATCGGGGCGCCCAGCGGTGCCGTCGACACGCCCAGCCAGAGGCCGCAGGCGGCGAAGAGGCCGCCCCACCATCCGGCCTGGCGCAACGCGGCGGGGCTCATGGCGAGTCGGCTGCCTCTCGGGTATCGGCGTCGGCGTCGAAGGTGTGCAGGCGCAGGCGGAAATCCCTCGGGGTGCAGTCGAATCTCTCGCGAAACGCGGTGGCAAAGTTGGAAGGCGACGAGTAACCGCAGTGCGCGGCGATGTCCGCCACCGGCGTCTCGGTTTGCTGCAGAAGCTGGCGCGCAAGGCGAAGGCGTTGCTCGCGCACCCAGCCGAACACGGGCAACGAGTACGCGCTGCGAAAGGCCGCGTTCAACCGCTTTTCGTTGGTGCCGAGCTGCCGCGCCAGGGCCTCGGGCGCCGGCGGCTGGCCAAGGTTGTCCAGCAGCACGGCGGTGGCCGCCCGCACCAGCGGGGAATGCGCTCCGGAATCCTCAGAATCGTCGCAGGCCGAGGGGTCAGGCCCGAGGCCGCGGGCCAGCGCGAGATGGACGCCGACGCGGGCCAGCACTTCTTCTTCGCTGGCGTAGGGTTTGACGATGTAATCGACCGCGCCCAGCGCGAAGCCGTTGAGGCGATCCTCCTTGTCCTGGGCGGCGGTTAGAAAGATCACTGGAATCAGCTGCGTGCGCTCGTCAGCCTTCAGGCGACGACAGGTGGCAAAGCCGTCCATGCCTGGCATCCGCACATCGAGCAGGATCAGGTCCGGCCGTTTCAGCATGGCCTTGTGGTAGCCATCCAGGCCCCCGAAGGCTACCGTCGTGCTCCATTTCCTGGCGGACAGGAGGTCGAGCAGCACCCGCAGGTCGGGGACAGAATCATCGATCAGCAGGAGGGACGGTTTTTTGGAGTGTGCGGGCATGGGGGAATCCAGGAGTCCGGCGGTGCCATGGCTGCGCATCCGGGGAGCATCGAGGCCTGCGGCAGGGGTTCTGACACGAACCATGTCGACGATGGTAATCCTGCGCGCGAGGAGCACGCGCGGGGCACGCAAGAAAAGTCGCTCGGGCAAAGGTTTCGTCATCCGCGGCAAAAGTGGCTTGAGGGTTTTCGTTTTATTCTTACCCACGAACACAAACCGCGTCGCCGCAGGGTGTCGCACGCGTCTTTGGAGACAACGATGAAAAATTCCCGTCCCTGTTCCCGCCTGCTGGTGGCGTTGCTGAGCACCACGCTCGCGTGGCCGGCGGTGGTCCCCGTCGCTCTTGCGCAGGGCGCGGGCCCCGGCGCTTCGGCCAGTGCGCCGCTGTCGCAGCAGCAGCTGGCTGCACTGGTGGCGCCGGTCGCGCTGTACCCCGACGCGCTGCTGGCGCAGGTGCTGATGGCGTCGACCTATCCTCTGGAAGTGGCCGAGGCGGCGACATGGCAGAAAGCGCACGCGTCGCTCAGCGGATCGGCGCTCGATTCCGCGCTGATGCAGCAGAACTGGGATCCCAGCGTCAAGTCGCTGCTGAGCTTTCCGCAGGCGCTGCAGATGATGGGTAGCCAGCTGAGCTGGATGCAGCAGCTGGGCGACGTCTTTCTCGGTCAGAATAAGGACGTGATGGCGGCGGTGCAGGCGCTGCGCGCCAAAGCGAAGCAGGCGGGGGCGCTCAAGTCGTCGAGCCAGCAGACGGTCAGCACCGAAAGCCAGAGCGGGCAGCAGGTGATCGTGATCCAGCCGGCCAGTCCGCAGGTTGTCTACGTTCCTGCCTACGACCCAATGGTCGTCTACGGCGGCTGGCCGTATCCCGCTTATCCGCCGGTGGTCTACTACCCGCCGGGTTACGTCGCCGGCGCGTCAATGCTCGCGTTCGGTGTCGGCATGGCGGCCGGCGCCGCGCTCTGGGGCGGCTGCCACTGGGGCGGTGGCGGCTCGGTCACGATCAACAACAACACGTACAACCAGTTCAACGCCAACAACACGAAGAACTGGAACAACCAGAACAACAAAGGCACCAGCAACTGGAACCATGACCCGCAGCACCGCGGCAACGTGCCGTATTCGAACGCGGCGGCGCAGCAGAAGTACGGCGGCACCCAGCGGCAGACCGACCAGCAACGCAACCAGGTCAAGCAGCAGGAGAACCGCGACGCGAACCAGGTCAAGAACCAGGCCCAGCAGGACAAACAGTCGACCGGGTCCCAGCAGCAGAAACAGCAGCAAGAGAAGCAGCAGGCGAAGACCGACACGCAGGAGGCTGAGCGCCAGCGGGATCGCGACGAGCGCGAGCGCAGCGAAGGTGCGGGCCGCACCGAACGCGAGGGAGGCGGCGAGGAACGCGGCGGCGGCGGCCGCCGGCGCTAGGAAAAGCGCTGGCGGGGCGCGCCGGGCAGTCGTTGCCACGGCCTCCAGGACGCCGCGCCGGATAATTCGCGCGGCCGGCTCGGCCAACGGGCGCGCGCGGCGCGCATCGCTGTGCTGTCCTGCAACGACCGGGGCATCGCCGTGCCCTGACGCGAGCATTGCTGCGCCAACTGCGGAGAATGGGATGGGTGAGAGATGAACGATTTGCGCGGTGTCTCCCTCGCATTGCTGGCCCTCGTGCTGCTGCTCGGCGGTTGCGCCACCCGGCCCGTCAACCCGCCGCTCACGCAGGCGGACCCGAACGTCGGGTACACGTTCCAGTCCCGGCAGAAGCACTTCAAGAGCCAGGAAAACCTCGTCATCCTCGCCTTCTCGGGTGGCGGCACGCGTGCGGCCGCGTTCTCCTACGGCGTCCTGGAATACCTGCGGCGGACCGAGGTGGTGGGGCCCAAGGGCAACACGGTGCGTCTGCTCGACGCCGTCGACGTCATCACCGGCGTGTCGGGCGGCAGCTTCACGGCGCTGGCCTACGGACTGTACGGTGACAAGCTGTTCACCGATTACGAGCAGCGCTTCCTCAAGCGCGACGTACAGGGCGAACTGCTCGCGCGTTCCCTCAACCCCGCCTACTGGGGCGACCTCTTGTCGGCGGGCTGGGGGCGCTCCGAACTGGCGGCCCAGTTCTACGACGAGATCCTGTTCAACGGGGCAACCTACGCCGACCTCGATCGCGGCGACGGCCCGTTCATCATGGTGTCGACCACCGACATTTCGACCGGCGGCCGGGTGGTCTTCAACCAGAGCATCTTCGACCTGCTGTGCGCGGATCTCAATGCCATCCGACTCTCCCGTGCCGCCGCCACGTCGTCGGCCGTGCCGGTCGTGCTCTCGCCGGTCACCATCAACAACTACGGCGGCACCTGCAACTACGTCGCCCCGGCATGGGCCAGGATGTTCACCAATGCCGCCAATCCTCCGCGCCCGGCCGCGCGCGCAATCCGCGAGATCAAGGACATGCAGGCCTACGGCGACAGCGTCCACCATCCCTATCTGCACCTCGTGGACGGCGGCGTGGCCGACAACGTGGGCATGCGCGGCGTTCTCGACGCCCTCGAATTCCTCGAGGCCCTGCACGACGCCGGCCAGCCGACGCCACTCGACCACGCCCGCAGAATCATCGTCTTCGTCGTCAACTCGCTGTCGTCGCCGCCCACGAACTGGGACGAATCGGATACGCCGCCCGGCACGTTGGACGTCCTGATGAAGGCCACCGGCGTGCCGATCGATCACTACTCGTACGAGGCGGTCGAGTTGCTGAAGGACATCGCGGCACGCTGGAACAAGGACCGCGAGACGCGGCGATTGGCGGGATGCTCGCCCGACAGCAGCACGCCGCTGTGCAAGGCGCTGCGCGTCCCCGAAGCGGAGATCTATTCGATCGACGTATCGTTCGCCGCGCTGCCCGATGCCAAGGAACGCGAATACCTGAACCTGCAGCCCACGTCGTTCGTCTTGCCGCCCGAGGCCGTCGACCGTCTGCGTGGTGCGGCGGGTTCGATCATATCCGCTTCGCCGGAGTTTCAGCGCCTGCTGAAGGATGTCGGTGCGCGCGTCGTTGCAGTTCCCTCCGTCGGTGCGGGCGCGACGCCCGCAACCGGCCCGGTAAAGACTCCGGTCGCGCCATAGGTTCGCCGCGGCCAGGGCAAGATATTTGCGGCCTCCCGCCGTCGGTTCGTGTTCTCACGCAGTACCAATCTTTCGGAGACGCCATGCAATCGCACAAGAAGGGAATCCTGCTACCGGCCATCCTGGCCGCTGCGCTGGGCACCGGCATTGCCGAGGCAAAGGAGTGCAAGGGTGTCAATTTTCCTGACCAGATCCAGGTCGACGGGACGGGCCTCACGCTCAACGGCCTCGGCCTGCGGGAGGCGACGGCCTTCAAGGTCAACGTCTACGTTGCCGCCCTGTATGTGGGCAAGACATCGGGCGACGCGAACGCCTTGCTGGGGTCGAGCGCACCGAGCGAACTGGTCCTGCAGTTCGTGCGCAATGTCGGTGTCGACGACCTCCGGAAAGGATGGAGCGAGGGGTTCGAAAAGAACTCCAAGGGCCAGCTGCCTGCACTCAAGGACCGCATCGCCATGCTCAACGGGTGGATGGCGGACGTCAAGACCGGCGAGCGCCTGACGTTCATCGTCAAGCCGGGCTCCGGACTTGAGGTGAACGTGAACGGCACGGTGAAGGGCACCATCAAGGGTGACGACTTCGCCAAGGCTTTCCTCGCGATCTGGCTCGGCGCCGATCCCCCGAATCCCGAGATCAAGGCCGGCATGCTCGGCGGCGCCTGTGGCTAGTGCCGAAGGCCCGCGAGCCTCTTCCGGTCGATGCGCCCGCGCGCAAACCCGGGATGAAGCGACCTGGGTCGCGCAGCCGGACGCGTAAACCGTTGACACCGACCGGACCGCACGCGCGCGGCTTCCCAGCCGCCATATTTCCCGGCTAGCGCCGGACTTCGACTGATTGAAACAGAGGAAACCCGTATGGACCCGCGCCACACTCTCCGCCGCGTCGCAAGCCACGCCGACCATCCGCCCATGGCTGAAGCGCGAACCGGTCCTGCCCGTCGGCGCGACGTTCCGTGGCACCTGGCGATCCCCGTCGTGATCGCCGCAGCCCTGCTCTGTGCCGGTGCGCCGACGGCATCGGCGCAGACGCTCGGTGGCTCGGGCATCACGTACACCCCTTCGTTTCCCGGCAACGGCGCCGTTTCGATTCCAACCGCCTGGCTCAATGGGAGCGCGGGGGGCGGCCTGCTGACGATCACCAACAGCCCGGTCAACCTGACATCCAGTCTGACCGTCCAGTCGATTACCGGCTCGAATTACTACAACTACATGTCGGGCACCAACTACTACGGTGCGACTTTCTGGGGCACGGGTCTGCAGGCACAGCCGGCCAATGCGGCGGCGATGATCGGCCCAAGCATGAACCTCAGCAACAGCGCGTCGCTGATCGCGAACACCTCGGAAACCTGGTCAACCAACTGGAACGCCGCGCTGAGCGGGCTGAGCTTCGGCGCCAACGCCTACGGCGACGGCTCGACCGACGGCAACAACACGGGAGGCGCCGGGGGCGCGGTCACGATCACCCACAACAGCGGCGCGCTCAACGTCGGGCCGCCCGCGGTGGGAAACGTGACGGGATCGTATCCGGTGTGGGCACCGTATGCCAGCGCGCTGACCGCCGTCTCGTGGGGCGGCGCCGGCCTGCAGTTGGCGGCGGCGACCAGCAGCGGCAACGGCGGTAACGGCGGCGCGGTCGCGGTCTCGACGGCCAGCGGCAGCGCCATCTGGATCCTCGGCAGCCAGCTGTCGCCCGGCTTCGGTGCGGTGGCGCTCAACGGCATCACCGCGCTGTCGGAGGGCGGCAGCAACGGCTACTACTGCAACAGCAATTCCTGCAGCAAGTACAACTTTTCCACGGCCGGCTGGGGTGGCGCCGTTTCGGTCACGCACGCCGGCTCGATCGCCAGCGACGGGGCCTATGGCTCGTACGTCTCGGGGGAGATCGGCATCTCCGCAACCTCGCTCGGGGCCACGCTCGCGTGCCCCGGCGGCAATTGCAGCATCCCCAGCACCAGCGGCCCGGAGCAGCCGGGCGGATCCGGCAACGTCGCCGTCACCGTCACGGGCACCGGATCGATCGTGCTGACGCAGGGCAGCGCCATCGGGGTGATGGCGGTCAGCGCCGTCGGCGCCACGCCGCTTTCCAACTACAACGGCACCGAACAGGCCGGCAACGTCAACGTCAGCGTGAATCAGGGTGCGACGATCACCACCGGCAATGCGTCCGCGACCTACGCCGCCGGCGTGCTGGCGGTCAGCACCGGCAGCTCGGCGGCGCTGGCGCCCTTCAGCTCCGGTCAGGTAGCCAGCGGCGGCAACGCGTCACCTGGCCAGGTCACCGTCAGCAACGCCGGAACGATCGCGACCAGCGGCGAGCTGTCGGTCGGCATCGGCGCGATCAGCGTGGGCGGGTTCGGCATCGCGACGCAGGCGGCGAGCGGCTCGGTGAGCTATCTCGGCAGCACCGGTGGCAGCAGCAACGCGACCAGCCAGGCGGTCAGCGTCACCAACAGCGGATCGATTGCCACCGACGGCAGCTCGGCTTTCGGCATCGTCGCCTTCAGCGGCGGCGCCGGAGGATTGATGGCGGCCGATGGCAGCGCGGCGTTCAACGGCGCCACGCCGACCGCCGGCGTGGTCCTGGGCAATTCCAGCGACAACACCAATGCTGCGAACGGCGGCAGCGTCAGCGTCGCCAATTCCGGCAGCATTGCCACCGGTGACGCCAACGGCGGCGGCAACATGGCGATCGGCATCGTGGCGCAGAGCATCGGCGGCGGCGGCGGCAGCTCCGGCGGCAAGGGCGCGGCGGCGTTCGTCGGCGACGGTGGCGGCGCTGGCGGAGCGGGCGGCGGCGTCGACGTGTCGATGACCGGCGGCAGCATCACCACCCAGAACGACGGCGCCATCGGCATCCTGGCGCAGAGCGTCGGGGGCGGCGGCGGCAACGGCGGCAATGCCGCGGGCCTGTTCGTGGCGGTGGGGGGCCGTGGCGGCTCGGGCGGTGCCGGCGGCGGCGTGACGGTCGACGTCAGCGGCGGGAAGCTCAACTCCGCGGGCGATTTCGCCGCCGGGTTGCTTGCACAGAGCGTGGGCGGCGGGGGCGGCAACGGCGGCTATGCGAAGGCGGCCGGACTCTTCTTCTCCACCGCGATCGGCGGTGCCGGCGGCAGCGGCGGCGTCGGCGGCACGGTCGACGTCAGCCAGCAGGGGGCCATCGCGACGACCGGCGAGCAGTCGGCCGGCGTGGTGGCGCAGAGCGTCGGCGGGGGCGGCGGCAGCGGCGGCGCAGCGCTGTCGCACAGCGTCGGCGTGTTCTTCTCCGCAGCGATCGCGCTCGGCGGCAACGGGGGCAGCGGCGGCGGCGGTGGAGAGGTGGACGTTACAAATTCAGGCACGATCAGCGCGACCGGGCCCGACTCCATCGGCATGCTGGTGCAGAGCATCGGCGGCGGCGGCGGCAATGCGGGCTCGGCGCTCGCCAAGTCGCTGGCCATTGCCGACGACCCCGAGATCCCCACCCTCTCGTTCAGCACGGCGGTCGGCGGCACGGGCGGCAGCGGCGGCGCGGGCGGCGCGGTGACGGCGCAGAACACGGCCGGCAGCGTCGCCACCCAGGGCAACGGCTCGATCGGCATCCTGGCGCAATCGATCGGCGGCGGGGGCGGCACTGGCGGCGACTCGACGGCCGGTTCCAATTCGGTCCAGGGCAAGTCGCCGACGCTGAACTTGAGCGTGTCGGTCGGAGGATCGGGCAGCACTGCCTCCAGCGGCGGCGAGGTGATCGTGATGAACGCCCCGTACGCCACGGCGCTGCCGAGCACCGACAGTCCGTCGCCGGTGGTACCGATCGCGAACACCAACGCCTATAACGCGAGCGCCCGGGTAGCGACCACCGGCAACAACGCGCCCGGCATCGAGGCGCAATCGATCGGCGGCGGCGGCGGCAACGGCGGGGCGGGCAACGCGACCGCCGCCAGCCCGAACCTCGGCGGCACCCCCGGCACCGCGGTGGGGCTGGCCTACAGCATGGGCGGCAACGGCGGCGGCGGCGGCGACGGCGGCACGGTGCTGGTCAGCAATCTCGCCTACCAGGGCTCCCGTTACAACGGAACCGCCGTCGTCTCGACCACCGGTTCCGGTTCGACGGGCATCCTGGCGCAGAGCATCGGCGGCGGCGGCGGCAGCGGCGGCGGCGGGGCGGCGACGGCGGGCGGCAACGAGATCAACCTGCAGGTTTCGGTGGGCGGCAAGGGTGATGTCGGCGGCGCGGGCGGGACCGTCACGGTGACCAATACCGGCACCATCAGTACCGGTGCGGTGATCGCCAACGGCTACACCAACAGCTCGAAGCAGAACGTCTCGGTGACGACCGGCGGTGACTCCTACGGCATCCTGGCGCAGTCCATCGGCGGCGGCGGCGGGGCCGGAGGCAGCACCGACCCGGCCGCCGGCGTCACCGCGACCGCGACCATCGAGAACTACCTCAACAACCCGGGCACGAGCTACGTCGGCACGATCTCGGTGGGCGGCGCCGCCGGTGCGGGGTCCGGCGGCGGTGCCGTGGCGGCCAACAACGGGGGCAGCATCACGACGCTGGGTGCGCGCGCCTACGGCATCCTGGCCCAGTCGGTCGGCGGCGGCGGCGGCATCGCCGGCGGGGTGGCGATGGCGGCGAACACCGTGCTCGGCAACATCGACCAGCCGGGGAAGACCTACGGCGCCACGGTGGCGGTGGGCGGCGCCGGCGGCTCCGGCGGCGACGGCGGCGCGGTGACCGTCACCAACAACACCCAGGAGCCTCCGTCGTCCGTCGCCCAGACCAACGGCTTCATCGGCACCGCCGGTTACGGCGCCATCGCGGTGGTGGCGCAATCGATCGGCGGCGGCGGCGGCGTCGGCGGCGAGGGCAGCGTGAACAACGTGACCAACCTCAGCCTCGGGGTTTCCTACACCGGCAGCGGCGGGGTGGCCGGCAGCGGCGGCGCGGTGACGGTGAGCAACGGCAGCGGCACCCAGATCGTCACCGTGGGCGACGACGCCTACGGCGTGCTCGCGCAATCGATCGGCGGCGGCGGCGGGCTCGGCTCGGCCGGGTGCACCAACTCGGCGGCGGCGGGCGCGAGCGGTCTGTCGGCGAGCCAGTGCCTGGGCAACACCAATGCGAGCGCTTCGGGCAGCGTCGTGCCCTGGACCGATTCGTCGTCGTTTGCCGTCCACCTCGGCGGCAAGTCCGGCGCCTCGGGCAGCGGAGGTGCGGTGTCGGTCACCGAGAACGGTTCGATCGTGACCACCGGCGCGCGCAGCTTCGGCATCGCGGCGCAGAGCATCGGCGGCGGCGGCGGCATCATGACGGCGGCGGCGGCCAATCTGTCGACCACTGCGGTGCAGACCGAGCCCGGGCAAAACGATGCCGCGGGCGGCAGCATTGCGGTGAACCTGGGCGCGGCGGGCAGCATCACGACCAAGGGCGCCGGGGCCTGGGGGATCGTGGCGCAAAGCATCGGCGCGGGGGGCGGGTTGGTGGGCGATCCGTCATTGGCTCTGAGTACGTTGGTTTCCAACACGCTGCCCACCCTCACCAGCAGTGGCGCCGACGGCGGTTCGGTCAGCATCACCAGCGGCGGCAACATCATGACCACCGGTGCCAACGCGCACGGCATCGTGGCGCAAAGCATCGGCGGCGGCGGCGGCATGGCCGCCGGCTACAACCAGAGCGCCAGCATGAACGTGGTGATGGGCAACAGCGGCCAGATCTATGCGGGTCTGCCGGCCCCGACGTACAGCGGCCAGGGTGGAGCGATCACGATCAACCAGACGGGCGGCTCGATCTACACCAGCGGCGCCGGGTCGATCGCCATCATCGCGCAAAGTTCGGGCAACAGTTCCTACATGTCGCCGATCTCGATCACCATTGGCGCATCGGTCGAGGGCGGCAGCGGGACCGGTGCGGCCGGCATCATGGTGTCGGGTGGCGAGGCCACCAACAATGGTCACGGTTACACGCCCAACACCATTACGGTGAATGCGGGCGGTGCCGTCAGCACCCAGAACGGCACCAACGGTAACGCCATCATCGCCAACAGTGGCGTCACCAACGTCATCAACAACGGCGCCATCGTCGGCAGCGTCGACCTCGGCTCGACGCCGGGAGATTTCACCAACAACGGCACCTGGAATTCGGGGTCCGGCGCCACCGTCGCCAGCTCGACGCTGACCAACAACGGCGTCATCAACGTTCGCGGCAACGGCGTCATCGGCACGACCAGCATCAGCGGCGGCTTCGCGCAGTCGGCCGGTGGCCGGGTGGCGATCGACGTGGATTCCCGCGCGGTGCAGTCGTCCGACCGGCTGACCATCGTGGGCAATGCGCAGGTCGGCGGCATCATCGTGCCCAACGCCGTAGCCCTGTTGCCGGGGGCCTTGCCGTTCCTGTCAGCCACCGGTGCGCTGTCGTTCACTGCCACCGTGCAGTCGTCGCTGCTGTTCAACTGGGTCGCCACGAAGAACGGCAACGTGCTGGCGCTGGTGCCGACGGCCAACCTCGCCTCGGCGGGGCTCGGGCTTTCGCCCAGCCAGACGAGCCTCGCCCAATACCTCGGACGGGCTTGGAACAACGCCGATCCATTCTTTGCCGTCGCTTTCGGCGGCCTCAGCCGCGAGCAGAGTGCCACTGCCTATGCCGGTGCGCTCAACGCCAGCAACGGCGGCGCTGCGCTGGCGCAGAACGCCGCGCTGGCCGGGTCCGGCATGATGCTGCTGGGCAGTGCGCTGAGCTGCCCGGTCTTCGTCGAGGCCGGAACCACGCTGGGCGAGGAACGCTGTGCCTGGGGTCAGTTCTCGGGCGGGCAGGTCAACCAATACGCCGGCGGCGGCGATCCCGGCTACAAGGTGGACGGCACGGCGGTCAGGGTCGGCGGGCAGACCGACGTGGCGCCGGGCTGGTTCGTCGGCGGGTCGCTGGGCGCGGGAACCAACCGTGCGTCCGCCGACAATTCGTCGAGTACCGGCAACCTCTACGACGCCAGCATTGCGCTCAAACGCGTCGATGGCAACTGGCTCTTCGCCGGCTCCGCCGCGATCGCGACGGGTTCGTTCCAGCACACCCGTGTGCTCGATCTCCTTTCCACCGCCTCCGGCACGGTAGCCGCCAGCGAGACGTTTCAGGGCAGCTCCAACGCGACCCTGGCCGGTGGGCGCCTGCGGGCCGCCTACGATTTCGCCGCGCCCAAGACGTATCTGCGCCCCTATGCCGATCTCGACGTGATCTACACGCATGCGCCGGGCTTCCAGGAATCCGGCCGAAGCGGCGCGTTGTCGTATTCCGGCAGCAACCGGACCAACGTGGTGTTCTCGCCGATGGCCGAGTTCGGCGCCCGGGGCGATCTCGACAGCGGCGTCGTGCTCCGGGGGTACGCGGCTCTTGGCGTGAGCTGGCAGAGCAATCCGGGATGGGTGATGGACGCGAGCTTCGTCGGGGCCTCGAGCGCCAATGGAAGTTTCCAGAGCTATTCGAACACCCCCGACGTCCTCGGGCGGCTCAAAGTCGGGGCACAGGTTTACCAGCGAGGCGGCCTGGAGTTCCGAGCCGAGTACGCGCTGGACGCCGGCAGCGGTTATCGAGGCCAGGTCGGCAGCGCCAGGCTGGCGTATCGCTTCTGACGGGAGGGATCAACATGCGGCTCCTTCCTGCGCAAGGCAGGGCGACCCAGCCTGCCCGGAAACCAGGCAACGGACAACAGAAGGCCGTCGTCGTCGGCTCGCGCCCAGAAATACTCCGGAAAGCGGAACCTCCTGGTGGAACCTCCTGGTTCCGCGGCTGCCATGGTTTGTTTGCCATAATGGGTGTGCGCCAGAACACCCCTACAACCCGAGAGATCAAGATGGATACGATTCGGATGAGACGCCGGTCCCGCTTGGTCGCAGCCCTGGCCACGCTTGTACTCGTGAGCGTCAGCCCAGCGATCGCGAGAGCCGCCGCAATAGCGCAGCCGGTGGTCATTGTCGCGGGCAACGTCTGGGACGGTTTGGCCGATCAGGCACTTGGCCCAATGGAGATCTTGGTCGTGGAAGGGAAGATCGCCGCCATGGGCAAGATTGTCGAACATCCGGCCAACGCCCGGGTCCTGGACCTTGGCGGGCACACGGTGATGCCGGGCTTCATCGACACTCACGTCCACGTCACGCTAAGGCCGCAGTTCGAGGACATGGTCTTCAACCTGTCGCCGGCGTTCAAGGCACTTCTCGGCGTAGAGGCGCTCGGCATTCTGCTCAATAACGGATTCACCACCGTACGTGATGTTGCCGACATGGACATGCACGGCTACACGACGATGGACCTGGCGCGGGCGGTCGAGCACGGGATAATCTCCGGCCCGCGGCTGATCCCCGCCGGCCACCTGATCTCTACCCGCGGAGGCCACGGCGACGGTACGCCGCTATTGGCGGCTGACAACCAGCCCTGGCAGAACAGCCTTGCTGACGGCGTCGACGAGATCCGGAAGGTTGTGCGCCAGGAGGCGAGCCGTGGCGCCCAGTGGATCAAGTTCGGCGGCACCGGCGGGTTCTCGAGCCCCGCCGATGACCCGGCGCAGGTGCCCTACAGCCAGGAGGAGATGAGCGTGCTGGTAGGAACCGCGCGCGACCTCGGTCTCGCCGCTTCGCCGCATGCCTACGGCGACGAGGGCATCCGGCGCGCTCTCGTGGCCGGTGCCCGTGCCATCGAGCACGGCAACATGGCCTCGTCCGACACCTTGCGCCAAATGGAGCAGAAAGGCGTCTACATCGTGCCCACGCAGCTGGCGGTCGTGCGACAGGCGCGGCTGATCGACGACGATGCGTTCTGGAAGGACGCCGGCAAGCCGGCTTACGTTCGCGCCAAGTATCGCAAGTACAGCAAGGCGATTCTCGACAGCGCCAAGAACCTCGCCACGAGCAACGTCAAGATCGCCTTCGGCACCGACCTCGGCACCTATTCGTTCGCCCAGAACGGTGCCGGAGAATTCAAGGAGATGGTCGTCAACGGCATCGCGCCGATCCGCGCGTTGCGCGCCGCGACGAGTGTCGCCGGGGAAATGTTGAACCGCGGCGACCTCGGCGTGCTCGCCGTTGGCAAGGCGGCCGACATTGTCGCGATGCCGGGCGATCCCTTGCGGGACATCACGGTGACCGAGAAAGTCGACTTCGTGATGAAAGGCGGCGTCATCCACAAGGGGAATCCTGGCGCGCCAAAGCCTTGATCCAAACTGGTTTGCCGCGGCGTCGAAAGTCGGCAGTCTAGACCTGTCCTCGAGGTCACTCTGCCGAAGATGTCGTGATGGCTGGCGGTGAAAGCCAGGCAGGAGGCTTCCCCTACCTACCCAATGCGCGTGCGCTGGTCCTCCCACAGCGCCGGCGGATCGACCGCCAGGTCGAACAGCGTGATCTGGTCCGGCAGGTCGGCATCGAGGATGGCGGCGACGATGTCCGGCGCCAGCGTGGTCAGGTT
>CAIWHR010000291.1 GCA_903912485.1 uncultured beta proteobacterium | reverse complement strand
GACGGATGGAAGGCCTTCAGCGCCAGGCGCAGCATCACCGAGCTGTCCTTGCCGGTCGAGTACAGCATCACCGGGGTTTCGCTCTCGGCGACCGCCTCGCGGAAGATGTCGATGCTCTCGGCTTCGAGGCGGTCGAGGTGGCTGAGTGTTTTCATGGGTTTGCCCGCTTGCGGTCAGCGTCCGTCGACCGGGTCGGCGAGGTACGCGCGCACCGGCTCCATCTGCCGCGCGTAGTTTCGCCAGCGGCCGGACGAGCGCCGGTAGAGCGGCTCGCGCACCTGCAGCGCGCTCGCGGTCTTGACCGCGTTGCGCACGCGGTGAAACGCCATGCAGCCGTCCTCCCAGTCGAGCCCGCAGAAGGCGAGCAGCCGCTCGACCGCGGGTCGCGGGTCGCGGACGAGCGCGTCGTAGTCGAAGTCGAGGATGTCGGCGCCATAGAGCGACTTCCAGTGCGCCATCAGCCGCCGGTACTGCCGGTAGTAATGCGCGGTGTCCATCAGGTCCAGCGCGTAGCCCATGCCGTGAGACAGGTGCAGGAAGTGGATCGACAGGCAGTTGTCGAGCGGGTCGCGCGTGGTGTGGACGATCCGCGCGTCGGGGAACAGGCTCTTGATCAGACCGATGTAGAGGAAGTTGTCGGGGCGCTTGTCGGTGACGTGCCGCGCGCCGGGAAAGAGCCGGCCCATCGCGGCGAGATAGTGCGCGGCGAACTGTCCGAGTTCGCCCGGCGTGACCTCGCGCATCCGGGCCGGGAACGGGGCGAGCGCGGTGCGCACCAGCGCGGGGACGAAGTCGACCTCGCCGGCGGCGGCCACCCCCGAGTGGCCGGCGAGCACCTGCTCGGTCAGCGTCGAGCCCGACCGGAACATGCCGCAGATGAAGATCGGCCGCGCCGTCGGCGCCGGCGCAGCGACCTTCGCCCGGGGCGACGCAAACGTCGCGATCAGTTCGTCGACGAACGCCTCGTGCCGCCGCCGGTCGTACAGCACCGCGCCGGGCGCCGCACCGTCGCGGCTGTGGCGGTTCGCCGCCGCGTAGGCCGCGAACGCCTGTTCGTAGGCGCCGCAGTCGTCCAGGACCTTGCCCAGCGCGAAGGCGAGGCTCGCCCTGTCGGCCGGCGTCGTCTCCGGCCGCGCCAGCGCCGCGCGCAGCCGTCCGGCCAGCGGGTCGTCCGGACCCGCGATGCGCCCGAGCTGGGCGTAGCGGGCGAGACCCTCGCTGCAGCCGGGGTCGACGGCGAGCAGCCGCTCGTAGGTCGCGCGGGCCTCCTCCAGCCGGCCGAGGTCGGTCTCGAGGTTGGCGAGATTCAGCAACGCCGGCACGTACGACGGATCGAGCGCCAGCGCAGCGCGCAGTTCGCGCTCCGCCGCGGCATCCTGACGCAGCGCGTCGGAGAGGATGACGCCGCGATTCAGATGCACCTCCTCGGGGTGCTCGACGCCGCGGTCGAGCGCCTGCTGGTACGAGGCGAGCGCTGCGTCGAAGCGTCCGGCCTTGCGCTGCAGCAGCGCGAGGTTGTACCAGCTGTTCGGCCGGCCGGGCCAGCGCGCGAGCAGGCGCTCGTAGGCGGCCATCGCGTCGGCAAGCCGCCCGGCGCGCTCGTGCCGCGCGACCTCCCGGAGCAGGGTCTGCAGGTCGTCCTGGGTCGTCACGATGGCATCGCTCGCAGTGGTCGTTCGGTGCGCAGCCGTTCACCCGACCGCGTCTGCGCTGCCCGCCGGCCGGCGCCGGGGATTCTACCGCCAATGCCGGGGAAGGGTCAGGGCAGCGGCCGCCGCCGGCGAAGTGCCCGGGGTCGGTGCGAGGCCCGCGGCCGGGCTGCGCAGCCATCCGATCCGCCCGCGCGGGGGCAGCAAAATCAGCGGGTTATGGAAAAGCCACGCTGCCGGTGGCGGAATTGCAACAGTTTTGTGACTGCGGGGCCCGGCAGCGCGCTTATCGTTGCTGCGGCAATGTGTACTGGAGTAACGTTGCGAAATCCGCTCGTAGCGCCCCGAGCGGGAGAAATTTCGCGTTGGCTTCGATTATTCACTTGGGGGATCCACAATGAAGTTGAACAGGAAGAAGCTGTTCTTGGCCGTCGGGACCATCTTCAACGCCGGCGTGTTCACGCTGGCGATGCCCGCTGCCCACGCGCAGACCGCGGCGCCGGCGGCGGATGCCGCGACGCCGCAGAAGATCGAGAAGATCGAGGTCACTGGCTCGCGCATTCCGCAGGAAGTCGTGCAGGGCGACAGCCCGGTCAGCGTCGTCACCGCCCAGGACATCAAGTACACAGGCCTGACGTCGACGTCGGACGTCCTCAACCAGATGCCGCAGATCACCCCGGGACAGGGGCAGAGCATCTCCAACGGCGCGACCGGCACCGCCACGGTGGACATCCGCGGCCTCGGCGCCTCGCGCACGCTGGTCCTGATCGACGGCAAGCGCCTGCCCGCGGGCAGCCCGAACAGCTGGCCGACCAACATCAACGCGATTCCGGCGCCGCTGATCCAGCGCGTCGAAGTGCTGTCGGGCGGCGCGTCGTCCATCTACGGTTCGGACGCCGTCGCCGGCGTGGTGAACTTCATCATGAACGACCACTTCGAGGGCGTCCAGTTCGACTGGAACGGCAACGGCTACAACCACCATCAGGGAAGCTGGGTCGGCAGCATGGTCGCGGACAGGGCGCTGACCAACCCGGCGCAGTTCCAGGTCCCGGGCGACGTCGGCCTCGACGGCAAGACGCAGGACTTCTCGATGACCCTCGGCGGCAACTTCGCCGGCGGCAAGGGCAACGCCACCGTCTACTTCGAGTACCGCAACTCGCAGCCGATCCTGCAGTCCACGCGCGACTTCAGCTCCTGCGCGCTGGCGCCCAGCGCCAAGGGCTACACCTGCGGCGGCTCCAGCACCGCGTATCCGGGCCGGTTCACCGACTTCAGCAACTTCAACCTGACGATCACCAACGCCGCCGGCGGCGTGCGGAACTTCAACTCCAATCTGGACGCGTACAACTTCAATCCGACCAACTACTTCCAGCGCCCCGACACCAAATACTCGGCCAACTTCTTCGCGCACTACGACGCGACGCCGAAGGTGCGCGTCTACACCGAATTCGACTTCATGAACGACAAGACGAACGCGCAGATCGCGCCGTCGGGCTCGTTCCTGCAGGGCTACACGCTGAACAACGCCAATCCGCTGCTGTCGCAGGCGTTCAAGGACGCCATCGGCATGAACGCCCAGAATCCCGACACGTTCATGTACATCGGACGCCGCAACGTCGAGGGCGGCGGGCGGCAGGACTCGGTCGAACTCACCAACTATCGCGTGGTCATCGGCGGCAAGGGCAGCGTCCTCGACGACAAGTGGGACTACAACGCGTGGTGGCAGTCGGGCAAGAACAACCTGCAGCGCACGTACCTGAACGACTTCTCGGTCGCGCGTCTGGGACGGGCGATGAACGTCGTGTCCGACCCGACCACGCACCAGCCCGTCTGCGCCTCGGTGCTCGACGGGTCGGATCCCAACTGCGTGCCGTACAACATCTTCTCCATCGGCGGAGTCACCAGCGCAGCGCTCAACTACCTGCAGACGCCGGGGATGCAGAACGGTTACACCGCGCAGAGCGTCGTCGGGCTGACGGTCACGTCGGATCTGGGCTCCAGCTACGGCTGGAAGCTGCCGTGGGCGAAGGAAGGCATCGGCGTCGCGTTCGGCGTCGAGCGCCGGGTCGAGAAGCTCTCGCAGAGCGTCGACGTCGAATTCGACACCGGCGACCTCGCCGGCCAGGGTGGCGCGACGCACGGCCTGACCGGCCAGTACACGGTGACGGAAGGCTACGGCGAGTTCCGCCTGCCGATCATGCAGCGGCAGCCGTGGGCGTACGACCTCAGCATGAACGCGTCGTACCGCTACTCGAACTACAGCACCGACCACTCGACGAACTCGTACGGCATCGGCGCCGACTGGGCCCCCATCAAGGAAGTCAAGGCGCGCGGCAGCTACCAGCAGGCCGTGCGTGCCGCCAACATCATCGAGATGTTCAGCGCACAGGGGTACAACCTGTTTGACGGCGACGACCCGTGCTCGGGGGCGACCCCGTCCGCGACGCTGGCGCAGTGCCAGCGGCAGGGCGTCACCGCCGCCCAGTACGGCAAGATTCCGGGAAGCCCGGCGGGCCAGTACAACTATATCCAGGGCGGCAACCCCGCCGTCAGCCCCGAGACCGCGAAGACGTGGACGGCCGGCCTGGTGCTGACGCCGACGGCCAACATCAGCGCGACGGTCGACCTCTGGAACTACTACGTCACCGACGTCATCGGCAACGTCAGCCCGCCGACGGCGCTGGCCTCCTGCGTCAACACCGGCGCGCTGTGCGACCTGATCCACCGCGGGCCGAACGGGAACCTGTGGGTGCCCAACAGCGGCTACGTCTCGGCGCTCAACACCAACCTGGGCAGCTACAAGACCAGCGGCGTCGACTTCACCATCTACGCGATGCAGCCGATCAACAACTGGGGCAGCGTCGGCGTGAACTTCATGGGCACCTACATCCAGAAGTTCGAGGTGGAGCAGATTCCGGGCGCGGGAAGCTACGACTGCGCCGGCCTGTTCGGTCCGACCTGCGGCTCGCCGTATCCCCGTTGGCGCAACAAGATGCAGGGGTTGTGGAACACGCCGTGGAACGTCAATGCCGCGCTGACCTGGCGCTACATCGACGGCGTGAGCCTCGACCTCGCCAGCCAGAACGAACAGCTGGCCGGCAGCTATTCGCCGAGCGACGCGCACATCTCCTCGCAGTCGTACTTCGACCTCGCGCTGCAGTGGAACGTCGACAAGAACTGGACGCTGCGCGGCGGCATCAACAACATCTTCGACAAGGATCCGCCGCTGTTGTCGTCCACCGCGGGCACCTACGGCGCCGTCTCCGGGCCGTCGACGTTCGGCAACGGCAACACCTTCCCGCAGGTCTACGACACGCTGGGTCGGCAGCTCTACGTGTCGGTCACCGCGAAGTTCTGACCGGCAGGCCAGCGGCAAATCAGACGGCGAGCTTCGGCTCGCCGTTTTTTTTGTAGGCGCCGGTCTGCAGGTCGACGCCGGCGTCGCGCAGCGCGCCGATCAGCGGCGCCAGGTGCCGCGCGTAGCGGGCGCTGCGGCCGCGGAACCCGCCGACGGGCTGGCGCGCCTGAAAGGCGCTCAGGGTGCCGATGATGCGCTGGCTGGAGGCGAAGTCGCGGCAGGCGTCCTGCCACTCCAGCCCGCAGAACCGCAGCAGTTCGGGGGCGGCAGTGCCGATGTCGGCGACGAGATCCTCGTACTGGAGCGTCATGAACCGGTCGCGCAGCACGTCCTGCCAGTGCGCCATCAGCCTCGCGTATTCGCCGTAGAAGTGGCCGATGTCGTCGAGCCGATGGGCGAACGACGCGAACTTGGGGAAGTCGTTCCTGAATATCGACAGTCCGGTCTCGACCGGATTGCGCCGGACGTGGATCACGCGGGCCTGCGGAAAGAGCTCGAGGATGACGCCCAGCGCGTCGAAGTTCCAGGGATTCTTGTCGGTGACGGCGAGGGCGCCGGACAGGTCGGGAAGCTCGCGCCAGAAGGCTTCGCGCCAGCGCTGCCGGGTGCTTTCGGCCACGTCGCGCATGCCGCGGCCGGACGACGACGCGACGAACTCCTGCATGATCGACCGCATCGCCTGGCGCTCGCCGCAGGCCACGACGCGGGAATGCGCGCCGACGATGCTCTCGACCAGCGTGGTGCCCGATCGCGGCATGCCGACGATGAAAATCGGGACCGCCGCCGTGCCGGCCGCGGTCGCCGGCGCGGCGGCGGGGAAGCTCGCCATCAGCCAGTCGGTCTGGCGCCGGCGTTCGGCGCGGTCGTAGCCCAGCCGCTGGTCGTGGGCGCGCCGCGCGCCGAGCTCGTTGGCCTGCCCGTAGGCGGCGAAGGCGGCGTCGGCGTCGCCCTGGGCGTCGAAACAGTCGGCGAGCGCGTACAGCGCCGGGATGCGCGCCTCGGGCTTCGCTTCGGGACTCTCCGCGAGGCGTTCGAGTTGGGCAAGCTCGTCCGGCGCGATCCGCCCGCCGGAGACCTGGACCAGCACCCTGAACGCCGCTGTGTCGCGCGGGTCGGCGGCCAGCGCCCTTCGCGCATAGGCGAGTGCATCGTCGAACCGGCCGCCGAACATCGCCAGCGTCGCCTTGGCCGAGAGCATGTGCGCGCACCCGGGGTCCTGCCGTTCGGCCTCGTCGAGCGCGCGCGCCGCTTCGTCGTAGGCGAGCGCCGCCAGGCAGAGCCGGCCGTAGGTGGCGAGGTTGGTCGCGCTGCTGCCGCCGCGCGCGAGAAACTCGCGGTAGCTCTGCATCGCCTGCGCGAGGTAGCCGGTCTCCCATTGCGCGGTGGCGGTGAACATCCACGGCAGCGGGTGCTGCGGCTGGGCGCGCGACCAGGCGCCGGCGGTTCGTGCGAGTCCGTCCCAGTCGGCGCCGGCTGCGCAGATTTCCGCGTACAGGCGCAGGATCGCTTCGTGCCCGGGAGCCAGCCGCGCGGCCTCGTCCAGGATCGCCCGCGCCTGCGCGGGGGAGCCCGAATCGAAGGTCGCCCTGGCCCATTTGTAGAGCAGCGCCGGGTCGTTCGGCCTTCGCGTCGCGGCGTCGCGAAAGTGCGCGGCCGCCTCGGGGAAGTGCTGCGCCCGCGCCTTCAGTTCGCCGAGCCTGTCCTGGAGCCACCATGCGTCGGGGGTCTCGCGGGCCAGCGCCTCGACGACGCGGATCGCGCCCGGGACGTCGTCCTGCCGGGCTCGCAGTTCCGCCAGGTTGAGGTGCGCCGCCGGCAGCGAGGGGTCGAGATCGACGGCCCGCTCGAGGTGCGGCGCCGCCTCGGTCACGCGGTCCATCTGCAGCAGCATCAGCCCGCAGACGCCGTTGGCCTCGGCGCTGTCGGGGGCGAGCGCGACCGCGTTGCGGTAGTGCGCGAGGGCTTCGTCGGGGCGGCCGCCCCTGCGCGCCGCGTGACCGAGTTCGATGGCGTCATGCCCCCGGTCGTTCACCATGCGCCCCCCCGGCTGTCCCGGCCGACGACCCGAGGTCGCGGTCTCCCTGCGGCTAGGGCGCGTCGAGCTGTTCGTTGAAGGTCTTGATCGCCGTGTTGTATTCCGCCACGGCTGCGTTCGACGCCTTGATGTGCGGGCTGGCTGCGGCCTGCTCCTCTTCGATGAAGCGCTTCAGGCAATCGATGTAGGCCTTCGAGTTGTTGATCCACTTGACGCGCTTTGCCTCCTGCGCGGCCTTGCCCATTTCGGAGCTCCCCACGCTGGGCGGATTGCCGGGTGCATCGCACTTGGGCACCGGCACGGCGGCCGGCGTGGGGGATGGGGTCGCCTGCCCGAAGGCGGCGCCGGCGGCGGCGAGAGCCACGACGGCGAGCATGGCGGCGGTACGAGCGCGTAGGATAGACATCGGTGGAAATCCCGTTGTGGTGGATTCGCAATTTTACGTCCTCCTCGGCGCGCGGTGCCACACCCCCTGCCGGCTGGCCTGCGCGCGATCGACCGGTGTACGATTGGCACCGACTCTCGTTGCAGCGGAGGCGACCCATGTTTCCCCGATACGAATCCCGACCCCCGGACGCTTCCGGGGGCACCCCGGTCGGCAATGCCGCAGCGTCGACGTCGGTCCGAGAGAAGCGGCAGCGCATCCCTGCCGCGGCCGCTGCGCTGTTCGTGGCCGCGCTGGCGGCGCTGGCGGCGGCAGGATCGGCAGGCTCCGCGTCGGCGCCAGCCGACCCGGCCGGCGCGGCGACCGACGGCCTCGTCGCCGCGCCGGCGCCGGGGCTCGACCTGTTCCGCGTGCGGCCCGACCTCGACCTGTCGGGCTATCGCAGCGTCATCGTCGATCCGGCCCGCGCGGCGCTGCGCAGGAACTGGCTGAAGGACATCAACGACTCGCGCTCGCCCGCACGCTGGCTTTCGTCGGACGACGCGGCGGAGATCACCGACGAGGCCGCCGCCAGCCTGCGCACGGCGACCGAGACGGCGTTCCGCGAACGGGGCTACGCGATCGCGGCGGTGCCGGGCGAAGGCGTCCTGCGCCTGTCGCCGGGCATCACCGACCTCGACGTCTATGCGCCGGACGTGCCGACGCCGGGCATGCAGCGATACTACGAGCGCGACGCGGGGCAGGCGACGCTGCACCTGGAGGCGCGCGACGCGGTGACGGGGACGCTCGTCGCCCGCATCACCGACAGCGGGACCGCCTCTGAAGTGCGGCTGAACAACCGGGCCACCAGCGTTTCCAACCGTTTCTGGTTCGATGCGCTGTTCCGGCAATGGGCGACGCGCTGCGCGGGCGCGCTCGGCACGGCGCCGCCGCGGAAGGCGCCGCCACGCTGAGCCCCGTCGCCCGGGTTCCGGGGGGGCGGCGCGCTACTTCAGCCGGGTGACCTTGACGAGCCCGTTCCTGCCCTCGATGGTGAGGTTGTAGCTGCCCATGACGCCGATTTCGATCGTCACCTTCATCGGCTTGCCGGGGGTGGCGAAAGCCACCTCGGTCGCGTCGCCGTCGATCTGACGCCATACCTGGCCGTTGTCGAGGATGAAGATCGCCTTGCCGCGGCCCGTCTTGGCGAGTTCGGTCACCGTCGCCGCAATCTCGGCGAGCTCTCCGGGTTCGGCCTGAGGCGCCTTGCCGAAATCTTCCGCCTTGGTCACCGGTTTGGGCGGGCGCGCGAAGCCGAACCAGTCGAGGAAGCTCTTCTTGCTCTCGGCTTCGGGCGTCGGTGCCGCCAGCAGCGCCTTCGCCCGCACCGCCACGGCGTCGAAACACTTGAGGCGCTCGGAGGCGTCGGCGACGCTCGCGCAGCGGGCGACCTCGGTCAGCGCATCGCGCGCCGTGTCGGCGCGCGCGGCACCGGCGGCGAACATCGAGATCAGGACGACGAAAAGGATTCGCATGGCGGGCTCGCAGTGATCGCAGTCGGCGCTGGGTCCTGGTCGCCGGGACTGCCGGGTGAACCGAATTACATCATGGAAGCGCCCG
>CAIWHR010000290.1 GCA_903912485.1 uncultured beta proteobacterium | reverse complement strand
GTGTCGGTCAGCTTGCGGACTGCGGCCTGGCTTTCCACTCGTGTTCTCCTGTTGCATCGACGGCTCGCGATCCCGATCGCGTCGGCGCGGGCCGACGGCGATTCCGCGCTTCGCCTGCCGGGGGTCGCTGTCTTGCGCCGCCGTGGCATTCCGGATGGCGATATCCGCTGCGTCGGCGTGGAAATGTTATCGCATTCCGCAATGGATATGCTCAACGGCGCGGCCTTCGGACAGTGGCACTTCACCCGAGGGCAGCAGGCGCGGACCGTCAAGGTTCGCGGCACGCTGAGCGGCAACGACGGCGCGGGCCGGTGGCGCCGGGGGCCGTTGACACCCGGACCGCGCTGTGTTCAGATTGGTTGACCAGTTGCCGGTGAACCAATCGATGCCGCCTTCGCCGCCGCCCGCCGTCCGCTCGCCCATCCTCGCGGCGCTGTCCGCGATCGAGATCTCGCGCCCGGCCGACCTCATCCTGCGGCAGCTGCGCGACCTCATCGCATCGGGCGCGCTGAAGCCCGGAGACCGCCTGCCCGCCGAGCGCGAGCTCGCGCGGCAGTTCGGCGTCGGGCGCTCGCACGTCCGCGACGCGCTGCGCCGCCTCGAGTTCTACGGCATCCTGCAGACGCTTCCGCAAAGCGGCACCGTCGTGGCGCGTCTGGGCGTCGCCGCACTCGACGGCCTGATCAGCAACGTCCTTGCGCTCGATCGCGACGACATCAGCGCGCTGTCCGAGACCCGGATGGCGCTGGAGGTCGAGACTGCGCGCCGCGCCGCCGAGCGCGCGACACCCGACGACCTGCACGCCATTCACGCCGCGCAGGAAGCGTTCCGCGTCCGCGCGCTGGCCGGCGATCCGGCGCTGCAGGAGGACCTGGCACTCCACCTCGCGATCGCCCGCGCCGCGCACAACGCCGTGCTCGCCTCGCTGGTCGGACTCATCACGCCGGACATTCTGCGCCTCGGCGGCGAACGGCAGACGTGTTCGCACACCCGCCTTCCCGTCGTCGTCGGCGAACATCAACGGGTGGTCGACGCCATCGATGCGCGAGACCCGGAGGCGGCGGCCAGGGCGATGGCGGAACACGCACAGATGACGCACGACCAGCACGGGCGCAAGCCGGCTGCCAAGACCGCGAGGCCAAAGCGAGCGGCTCACGCCCGCGCAGCGGCGGCCGCGCGACCATGATGCAACAGCAACCCCTGGAGGAGTAGACCTATGCGTTCCATTCCGCTGCCCATGCGCCTGCTGGCGCTCGCTGCCGCTGCGATGTTCGCAGCCGCGCCCGCTGCCGCGCAGACGAAGAAGCAGATCAAGCTGGCGCACTCGAGCCAGCCTTCGGCCGACTCGGAGCTGCACCAGGCGGCGACCGTGTTCGAGCAGGAGATCGCGAAGACCGCGCCCACCCTCGAAGTGAAGATCTACGCGGCGAACGCGCTGGGGCAGGAACGCGACGTCTACGAGGCGATGCAGCTGGGCTCCGGCGCCACCTGCGCGATCTCGGGAACGGCGATCCTGACCAACTTCAACAAGCGGCTCGGCGTGCTCGACCTGCCGTTCATGTGGCGCGACTACGGCCACACGCACAAGGTGCTCGACGGCACGGTCGGCACGACGCTGGCAAAGGAGCTCGAGGGCAACGGCTTCAAGACGGTGGCGTGGATGGACAGCTGGGGCTACCGCAACGTGATCACGGCGAAGAAATCGGTCACCAAGCCCGACGACCTCAAGGGACTGAAGATCCGCACCATACCGACGCCGATCTACGTCGCCGCGCTGAACGCGATGGGCGCCAACGCGACGCCGATGGCGTTCGGCGAGGTCTACAACGCGATGCAGACCGGCGTGCTCGACGGCTTCGAGCACTCGGCGGCGATGACCTACGCGAACAAGTTCTACGAGGTGGCGAAGTACGGCGCGCTGACGCGGCACCTGTTCGGCCCGATCATCTTCGCCTGCTCGATCAAGGAGTGGCAGAAGTTCACGCCGGAAGAGCAGAAGGCGATCCTCGCCGCGGCGACCAGGGCCCGCGACAACAACCGCGAGCTGGCGCCGGTCAGGGAGAAGGAGGCGTTCGACGCGCTGAAGGCCAAGGGCATGACGTTCGCCGAGATCGACACGACGGGCTTCCGCCAGGCGGCGGTCAAGGTGCAGGACGACCTCGCCAAGGAACGCGGCGCGGCCGACCTGCTCGAGACGATCCGCACGACGAAGTAGCCGCCCGGCCCGCAGCACCCCCCGGCCGCCGCGGCCGG
>CAIWHR010000289.1 GCA_903912485.1 uncultured beta proteobacterium | reverse complement strand
GATGCAGCGGCTCGACGGCCTCGCGCGGCGGCTGGTCCGTCCGGCGGCGACGCTGGCGCAGCAGCAGCGCGACGCGCAGATGCTGGGCGGTCGGCTGGCGCGCGCCATGCGGCACGAGTTCGCGACCCGTGGCATCGCGCTCGACGCCCCCGCGCGGCGCCTGGCGTGGCGCCTGCATCAGCCGCTTCCGCAGCGGGCGCCGCTCGACAGCGCGGGCCGGGCGCTGTGCCGGGCACTGCCGGCGACGCTGGACCGCGCCCACGCCCGGCTGGCATCGCTGGCGCAGAATCTTGCCCACCTCAACCCGCAGGCGGTGCTCGAGCGCGGCTACGCGATCGTCGCCACCGCCGACGGCGCCATCGTGCACGACGCGGCCGAAGTGAAGCCCGGCGACGCGGTGGCGTTGACGTTCGCGCGCGGCGGCGCCGCCGCGACGATCACCCGCGTTCCGTAAATACCGGGCTTCGCCGCCACGACCCCCCTGCAGCCACCGCCGCCGACCGGCAAAGCCCGGGGATCGCCACCGCCCGCGTAGCCCGGGCTTCGCCGCCACGACCCCCGCTGCAACCACCGCCGCCGATCGGCAAAGCCCGGGGATCGCCACCGCCCGCGTAGCCCGGGCTTCGCCGCCACGACCCCCCCTGCAACCACCGCCGCCGACCGGCAAAGCCCGGGGATCGCGCGGCCACAGCCCCGGCTGCCCCGGGTTGTGCCGTGAGGCCCCGTGCTCGCGATCGACAGTCGTGGCGGCGCAACCCGGGCTACGACAGCGTGGTGCCCGCGGGCTCAGCAACCCCAGGCGCCAAGAGGCGACGCCCCGGGTCGCGGCCTGCCGCGCCTTAAGCTTCGTCCGGATCGGGGTCGTCGACGGCCGCGGCGCGGCGCAGCGCCGCGATCGCGTCGGGCGGCGCCTGTGCGGCGATCCTCGGCGTGGCGGTGACGACGTCGGCGTTCTGCGCGCGATGGCGCAGCGCGTGGTCCATCAGCACGATCGCGACCATCGCCTCGGCGATCGGCGTGGCGCGGATGCCGACGCAGGGGTCGTGGCGCCCGTGGGTGTTGACGATCACCGGATTGCCCGCCTTGTCGATCGAGTGGCGATCGAGCCGGATCGACGACGTCGGCTTCACCGCGATCGTCGCGACGACGTCCTGCCCGGTAGAGATGCCGCCGAGGACGCCGCCGGCGCTGTTCGAGACGAAGCCCTGCGGCGTCATCTCGTCGGAGTGCTCGGTGCCGCGCTGCGCGACGCAGGCGAACCCGGCGCCGATCTCGACGCCCTTCACCGCGTTGATCCCCATCAGCGCGCCGGCCAGGTCGGCGTCGAGGCGCCCGTAGACCGGCTCGCCCCAGCCCACCGGCACGCCGCTGGCGACGACGGTGATCTTCGCGCCGCAGGAGTCGCCGGCCTTGCGCAGCCGGTCCATGAACGCCTCGAGCTCGGGCACGATGCCGGCATTGGCGACCGAGAACGGGTTGGCGCCGACCTCGGCCCAGTCCTGGAACGGAATGGTCAGCGGGCCGAGTTGCACCAGGTGGCCGCGGATGGCGACACCGTGACGCTCCGCCAGCCACTTTCTTGCGATCGCTCCGGCGGCGACGCGCACCGCGGTCTCGCGCGCCGACGACCGGCCGCCGCCGCGGTAGTCGCGGATGCCGTACTTCTGCCAGTACGCGTAGTCGGCGTGCCCTGGCCGGAAGCTGTTCGCGATGTTCGCGTAGTCCTTGCTGCGCGGATCCTCGTTGCGGATCAGGAGCGCGATCGGCGTGCCGGTCGTGCGGCCCTCGAACACGCCGGAGAGTATTTCCACGGTGTCGCTCTCGCGGCGCTGCGTGACGTGGCGCGAGGTGCCGGGCTTGCGCCGGTCGAGGTCGCGCTGGATGTCGTCGGCCGCAAGCGAAAGCCCCGGCGGGCAGCCGTCGACGACGCAGCCGATCGCCGGACCGTGCGACTCGCCGAAAGAGGTGACGCGATAGAGCGTGCCGAGCGTGTTGCCGGACATGGGTGCGTTGGCGAAAATGCGGGGCAAAATCGCCCGGCCGAGTTTAACATGGGGGCCTCGCCCGACCTGGCGACGCGCCCCGCGCCGCGTTGTCTCGGCGCACCCGCTTCGCAACCGACGACGCTCCGATGACGACCTTGGCCGCTCCCGCCCTCCCCGCCGGACTGATCGACCGCCTGCGCCGCGCCCGTTCGGTCGCCGCGCTCACCGGAGCCGGCGTTTCGGCCGAGTCCGGCGTCCCCACCTTCCGCGACGCGCAGACCGGGCTGTGGGCGAAGTTCGATCCACAGGAACTCGCCACACCTTCCGCGTTCGCGCGCAACCCGAAATTCGTCTGGGACTGGTACGCGTCGCGCCGGGAGCGCGTGGCGCAGGCGAAGCCCAATCCGGGGCACCTGGCGCTGGCCGCGATCGAGCGGCGCGTCGACGAATTCCTGCTCGTCACCCAGAACGTCGACGGACTGCACCAGGCGGCCGGCAGCGTCAACGTCGTCGAACTGCACGGCAACATCCGGCGCGTGAAGTGCTCGCGCGGCTGCGGCGTCGTCGCGACCTGGGACGACCCGCGGCCCGACGAACCGCCGCGCTGCGCCGCCTGCGGCGCGTTTCTGCGGCCCGACGTCGTGTGGTTCGAGGAGATGCTGCCGCCCGCCGCGCTCGAACAGGCCGAGGACGGCGCCTGCCGTTGCGAGATCCTGCTGGTCGTCGGGACCGCCGCCGAAGTCTATCCGGCGGCGGCGCTGCCGGGCGCGGCCCGGCGCCACGGCGCCATCGTGGTCGAGATCAACCCGCAGCCGACCGCGCTGTCGGCGGACGTCGATCACGTGCTGCGCGGACCCGCAGGCGTCGTGCTGCCCGCGCTGGTCGCCGCGGCCTGGCCGCCGCCCTGACGCGAGGCGCGCGCAACCCGCGCCCGCGTAGCCCGGGCTTCGCCACCACGACCGCCAGCCGCCAGCCACCACCGCCGACCGGCGTAGCCCGGGCTTCGCCACCACGATCCCCGCCGCCAGCCACCGGCCTCGACCGGCGAAGCCCGGGGGGCGTGTGCCGCGTCCCACAGCCGCCCCGGGCTACGCCGATCTGGGCCGACAGCCACGACCGCCGACAGGCGAAGCCCGGGGGGCGTGTCCCGCGTCCCACAGCCGCCCCGGGCTACGCCGATCTGGGCCG
>CAIWHR010000288.1 GCA_903912485.1 uncultured beta proteobacterium | reverse complement strand
GTGCAGCTGCCGCCGTTGGTGCCCGGCGACCGGCTGGTCATCTCGCCGGTCGGCGCCTACAACAATACGCAGTGGATGCAGTTCATCGAGTACCGGCCGGCGGTGGTGATGATTCACGCAGACCGCAGCACGAGCGTCATCCGCAGCGCGGAGGACCTCGACAGCATGTGCGCGCACGAGCGCCTGCCCTCGCATCTCGCGCAGCCCTTCGCCGAGGCGCACGGCGCCGGTAGCGCCGGGGCCGCGCCGCCGTCCGGTCGCGCTGCGCTGCGCGTCGCCGGCTGACGTGAGCTCCGCTGCGCAGGCGCTGCGCGAATCCGGCCGCCGGCTGCCGGTCGCGTACGGCGCACTGTTTCTGGCAACGGGGCCGGCCGCAGGCTCTCTGGTGCTCGCGGCCACGCTGCTCGATCCGGCGGTCGGCCTGCTCGGGCTGGCGGCGGGATTCGCCGCCGTCGCGGTGCGCGCGGGGCTGCGCATGCCTGCGCTGGCGGGCGAAGCGGAGGTGCTCAACGCGGTCTATGTCGGTCTGGTGCTCGGCGCATTTCACGCGCCCGACGTCCGGCTGCTGGCGCTGGCGCTGGCCGGCGGCGCGCTGGTCGTGCCGCTGGGTTCCGCCTTCGGTCCGCTGCTGCGCCAGGCGCGGGACCTTCCGCTGCTCGGAGCTCCGTTTCTGTGCGCGGCGTGGACGCTGCTCCCCGCCGCCAGGGCGCTGGGCATCCCGCTGCGCGGATGGGCGCCGGCTTTCCTTTTTCCGGCGTGGATCGCGCCGCAGGCGAGCGCCGCGCTGTCGACGCTGGGTGCGCTGTTCTACGTCGCCAACCCGCTGTCCGGTGCGGTGCTGGCCTTCGCCGTCCTGCTCGCGTCGCCGGGGCTCGGCCTGGCCGCCGTTGCGGGGGGCGCTCTGGCGTGGGGGCTGGTCGCCGCCGGCGGCGTCGCGGCGGGATCGGCGCTCCCCGTGCTCGCGGCCTTCAACGGGGCGCTGACGGCGCTGGTCCTCTGCACGCGGGCGACGCCGTCGGGACGCAGCCTGGTCGCCATCGCCGGCGGCGTCGTCGCCGCGACCCTCCTTTCCGCAGCGCTGTGGTGGACGCTCTGGCCGCTGGGCCTGCCGCCGCTGTCGGCCCCCTTTCTGCTGGCGGTGTGGCTGGTGCGCGCTGCGCTGCGCGCCGATCAGAGCGCTTTCTGGTCGCGCTTCTGGCTGCCCGCCCCGGCCAGACCCGAGGACAGTCTGGGCCGCCAGCGGCTGGCGAAGGCGCGCGGCGTCGATGGCACCAGCATCGGGCTGCGGCTGCCCTTCGCCGGGCGCATGGACGTGTCGCAGGCGATGGACGGCGCGCACACCCACTGCGGCCCCTGGCGCTACGCGCTGGATTTCGTCCGCACCGAGAACGGGCTGAGCTTTGGCGGCGACGGCGTGCAGCTCGCCGACTTTCACAGCTTCGACCTGCCGGTGCTGTCGCCGGCGTGGGGGACCGTGCTCTCCTGCCGCAACGACGTTCCGGACAACGCGCCCGGCGAGATCAACCTGCGCGACAACTGGGGCAATCACGTGCTGATCGGCGTGCACGGCGACCACGGCGTGCTGCTCGCGCACTTGCGCCAGGGCAGCGTCGCCGTGCAGCCGGGGCAGTGGGTCGTGCCCGGCATGCGGATCGGCGCCTGCGGCAATTCGGGCCGCTCGACGCAGCCGCATCTGCACCTGCACGTCCAGCAGGGCGGCTGGCTGGGTGCACCGACGCGGCCTTTTCATCTGAGCGGCTATCGGCAGGTCGACGGCTGCCTGGTGCTCGACGGCACTCCCGCGCGCGGCGAAGCGCTGGAGACTCCATCGCCCAACCCGGGGCTGGCGCAGGCCTTCCGCCTGCCTGCCGGCCGCGAATGGCGCTTTGCCGTCGAAGGCGGCAGCTGGGCGCTGGCGGTGCGGATCGGGTTGTTCGGGGAGACTGCGCTGGTCTCGGACGCGCAGGCGCGGATGCAGGCCTGTCACGGCGATCTGCTGTTCGCGCTGCACCGGCGCGACGGCGCGCCCGACCCCGTCTTCGATGCGTTTGCGCTGGCTTTCGGCCTCACGCCGCTGACCGAAGGCGACTGCTGCTGGCGCGACGCGCCCACGATCGACACGCTGGGCATCACCGCCTGGCAGCGGCTGCGGGTGGCGCTCAGGAATCCGCTGCGCCGGAATTTCGAAAGCCGCTACCAGCGCCATTGGGATTCCCGGCGCCGCCTGTGGGTGCAGCACGGCCGGCATCGCCTGCCGGCGCTCGGCGGCGACATCGTCGCCGAGAGCGACGGCTATCTGAGCGAAGCGAGCGGCCCGGTCGGCTTTCGCCTGTCGATGGCAGGACGCCGCGAAATCCGCGCGGGGCTTTGCGGAATCGGCAACCGGGGCGATCATGGCATCCCCGCCTGGTCGGTGGGGCAGGGCGCCGCGCCCGGAATCCCTTTGCTGACGCCATGATCCGCTTCACGCTGCAACGCAAGGCCTTTCTCGCGACCTTCGCCCTGGCGGCGGTCATGGTCGTGCTGCTCACCAGCCTCACCCGCTGGAACCTCGACCAGCGCTTCAGCCGCTACGTCGTCGAAGCCGAGATCGGCCGCCTGGACAGGCTGGTGGCGAACCTCGAGGACGCCTACGCGCGCAACGGCGGCTGGGAATTCCTGAAGGAAGCGGGCGAGCCCTGGGATCGCGTCGTCGACCAGGAGGCGCGTGCCGGCGGGCGGGCGAGGCGGCCCGGGGGACCGCCGAGTCCCGGACGCGGTCCACCGAGCCTGGCCGACCGCGCTGCGGGCTTGCCGGACTTCGGCGGCCGTCCGCCGCCGCCGTTCGC
>CAIWHR010000287.1 GCA_903912485.1 uncultured beta proteobacterium | reverse complement strand
GCTGGTGATCAGCACCTGCCCCGTGTCCCGGTCGAGCACCGGATGGTTGGCGCCGTGGTGGCCGAACTTCATCTTCACCGTCTTCGCGCCCGACGCCAGCGCCAGCAGCTGGTGCCCGAGGCAGATGCCGAAGGTCGGCACGCCGCGATCGACGATGGCGCGAATCGCCGCGATCGCGTAGGCGCAGGGCCCGGGGTCGCCCGGGCCGTTGGAGAGGAACACGCCGTCGGGCGCGAGCGCCAGCACCGCTTCGGCGGGCGTCTGCGCCGGCACCACGGTCAGCCGGCAGCCGCGCGCCGCGAGCATCCTCAGGATGTTGTGCTTGACGCCGAAGTCGTAGGCGACGACGTGGAAGCGCGGATGCTCCTGCTGTCCGAAGCCGGCGCCGAGCGCCCACGTGGACGCCGACCACTCGTACGGCGCCGCGCAGGACACCGTGCGCGCGAGATCCTGCCCCGCCATCGAGGGCGCCGCCTGCGCGCGGCCGACCGCCGCCGCGACTCCCGCGTCGTCGATCGCTTCGGCGGCGTAGAGGCAGCCGTTCTGCGCGCCCTTGTCGCGCAGCGCGCGCGTCAGCTTGCGCGTGTCGATGTCGGCGATGCCGACGATGCGGTTCGCCGCGAGGTAGGTGCCGAGATCGCCGGTCGCCCGCCAGTTCGACATCACCCGCGGCAGATCGCGGATCACGAGACCCGCCGCGAAAGGCCGGGTCGACTCGGCGTCCTCCGGATTGACGCCGACGTTGCCGATGTGCGGATAGGTGAGCGTGACGATCTGCCCGGCGTACGACGGGTCGGTCAGGATCTCCTGGTAGCCGGTCATCGCGGTGTTGAAGACGACCTCCCCGGCGGCGTGGCCGAGCGCGCCGATCGCGCGGCCGCGAAACACCGTGCCGTCGGCAAGCGCCAGGATGGCCGGCGTGGCCGGGCGCAACAACGCTGCGCGCGGGGTGGCGGGGACGGTCGAAACGGTCATGGCAGGTGTCGGAGAAAAGCCTGCGGTGGAGTGGGGACAGCGGACGGACGCGCTCGCCGGGCCCGGACGTGCGAAGCGGGAACGTCCACGACACGCCGCGACCGTTCCCGCCTTTGACGTTCCGGATTATACCGGAGGGGGGGCCCTCCCTTCAACCCGGCGACGCGCCGCGACGGCAGCACCATCCGCCGCCGGCGCGCTGCCGCGACCGGCGCTACCGCAACCCGAGGACGTCGCGCATGTCCGCCATCCCGGACTCGCCGCGCGAGCGGCGGCCCGCGGCATACCGGGCGGCGCGCAGCGCGCCGGTCGCGAAATTCTGCCGCGACGTGGCCTTGTGCGCGAGTTCGAGCCGCTCGCCGGCGCCGGCGAAGATCACCGTGTGCTCGCCGACCACGTCGCCGCCGCGCAAGGTCGCGAAGCCGATGCTGCCGGGAATGCGCTCGCCGGTCACGCCTTCCCGCGCGTAGACCGCGCATTCGGCGAGCGACCTGCCGGCGCCGCGGGCCGCCGCTTCGCCCAGGCCCAGCGCGGTGCCCGACGGCGCGTCGACCTTGTGCCGGTGGTGCATTTCGACGATCTCGATGTCGAAATCCGGTCCGATCGCCTGCGCCGCCGCCTCGACCAGCCTGAGCAGCACGTTGACGCCGACGCTCATGTTGGGCGCGAAGACGATCGGAATCGCGGCGCCGAACGCCGCGAGTTCGGTCTTCTGCGCATCGGAAAGGCCGGTGGTGCCGACGACCGCGGCGACGCCGTGGCGGGCGCAGGCCGCGACGTGCGCGAGCGTGCCCTCGGGCCGGGTGAAATCGATCAGCACGTCGGCGGCGCGCACGGCGGCATCGACGGCGCTCCCGACGACGATTCCCGTGACACGCCCGAAACGCGCTCCGGCGTCCTGCGCGGTCGCCGGAGCGCCGGCGACGTCGAAGGCGGCGGCAAGTTCGAGGTCGGGGGCCGCGAGCACCGCCTCGATCAGCGCCTGCCCCATCCGCCCGCCGGCACCGGCGACGGCGATGCGCGTAGGCATCACCTGCGGAAGATGTCGAGGAACCAGCCGAGGAAGCCCTGGTCGCTGGCCGAGGGCTCGGGCGGCAGCGACTTGGCGGCCGCCTCGCGGTTCAGCGAGGCCATCGACAGCGGCATGTCGTCGCCCTCCCACCGCGCGAGCTTGTCGTTGACGAAGTACACGGTGAGATTGCGGTGCTCGAGATCCCTGCCCTGCCGCTTGAACTCGTAGACGTAGTTCCACTGGTCGGGCCGGAACGCGCTGGTGACCAGCGGCGTGCCGAGGATCGTCCGCACCTGCTGCCTGGTCTGGCCCGCACGGAGACGGTCGACCTGGTCCTGCGCGATGTAGTTGCCCTGGTTGATGTCCAGCTTGTAGACGCCGAACTGCTCGACCACCGGCATGTACGTGCCCAGCACCGAGCAGCCGGCGAGAGCCGCCGCGGCGACGGCAGGCATCGCGAATCGAATCGCCGCATCGACGGCGGTGCAGCAGCGGCCAGGGGCCCGGGGCGTGTGCAAGGGGATGGTTTCCACGGACCTGTGAAAGCTTGGAGGGAACGGCTATTATAACCATGCTCCGGGCGCCGCTGCGCTGCGCCTGTTCGCGCTCACACTCTCCCCGCCGCGAGCCCTCCGCCATGTCCAAGCCGCAATTCCTCAAGAACGCCGGACTCAAGGCGACCGTGCCGCGGCTCAAGATCATCAATCTCTTCGAGACGTCCGCGGTGCGGCACATGACCGCGGAGGACGTGTACCGGCAACTGCTGGCCGAGGGGCTCGACGTCGGCCTCGCGACGGTCTACCGCGTGCTGACGCAGTTCGAGCAGGCGGGACTGCTCGTGCGCCATCATTTCGAGTCGGGCAAGGCGGTGTTCGAACTCGACCAGGGTTCGCACCACGACCATCTCGTGTGCCTGCAGTGCGGGCGGGTCGAGGAATTCTACGACCCCGAGATCGAGAAGCGGCAGGCCAAGGTCGCGCGCGAGCGCGGGTTCGTCGTCAGCGAGCACGCGCTCTACCTCTACGCCGAGTGCATCAAGCCGACCTGTCCGCACCGGCGCGAGGGAGACGACTGACGGCCCCCTTCGCCGTCAGCCGGTGGCGTCCGACCGCTTGAAATCGCCGAACCGGAATCCGAGCAGCCACAGCGCCCCGAAGTAGCCGGCCCCGCCCGCGGCGATCACGCCGGCGAGCCGTCCGACCCGGGTCCAGAGGCCGGCGTGCAGCCAGAATGACGCCGGACCCGCGATCGCGAGCAGGATGACCGCGAGCACGAACAGCGCGACGACGAGCTTCGACACGAATTGCAGCCAGCCGGCGCGCGGCGCGTAGATGCCGTGCTTGCGCAGGTACCAGAACAAGAGCCCGGCGTTGAGGCAGGCGCCCAGCGACGTCGACAGCGTCAGTCCCGCGTGGCCGAGCGGCAGCATCAGGACGAGCGCCAGCGTCTGCGCGACCAGCACCGTGACGAACGCTATCTTCACCGGCGTCCTCATCATCTGCCGCGCGTAGAATCCGGGCGCCAGGATCTTCACCACGACCAGCCCCAGCAGGCCGACGCTGTAGCCCAGCAGCGCCGAGCGCGTCTGCAGCACGTCTTCCGGCGTGAACCGGCCGTACTGGTAGAGCGTGGAGACCAGCGGCACCGCCAGCACCCACAGGCCCACCGCGGCCGGCAGCGCGAGCAGGAACGCGAGGCGCAGGCCCCAGTCGAGCAGCGACGAGTACTCGGCCGCGTTGGCGTCGGCGTGATGCTTGGCCAGCGACGGCAGCAGGACCGTTCCCAGCGCCACGCCTAGGAGCGCGGTCGGAAATTCCATCAGCCGGTCGGCGTACGTGATCCACGAGATGCGGCCGTCGCCGAGCATCGCGGCGAGCTGCGTGTTGATCAGCGCCGAGATCTGCGCCGCCGACACGCCGATCACCGCCGGGCCCATCGCCAGCAGCACCCGCCGGACTCCCTCGTCGCGCCAGTCGAAGCGCACGCGGGGCAGCATCCCGATCTTCCACAGCGGCCGGATCTGCAGCACGAGCTGCGCCATGCCGCCGAAGAACACGCCCCAGGCCAGCGCCTTGATCGGCGGGTCGCAGTACGGGGCGAGGAACAGCGCCGAGCCGATGATCGACAGGTTGAGCAGCACCGGAGTGAACGCGGGGATCGCGAATCTGCGGTACACGTTGAGCACGCCGCCGGCGAGCGACACCAGCGACACGAACAGGATGTACGGAAAGGCGATCCGGATCATGTCGGCGGTGAGTTCGACCTTGCCGGGCGTCTTCGCAAAGCCCGACGCCAGCGCGTAGACGAGCCACGGCGCCGCGAACACGCCGGCCGCCGTCACGGCCAGCAGCGACAGCGCGAGCAGCGTCCCGACGCGGCCGAGCAGCGCGGTCGTTTCCTCGTCGCCGCGCCGCCGCCGGTATTCGGCGAAGATCGGCACGAACGCCTGCGAGAAAGCGCCCTCGGCGAACAGCCGGCGCAGGATGTTCGGCAGCCGGAACGCCACCTCGAAAGCGTCCATCTGCAGCCCGGCGCCGAACGCCGTGGCCTTGAGGCTTTCGCGCGCGAGCCCGGTGATCCGCGACAGCAGCGTCATCCCGCTCACCGTCGACAGCGCCTTCAGCAGGTTCATGCGCGCAGCCCCGCCGCCGGGACCAGGACCGGTTGGAGGCGCCCTGCGGCTTGCCGCAGGCGGGATGGGTGGGAGCGGGGATTGGGCACGGGGAAGGCGCGATGCGGGCAGCGAGCGTCCGGCCGGCGAATCCGGCGCCATTGCGCCGTGCCGACCGCCCGTTCTTGTCCAGGCGGCGAAAAGCGGTTATTATGCTTGGTCTTTCTCGGCTACTCCAGAACCCGAAGGATTTCGATTCATGGCAAACAGCGCCCAAGCCCGCAAACGCTCCCGTCAGGCGGAAGTCACCCGGCAGCACAACGCCAGTCTCAAGTCGGCGTTGCGCACTGCGGTGAAGAAGGTACGCAAGTCCATCGCCGCCGGCGACAAGACCGCAGCAGCAGCCCAGTTCCAGGTCTCGCAGGCGGTGATCGATCGCATCGCTGACAAGAAGATCGTCCACAAGAATACCGCGTCGCGCACCAAGTCGCGCCTTGCGCAGGCCATCAAAGCCCTCGCCTGAGCGAGCGGGTCGGCGCAGGCTTCCGCACTGAAAAAGGGCGCCCGCGGGCGCCCTTTTTCACGAACGGGGCACCGCTTCGACGGGCATCGGGTCCGCGGTAACCCGCGTGCTAAGATTTCCGTCTTGCCCGAGCCGTCGCTCGACCTGCATCGCGGCTGCGCCGCGCGCCCCTGGACCCGCCTCATGCCGCCCAAGCACTTCCTCCAGCTCAAGGACTTCACCCGCGACGAACTCGACCACCTGTTCGCGCGCACGCGCTGGATCAAGGAGCGCTTCAAGCGCTACGAGATCTACCAGCCGCTGCGCGACAGGACGCTGGCGATGGTGTTCGAGAAGGCGTCGACGCGCACCCGCGTCTCGTTCGAGGCGGGGATGAACCAGCTGGGCGGGATCGCGATCAACCTCAACCGCGGCGACACGCAGCTGTCGCGCGGCGAGCCGATCGAGGACGTCGCCCGCGTGATCTCGCGGATGGTCGACGTCGTGATGATCCGCACGTTCGAGCAGACGATCATCGAGCGCTTCGCCGCACATTCGCGCGTTCCGGTGATCAACGGCCTGACCAACGAGTACCACCCCTGCCAGATCCTCGCCGACATCTACACGTACATCGAGCACCGCGGGTCGATCGCGGGCAGGACCGTCGCCTGGATCGGCGACTCGAACAACGTCTGCAACACGTGGCTGCAGGCGGCGGTCGTGTTCGGCTTCAACGTGCACGTGTCGACGCCGCCCGGCTACGCGGTCGAGCCCGAGCGCGCCGGCATCTACGACGACAGCCACTACGTGTCGTTCGACGACCCGATGGACGCCTGCCGCGGCGCCGACCTCGTCACCACCGACGTCTGGACCAGCATGGGTTTCGAGGCGGAGAACGAGGAGCGGCGGCGCGACTTCGAGCACTGGATGGTCGACGCCGCGAAGATGCGCGAGGCGAAGCCCGACGCGCTGTTCATGCACTGCCTGCCCGCGCACCGCGGCGAGGAGGTCGCGGCCGAGGTGATCGACGGGCCGCAGAGCGTCGTCTGGGACGAAGCCGAGAACCGCCTCCACGCGCAGAAGGCGCTGCTCGAATACGTCGTCTGCGGATGGGTGAACCCGTGACCACCGACCGCGGCCGCCGCGCCGTGAACCACCCCACCAGCCTGGAGCCTGCGCAATGAACCGTCGCAACCTGTTTCGCGCCCTTGCCGCCGTCGCCTGCGCGGCGCTGCCGATGCTCGCCGGCGCGCAGGCCTGGCCCGAGCGGCAGATCAAGTTCCTGATGACCGCGCCGGCCGGAAGCTCGATCGACATGATCGGCCGGACGATCGCCGAAAAGCTCGGGCCGCGCCTCGGACAGCCGGTCATCGTCGAGAACAAGGCGGCGGCGAGCGGGACCGTCGCCGTCGCCGAGGCGGCGCGCGCCGCGCCCGACGGCTACACGATGGTGCTGGGCTATCCCGGCCCGGTGGCGTTCGCGCCGCTGATCCAGAAGCTGCCGTACGACGTGCACAAGGACCTGGCACCGCTGATCATCACGACCAACCAGCCCAACGTGCTGGTCGTCAACGCGCAGCTGCCGGTGAAGACTCTCGCCGAACTGATCGCCTACGCGAAGGCCAACCCGGGCAAGCTCAACTATGCGTCGGTCGGCAACGGCAGCTCGTCGCACCTCGTCATGGAGTACCTGAAGTCCGCCGGCGGCTTCGACGCGGTCCACGTTCCGTTCAACGGGTCGCCGCCCGCGGTCACCGCGACCATCCAGAACGAGACGCAGATGATGTTCGCGGTGATGGCGCCTCTGCAGGCGCAGATCCAGGCGGGCAAGCTGCGCCCGATCGCCGTCACGACGGTGAAGCGGTTCCCGCTGCTGCCCGACCTGCCGACGATCGCCGAATCGGGCTTCCCCGGTTTCGACGCGCAGGCGTGGAACGGCATCCTGGTTCCGGCGGCGACGCCGAAGCCGATCGTCGCGCGGATCAACGCCGAGATCAACGCGATCTTCAGGATGCCCGACGTCGTCGAGAAGATGCACGCGGCCGGGTTCGAGCTCATCGGCGGCACGCCCGAGGACTTCGCCGCGCTGCTCGCGCGCGAGAACGCGCAATGGGCGCCGGTGGTGAAAAAGCTCGGGCTCAAGGTCGACTGAAACGGGGGGCCGGGCAGCCGCCGCAGAACCCGGTGCCGCAGCCGCCGTCGCGGCGCCGCGCGAGGACGGCAGGCCGACCCTCTAATCGCCGTCGGTGAGCCGCGGCAGCGGCGACGCGCCCGACGGCAGCAGCAGCCCGGTCTTCATGTACGTCAGCAGCTTTTCGCGCGTGTCGGCGATGTCGAGGTTGCGCATCGTCAGCTGGCCGATGCGGTCCTGCGGGCTGAACGACGACGCGCCCTTCTCCATCGTCAGCCGCTCGGGCTTGTACGTGAGGTTGGGGCTGGTCGTGTCCAGGATCGAGTAGTCGTTGCCGCGCCGCAGTTCCAGCGTCACCTCGCCGCTGACCGCGCGCGCGACCCAGCGCTGCGCGGTCTCGCGCAGCATCATCGCCTGCGAGTCGAACCAGCGCCCCTGGTAGAGCAGCCGTCCGAGCCGGCGGCCGCCGTCGCGGTACTGCTCGATCGTGTCCTCGTTGTGGATGCCGGTGACGAGCCGCTCGTAGGCGACGTGCAGCAGCGCCATGCCGGGCGCCTCGTAGATGCCGCGGCTCTTCGCCTCGATGATCCGGTTCTCGCACTGGTCGCACATGCCGAGCCCGTGGCGGCCGCCGATGGCGTTGGCCTCGAGCAGCAGCGCGACGTCGTCGGCGAAAGTCATGCCGTTGAGCGCGACCGGGCGCCCCTCGTCGAAGCGCACCGACACGGTCTCGGCCCTGACGGCGACGTCGTCGCGCCAGAACGCGACGCCCATGATCGGCTCGACGATCTTCATTCCCTTGTCGAGGAACTCCAGGTCCTTCGCCTCGTGCGTCGCGCCGAGCAGGTTGGAGTCGGTCGAATACGCCTTTTCGGTGCTCATCCGGTAGCCGAAGCCGGCGGCTGCCAGATACTCGGACATCTCCTTGCGGCCGCCGAGTTCGTCTATGAACCTGGCGTCGAGCCAGGGCTTGTAGATGCGCAGGCTGGGGTTGGCCAACAGCCCGTAGCGGTAGAAGCGCTCGATGTCGTTGCCCTTGTACGTGCTGCCGTCGCCCCAGATGTGGACGTCGTCGTCGCGCATCGCGACCACCAGCATCGTGCCGGTGACGGCGCGGCCGAGCGGCGTCGTGTTGAAGTACGTCGCCCCGGCGGTCGAGATGTGGAAGGCGCCCGCCTGCAGCGCCGCGATGCCCTCGGCGACCAGCGCGGCGCGGCAGTCGACGAGGCGCGCGCCTTCCGCGCCGTACTGCAACGCGCGGCGCGGGATCTCGTCGTAGTCGGACTCGTCGGGCTGGCCGAGGTTCGCGGTGTACGCGTAGGGTATCGCCCCCTTGGCCCGCATCCAGTGCAGCGCGGCGCTGGTGTCGAGGCCGCCGGAAAAAGCGATGCCGACCTTCTGGCCGACGGGAAGATCCTGCAGGATGTGCGACATGAGCTGGCGTGAGGGTCGAGTCGGAAGGCCGTCATTGTAGCCGACTCGACCGCGCGGGGAGGTCGGCGGCGCCCGGACGCGCGGCTGCGGCGCCCGTGTCACGCCCGTGTCACGCCCGTGTCACGCCCGTTGTCGGCGCCCCCGCGAACGTGCTAGCTTGTCGGTCCCGCCGCCACTACGGTCTTCCCGCCGCCATGCCTTCGTTCGACATCGTCTCGGAAGTGAACCAGGTCGAAGTCCGCAACGCCGTCGACCAGACCAACAAGGAAGTCTCGACGCGATTCGACTTCAAGGGCTCCGACGCCCGCGTCGAGCCCGCCGAGGGCACGCTGACGATCTACGCCGACGACGACTTCAAGCTGTCGCAGGTGACCGACATCCTGACGACCAAGCTCGCCAAGCGCGGCGTCGACATCCGCGCGCTGAAGTCCGGCGACACGCAGAAAGTCTCCGGCAACAAGGTGAAGCAGGTGATCACCGTGCGCGTCGGCATCGAGCAGGAGCTGTCGAAGAAGATCGTCAAGACCATCAAGGACAGCAAGATGAAGGTGCAGGCGAGCATCCAGGGCGACGCGGTCCGCGTGTCCGGCGCCAAGCGCGACCTGCTGCAGGATGCGATCGCGTTGGTGAAGAAATCGATCACCGATTTCCCGGTGCAGTTCAACAACTTCCGCGACTGACACCGGTCCCGGGCGCAACCCGGGTCGCCGTCCGACCGGAACGCCGGTGCCCCGCGTCAGGCGAGATCGGCGAGCAGCGCGCTGCGGGTGGCTTCGTCGACCGCGGGGATCGCCGCGGTGCACGCGGGGTGGTCGACGCCGATGCCCAGGCCAGCGCCTTTCCTGAGCGCGGCGACCATCTCCGGCGTCAGCTCGAAGCGCAGGAAGTGCACCGCCGACGTCTTCTCGTCGTTCTCGCGCGGCAGGTCCTCGTCGGCGATCGCCCGGACCTTCGGCCAGCCCGCGACCTCGACGTAGACGCGCGCCTCGACGCCTTTCAGCCGCGCGAGTGCGGCCTTGCGCTCGTCGGCGTCCTCGTACTCGATCAGCATCGTCGCCTTGAAGTTCGAGCCGTCGGGAACGAGCGGATTGTAGGCGTCGAGCTCGTCCTCGATGCCCGCCTCGTCGAACGTCTTCTCGATCCGCAGCATCTCCTGGATCTGGTAGCGGATCGTCAGCTCGTCCTCGAACAGCAGCGTCACGTGCCCGCCGAGGTGGACGCTGCGCGGCTTCTTGTGCGCGAGCACGATGGCGCGGAACTCGTCGCGCGCCCTGGCGTAGGCTTCCAGCGTCAGCAGCGACGCGCGGGTGATCGCAGGCATGGGGTTCGTCCTCTGGTTGGCGGGGCCGGCGCCGCGCGCCGGCCGGTCACAGCCCGTAGGCCAGTCGCAGCAGCGTCAGCGGGTGCTCCTTTTTCGCGTGGTGCGGCGCGCCCGAGGCTTCGATCCCGTGCACGATCCGCCGCCCGGCGATCGGGCAGTCGGAGCTCACGAAGTCGGGCTCGGTCTGCGCCATCTGCCCGAACACCGGCTTGCCGATCTTCATCGACGCGGCGAAGAACTCGCTCTTCACGCCGTAGGTGCCGTCGTGGCCGGCGCAGCGCTCGACCGTGTTGACCGTGGTCTCCGGCACCCACTCGAGCACCTCGCGCGTCTTCTGGCCGACGTTCTGCACGCGCGAGTGGCAGGGAATGTGATAGCTGACCTTGCCCAGCGGCCGCTTGAAGTCCTTCTTCAGCAGCCCGTCGCGGTCGCGCAGCACGAGATACTCGAACGGATCGAACATGGCGCCGGCGACCGCCTTGACGCCGGCGTCCTCGGGGAAGATCAGCGGCAGCTCCTGCTTGAACATCAGCGTGCACGACGGCACCGCCGTCAGGATCGCGTAGCCTTCGCGGGCGAGTGCGGCGAGCTGCGGGATGTTGACGTCCTTCAGCTTCTCCACCGTCTCGAGGTCGCCCAGTTCGAGCTTGGGCATCCCGCAGCAGGCCTCCTTTTCGATGATCCGGTACGGCACCTCGTTGTGCGCGAGGATCCTGACCAGGTCGTGGCCGATCCCGGGCTCGTTGTAGTTGATGTAGCAGGTCGCGAAGATCGCCACCTTGCCGGGCGTGCGCTCGCCGTCCTTCACCGGCCACGCGATCGACGCCGCGGCGCTCTTCCGGAACGGCGCGCCGTCGTACGGCGGCAGGCGGGCCTCTTTCGCGACGCCGAGAACCTTGTCCATCACCGCGCGCGCCGACGGCATCGCGTTGACCTTGTTCACCGCCTGCACGACGATCGGGATCGTCGCGAGTCGGCCGAGGCGGTCGGTGCCGGTCAGCAGGCGGTCGCGGAACCGCGCGCCGTGCTGCCGGAAGTGGACCGCCTTCGCCCGCAGCATCAGGTGCGGGAAATCCAGATTCCACGGGTGCGGCGGGACGTACGGGCACTTGGTCAGGTAGCAGACGTCGCACAGGTAGCACTGGTCGACGACCTTGGCGTAGTCGGCTTTGGCCACGCCGTCGACTTCCATCGTCTTGCTCTCGTCGACGAGGTCGAACAGCGTCGGAAAGGCGTTGCACAGGCTGACGCAGCGGCGGCAGCCGTGGCAGACGTCGAAGACGCGCTCCATCTCCTTGTGCAGCGCGTCCTCGGAATAGAACTCGGGGTTGCGCCAGTCGAGCGGGTGGCGCGTCGGTGCCTGGAGATTGCCTTCGCGGTTGGTCATCGGGAGTCAGCAGAGTGGGTTCGGCGGGCAAAGTGGCTGTGCGCGCACCGTGCCGGTCCCGAATGCGACCGTCGGACCGGACCGCCACGGCGGGCACGCCGGCAGGCCGGCGCCGTCCCCGCAGGGCGACGCCCGGCTTCGTGCCTGAACGATCAGTCGGTCAGCGCGTCGAGCGCCTTCTGGAAGCGGTTGGCGTGCGAGCGCTCGGCCTTGGCCAGAGTCTCGAACCAGTCGGCGATCTCGTCGAAGCCTTCGCCGCGCGCCGACTTGGCCATGCCGGGATACATGTCGGTGTACTCGTGCGTCTCGCCGGCGACTGCGGACTTGAGGTTCGCCCGCGACGCGCCGATCGGCAGGCCCGTGGCCGGATCGCCGACCTGCGCGAGGTAGTCGAGGTGCCCGTGCGCGTGGCCGGTCTCGCCTTCGGCGGTCGACCGGAACAGCGCCGCGACGTCGTTCTGGCCTTCGACGTCGGCCTTGTTCGCGAAGTACAGGTAGCGGCGGTTCGCCTGCGATTCGCCGGCGAATGCGGCCTTGAGGTTTTCGTGCGTCTTGGTGCCGTTGAGAGCCTTCATCGTCGTTCTCCTTGAGTTGAATGCGCCGCCGCGGACCCCTTCCGCGGCGGGCAGCCGACGTCGCTGCGTCCACGGACGGTGCGGGCCACGGTGCCCACAGCAATTCAATTGTGCGCGCGCGCGATCCGATACGTCCAATTGATTGTTCGAATCGCCCGCATAGACCGGATCAATGGCCTGCGTGCCGCCGCCGCGCGCCCTGCCGCGACGCTCAGTCGATGCGCTCGTACGCGGGCAGCGTGAGGAAGTCGACGAAAGTGTCGTTGTCGACGAGGTCGGCGAAGATCGCCGCCGCTTCGTCGTAGCGGCCGGCGGCGTAGGCAGCTCCCAGCAGTTCGCGGATCTTCGCGAGCTCCTCGGGGACCATCACGGCGACCATCTCCTTCGTGATCTTGCGGCCGTCGTCGAGCCTGCCCTTGGGCGAGCGGATCCACTGCCAGACCTGCGAGCGCGAGATCTCGGCGGTCGCCGCGTCCTCCATCAGGTTGTAGATCGGCACCGCGCCCTGCCCCGCGAGCCACGCGCCGACGTACTGGATCGCGACGTTGATGTTGAGGCGCAGGCCCCGCTCGGTGATCGGCCCCTCCGGCTCGAACTTCAGGAGGTCGGCCGCGCTGGTGTGGACGTCCTCGCGCTTGCGGCTCGCGATCTGGTTCGGCGCCGGCATCAGGCGGTCGAAGACCTCCCTGGCGACGGGCACCAGGCCCGGGTGCGCGACCCAGGTGCCGTCGTGGCCGTACGTCGCCTCGCGCTCCTTGTCGGCCTTCACCTTGGCGAACGCTTCGGCGTTGGCCGCCTCGTCGTTCTTGATCGGGATCTGCGCGGCCATCCCGCCCATCGCGTGGATGTTGCGGCGGTGGCAGGTCTTGACCAGCAGTTCGGCGTAGCTCCGCATGAAGTGCGTGGTCATCGTGACCAGCGCGCGGTCGGCGAGGCAGAACTCGTGGTGGTTCCGGAACTTCTTGATGCACGAGAAGATGTAGTCCCAGCGGCCGCAGTTGAGGCCGGCCGAATGCTCGCGCAGCTCGAACAGGATCTCGTCCATCTCGAATGCCGCCAGCAGCGTCTCGATCAGCACCGTCGCCTTGATCGAGCCCTGCGGAATCCCGAGGTCGTTCTGCGCCATCACGAACACGTCGTTCCACAGCCGCGCCTCGAGGTGGCTCTCGAGCTTGGGCAGGTAGAAGTACGGCCCGCTCGCGCGCGCCTTCAGCTCCTTCGCGTTGTGGAAGAAATACAGCGCGAAGTCGAAGATGCCGCCGGAGATCATCGCGCCGTCGACCAGCACGTGCTTCTCGGGGAGATGCCAGCCGCGCGGCCGCACGAACAGCGCCGCGGTCGTTTCGTTCAGCCGGTACGTCTTGCCTTCGGGCGACGTGAACTCGATCCGGCGGCGGATCGCGTCGCGCAGGTTGATGTGCCCCTGGATGTTGTTGTCCCACTTCGGCGTGTTGGCGTCCTCGAAGTCGGCCATGAACACGCTGGCGCCCGAATTGAGCGCGTTGATGACCATCTTGCGGTCGACCGGGCCGGTGATCTCGACCCGCCGGTCGGCAATGTCGGACGGGTACGGCGCGCAGCTCCAGTCGGCGTCGCGGACGGCGCGGGTCTCCGGCAGGAAATCGGGGAGCGAGCCGGCGTCGAGCCTCGCCTGCCGCGCGGCGCGCAGCGCGAGCAGTTCGTCGCGGCGGGCGCCGAAAGCGCGCTGCAGCTTGGCCGCGAACGCGACCGCTTCGGGAGTCAGGATCTGCGCGTACTCGGGGGTGATGCGACCGGTGATTTCGATGCCGGTGCCGTACTGGGGCGTGCTCATCGGTGTCCTCGTCGACAGGTGAAGGCGTCAGGTGGAAGGCGCAAACACCCGGGCGCCGGCCCGGGCTCATGAAAATGCGAAAACGATTTTCACAAACGTCATTCTACCCGATCGGCACCCGCTTCGGCCGGCGCACGCGCGCAACGGCATCGCGCCGATCGGGGCCGTACGCGCGGCCGGCGCACGCGCCCGCGGGCGGCAGCGGGCGACGGTCAGGCGCAGCTCAGGCGGCGGGCATCGGGCGGTTCGAGCATCCCCTGCGCGATGCCGCGGTTGACCGCGCTCACCACCGCGCGCAGCGTCGCCGTGACGATGCTGGGGTCGAGGCCGACGCCGTAGACGGTCTGCTCGGTGCCGATGCGCAGCTGGACGTACGCGACCGCCGTCGCATCCTCGCCGGCGCCGACTCCGTGCTCCGAGTAGTTCTGCACGTGGATGTCGAAGCCGCCGTTCTCGCGCAGCGCGTGGACGAAGGCGTCGATGGGCCCGTTGCCGGCGCCGTTCAGCGTGCACGGCTGCCCGTCGATCGCGAGCTGCGCGTCGAGCTTCTCGACGGTGCCGTCGGCGACGTTGTGCTCCGCCCGGTAGCCGGCGTACGCGACCGGCGAAGTCGCGCCGACGTACTCGCGGTCGAACGCCGCGCGGATGTCGGCGGGCGACAGCTCCTTGCCCGTCGCGTCGGCGATCCTCTGGATGACCTGCCCGAACTCGATCTGCAGCAGCCTCGGCAGCGCGAGCCCGTAGTCGCGCTCGAGCAGGTACGCGATGCCGCCCTTGCCCGACTGGCTGTTGACGCGGATCACCGCATCGTAGGTCCTGCCCACGTCGGCGGGGTCGATCGGCAGGTAAGGCACGTCCCACAGCGGCTCGCCGCGCACGACGTTCGCCGCGCGCTCGGCGAGCCCCTTCTTGATCGCGTCCTGGTGCGAACCCGAGAACGCGGTGAACACGAGGTCGCCGCCGTAGGGATGGCGCGGCGGGACGGGCATCTGGTTGCAGTATTCGAACTCGCGGATGATCTCGTTGATGTCCGAGAAATCGATGCCCGGGTCGATGCCCTGCGTGAACAGGTTGAGCCCGAGCGTGACCAGGCAGACGTTGCCGGTGCGCTCGCCGTTACCGAACAGGCAGCCCTCGACGCGATCGGCGCCGGCCATCAGCGCGAGCTCGGCGGCGGCGACGGCGCTGCCGCGGTCGTTGTGCGGGTGGATCGACAGCACGATCGAGTCGCGGCGCGCGAGGCGCCTCGACATCCACTCGATCTGGTCGGCGTAGACGTTGGGCGGCGCCATCTCGACGGTCGCCGGCAGGTTGACGATCACCTTGTGCGCCGGCGTCGGCTGCCAGACGTCGTTGACGGCGTCGCAGACCTCGACGGCGAAGTCGAGCTCGGTGCCGGTGAAGCTCTCCGGCGAATACTCGAACACCCAGTCGGTCCCCGGGTGCCGGAGCGCGCAGTCGCGGATCATCTTCGCTCCGCTCACCGCGATGTCGCGGACGCCGTCGCGTTCGAGGGCGAACACGACGCGCCGCTGCGTCGTCGACGTCGAGTTGTAGAGGTGGACGATCGCCCGCCTGCACCCGGCGAGCGCCTCGAACGTGCGCTGGATCAGCGGCGCGCGCGACTGCGTGAGGACCTGGACGGTGACGTCGTCCGGGATCAGCCGCTCGTCGATCAGCTTGCGCACGAAGTCGAAGTCGGTCTGCGACGCCGCCGGGAAGCCGACCTCGATCTCCTTGTAGCCCATCTTCACCAGCAGGCGGAACAGGCGCATCTTGCGCTCGGCATCCATCGGCTCGATCAGCGCCTGGTTGCCGTCGCGCAGGTCGACGCTGCACCACGCGGGCGGCTTGCCGATCGTCCGCGACGGCCATTGGCGGTCGGGGAGCGCGATCGGAGGGAAGGGACGGTATTTCCGGGTCGGGTCGATGTTCATGGGTCGCTCTCGGGACGTAAGCGAATCAATGGCGGCGCCTCTCCGTTCCTCCGGAGGTCGCCAGGCGGTGCAGCTCGAATTGGGGGGGATGGATTATGTGCGCGCGGGGCGCAGCAGAAGCAGCAGCAGGCCGCCCGCGAGGGGGGTCGGCGCGGGGAGCGCAAGACGGCCTGCGGGGTGATGATGGCGGCTCATGACGACGCACTATAGCAACAAATTCGCGCCCGCTGCAAGGCGCGGTCCGCCGGGTGTTGCGTCGGGCCGGCCGGCTGCCGCGCGAACGGCCTCGGCGTCACTCGACCGGGCCGGGGGGGCGGCGGCGCAGCGCAAGCCACGCCCAGCCGAGGTAGCCTGAAAGCCCGTACGCGACGAACCCGGCGAACAGCACCATCGCGGGCTGGTACGACAGCAGCGCAAACCCCATCGCGATGAGGAAGATCGTCAGGAACGGCACGCTCTTCCTCAGGTTGATCGTCTTGAAGCTGTAGTAGCGGACGTTGCTGACCATCGTCAGGCCGGCGAAGATCGTCACCGACCACGCCCACCAGCGGATGGTCGCGGGATCGAGCGCGTAGTCGTCGACGATCCAGACGAAGCCGGCGACGAGCGCCGCGGCGGCCGGACTCGGCAGCCCGGTGAACCAGTGCTTGTCGGCGACGTCGAGCATGGTGTTGAAGCGCGCGAGACGCAGCGCGGCGCCGGCGACGTAGACAAAAGCGGCGATCCAGCCCAGCTTGCCCATGCCGCGCAGCGACCATTCGTAGACGACGAGCGCCGGCGCGGCGCCGAAGCTCACCATGTCGGACAGGCTGTCGTACTCGGCGCCGAAAGCGCTCTGCGTCTTGGTGAGCCGCGCGACGCGGCCGTCGAGACCGTCGAGCACCATCGCGACGAAGATCGCGACCGCGGCCTGGTCGAAGCGCTGGTTCATCGCCTGCACGATCGCGTAGAAACCGGCGAACAGCGCGGCCGTCGTGAACAGGTTGGGCAGCAGGTAGATGCCGCGGCGGCGGATGCGGTTCTTTTGCAGCGCTCGCCGCGCGTCGAAGTCGGACATGACGGTCAGCCCCGGGGCAGTTCCGCGAGAATGGTCTCGGTCGCGAACACGATGTCGCCGACGGCGACCTTCGGCACCGCCGTCGGCGCCAGGTAGACGTCGACGCGCGAGCCGAAGCGGATGAAGCCGTAGCGCTGCCCGCGCGCGAGCGCGTCGCCCGGCTTGACGTAGCAGAGGATGCGCCGGGCGATGAGGCCCGCGATCTGCACGCAGGTCACGTCGTCGCCGGCGGCGGTCTTCAGGTGCAGCGCGTTGCGCTCGTTCTCGAGCGACGCCTTGTCGAGCGCGGCGTTGACGAAGCTGCCGGGGTGGTACCAGCGGTCGACGACGCGGCCGTCGACCGGGCTGCGGTTCGAATGGACGTTGAACACGTTCATGAACACGCTGATCTTCAGCGCGTCGCGATCGAGGTAGGGATCGCGCGCGGGCTCGACCTTGACGATCCTGCCGTCGGCCGGCGCCAGCACCGCGTTCGGCTGCGACGGGACGATCCGCGGCGGATCGCGGAAGAACTGGACGATGAAGGCGACCGCGATCCACGCCAGCGCGGCGAGGACCCACAGCTGCGCAACGGAGAGAGCGACCGCGCCCGCGGCGGCTGCGGCGAGGAAAGGCCAGCCCTCGCGGGCGATGATCGGGTGCGGATAATTCGACACGGAGGCTTCCGGCGGCGGCGATGCCTGATTCTACACGGCGCCGCGCGCAGGAGGCCGCTGCCGCCGGCGCTATTTGGTTCCGGCGTCGAT
>CAIWHR010000286.1 GCA_903912485.1 uncultured beta proteobacterium | reverse complement strand
GACGCATGGATGTTGATGCAGCCGTGCACAGGACACGCGAGGACGGCGGGCGGCAGCAGCAGCCCGTACGCGGCCACGTCCAGCTCGTCGAGCGGGATCGCCAGCAGCGCGGCGCGGGCTTCGTCGGTCTTCAGCGTGGCGGGCTGCAGCAGCGGCAGGCCGCGGCCGGCCGCCAGGACCTTGACCGGCTGCGGCACGTCCTTCAACCCGCGCCCGCTCGGGCGATCGGGTTGCGTGAGCACCAGCGGGACGTCGAAGCCGCGCGCGAGGAGCGCGGCCAGCGCCGTCGCCGCAAACGCCGGCGTGCCGGCAAACCCGACGCGCATCAGGGAGGGTTCGATGAACTGGCCCGGGCTAGCCAACGAGCCGCTGCTTCTTGCGCAGCCGCGCAGCGAGCCGCGCGCGCTTCAGCGGCGAAAGCCGGTCGACGAAGACCTTGCCCTCGAGGTGGTCGATCTCGTGCTGGACGCACACCGCGAGCAATCCTTCCGCCACGAGTTCGAACGGCCTGCCGTCGGCGTCCTTCGCCAGTACGGTCACCGCAGCCGCCCGCGTGACCCGGTCGTAATAGCCCGGGACCGAGAGGCAGCCCTCCTCGCACTCGGCCTCGCCTTCGGCAGCGACGATCTCCGGATTGACGAACACCCGCAATTCGTCGCGCGCTTCGGAGATGTCGAGCACGATGATCCGCTTGTGCACGTCCACCTGCGTCGCCGCGAGGCCCACGCCGGGCGCCGCGTACATCGTCTCGGCCATGTCGCCGATCAGCTTCCGGATTTCCGGCGTGACCGCGACGACGGCGGCGGCGACTCTGCGCAATCGCGGATCGGGATACTCGAGAATGTTGAGGAGCGCCATCGATGGTGACAAGGCCAGCTTGCAAAATGCAGACTCGGGATGCAGAATTGCGTCTAAGCCCTTATTTTGCGGCGGTTTAGGACGTTAGCAAGCCCCGCCCCCACCGGAAGAGGCTTTATGCGTCAGAAGTTTAGCATAGCGAAGCGCCTGCTCATGGTCTCCGCCGCGTTGCTCGTTCTCGCCGCGGGCGCGGCGCGCGGCGCCGACATCGCGCTGGCGCCCGCCGTTCCGGACCGCTACGTCGTGCAGAAAGGCGACACGCTCTGGGGCATCGCGCAGCGATTCCTGCGCGACCCGTGGCGCTGGCCGGATATCTGGCGCCTCAATCGCGACGAGATCAAGAACCCGCACTGGATCTATCCCGGCGACGTGGTCGTGCTCGACCGCGGCAGCGCCGGCGCGCAGCCGCAGCTCCGCCTCGAACGCGAGACGGTGCGCGTGTCGCCGACGGTCCGCTCGACGCCGCTCGACGCGGCGGCGATCCCGAGCATTGCGCCGGGCGACATCGAGCCTTACCTCAGCCGGCCGCTGATCACCGGCCCCGGCGGCCTGGTCGGCGCGGCGCAGATCGTCGCCGGCCGCGACGGACGCGTGGTCCGCGGCGAAGGCGACATCGTCTATGTCTCCGGAATCGAGCGCGGCGCCGGCGACTCCTGGCACATCTACCGGCCCGGCCGCGTGCTGACCGCCTACGACGACGCCAGGAACGTGCTGGGCTGGGAACAGCGCTTCATCGGAACCGCCAAGGTCGACCGTTTCGGCGACGTGTCGACGGTGCGGATCGCGTCGGCGCGCGAGGAGATCGTCGTCGGCGACCTGCTCATCCCCGCGCCGCGCGAGCAGATCGTCAATTACGTGCCGCACGCGCCCGACAAGGCGGTCGACGGCCACATCATCGATCTCGACCGCAACGCAGCCGAGGCGGGGCGCGGATGGCTGGTCACGCTCGACAGAGGCTCCGCCGACGGTCTCGACGTCGGTGCCGTGCTCGCCGTCTACCGCACGCTCCCGCCGATCCCCGATCCGCGGCCGTCGAAGGAACCGGACCGGATCGTGCGGTTCCTCGATCAGACGGTGTTCTATCAGCCGGATCGCTATCTCGACATCCCGCCCGAGCGAACGGGGCTGGCGTTCGTGTACCGCGTCTTCGACAACGTTTCGTACGCGATCCTGCTCAACACGGTGGAAGCCGTCGCCGTGGGCGATCTCGTCCGCAAGCCCTGACCGGAGCTTTGCGCGCGCGGGACGCGCCGCGACGACGCCGCAATGACTGTCGATCCGCGGATCGAAGCCTGGGTGACGCTGCAGCTGTCGGGCGTCGCGCCGCGTCCGCTGGCGTCGATGCTGCGGGCGTTCGGCAGCCCGGAAGCGGTGCTGGCGGCCACCCCGGCGCAGCGCAGCGCAGCGGCCGGCGGCAGGTCGACGCTGGCAGCCCCCGATCGCGAACGCCTCGAGCGGACGCTGGCGTGGCTGCGGGAACCCGGCGCTTCGCTCGTCGCCTGGGACGACGCCGACTACCCGCCGCTGCTGCTCGAGATCGGCGACGCCCCGCCGGCGTTCTACTGCCTCGGCCGCCGCGAATTGCTGACGCGTCCGGCGCTGGCCATCGTCGGCAGCCGCAACGCGACGCCGCAGGGCTGCGCCGACGCGCAGGCGTTCGCCGCCGCGCTCGCCGGAGGCGGGCTCACCGTCGTCAGCGGCCTGGCGCTAGGCATCGACGCCGCCGCGCACCGCGGCGCGTTGGCGCAGCCGGGCGGCAGCGTGGCGGTCGTCGGCACCGGCCTCGACCGCGTGTACCCCGCGCGCAATCGCGACCTCGCGCACGAACTGGCGGCACGCGGCGCGCTGATCTCCGAGTTCGCGCCGGGGACCCCGCCGCTGGCCGCCAACTTTCCGCGCCGCAACCGCCTCATCAGCGGTCTCGCGCGCGGCGTGCTGGTCGTGGAGGCGACGCTGTCGTCGGGATCGCTGATCACCGCGCGCCTGGCCGGCGAGCAGGGGCGCGACGTGTTCGCGCTGCCGGGCTCGATCCACTCGCCGTTCTCCAAGGGATGCCACCGGCTGATCCGCGACGGCGCCAAGCTCGTCGAGACGGCGCAGGACATCCTCGACGAACTCCGATTCCCTGCCGCCGCTCCGGCGGGCGTCGCCCCGGAGCCGGCGACGGCCGCCCGGGACCCGGCGGCGGCGGCCGTGCAGACCGCCCTCGGCGACGCACCGGCCGACGTCGACACGCTGGTGGCGCGGTGCGGGCAATCGGCGGGGGCCGTGCTGGCGGCGCTGACCGCGCTCGAACTCGACGGCGCGGTGGCGTCGCTGGCCGGCGGTCTTTGGCAGCGGCGGCGCTGACGGCGCGGGCTGTCGAGGGGCCGGGGAGCCGAATCACCGCCTGCCGCCTCGCGCGCGCCCGCGCGCCCGCGCGCCTTGACCCCCCTCCGGGCCGCCTTGGCCAAAGGTCTTCTTGCCCCCCCGGCAAGTCCTTCGGTACTATCTCCGCCTCTTTGCGCCTCTCCGGGCGGGACCGTCGCAACCGCGCCGGGTCGCCTCCGTGGCGGTGCGTGGCGCCTCCTCATGACCAAAAGCCTGATCATTGCAGAAAAACCGTCCGTCGCCGCCGATGTCGCGCGCGCGCTGGGCGGCTTCACCCGTCACGACGACTATTTCGAGAGCGACGCCTACCTTCTGTCGTCGGCGGTCGGCCACCTGCTCGAGATCGGAATGCCCGAGGCCGAGGAGGTCAAGCGCGGCAAGTGGACGTTTGCGCACCTGCCCGCGATCCCGACGCATTTCGCGTTGAAGCCGATCGAGAAGAACGAGAACCGGCTGAAGACACTGCTGAAACTCCTCAAGCGCAAGGACGTCGGCGACCTGATCAACGCCTGCGACGCCGGGCGCGAAGGCGAGCTGATCTTCCGCTACATCGTCCAGTACGCGAAGGCGGCCAAGCCGATCCGGCGGCTGTGGCTGCAGTCGATGACGCCCGCGGCGATCCGCGACGGCTTCGAGCGCCTGCGCACCGGCGCGCAGATGCAGCCGCTGGCCGACGCCGCCGTGTGCCGCTCCGAATCCGACTGGCTGGTCGGCATCAACGGCACCCGCGCGATGACCGCGTTCAACTCCAAGTCGGGTGGGTTCCAGCTGACGACCGTCGGCCGCGTGCAGACGCCGACGCTGGCGATCCTGGTCGAGCGCGAGGAGAAGATCCGCGCGTTCCGGCCGCGCGACTACTGGGAAGTCCTCGGCACGTTCGGGGCCGAGGCCGGCGAGTACGGTGGCCGCTGGTTCGACGAGAAGTTCAGGAAGAGCGAGGACGACCCCGACGCGCGCGCCGAGCGCCTGTGGGGCGAGGAGCGGGCGCAAGCGATCGCCGCCGCCTGCGAAGGCCAGCCGGGCGAGGTCACCGAGGAATCGAAGCCGTCGACGCAGGGCGCGCCGCTCCTCTACGACCTGACCAGCCTGCAGCGCGAAGCCAACGGCCGCTTCGGCCTGTCGGCGCGAACGACGCTGTCGCTCGCGCAGGCGCTCTACGAAAAGCACAAGGCGCTCACCTATCCGCGCACCGACTCGCGCGCGCTGCCCGAGGACTACCTCGACACGGTGAAGGCGACGATGGAGGCGCTGAAGGAATCGAACGCCTACGGCGGCTTCGCGCGGCAGATTCTCAAGCAGAAGTGGGTGCAGCCCAACAAGCGGATCTTCGACAACGCCAAGATCTCCGACCACTTCGCGATCATCCCGACGCTGGTCCAGCCGAAACACCTGAACGAACTCGAGGCCAAGCTCTACGATTTCGTCGTCAAGCGCTTCATCGCGGCGTTCTATCCGCCGGCCGAGTTCACGATCACGACGCGGATCACGCGCGTGGCCGGCGAGCCCTTCAAATCGGAAGGCAAGGTGATGGTCGCCGCCGGCTGGCTGGCGGTCTACGGCAAGGACACCGCGGGCGAGGAGGGAACGCTGACGCCGGTCAAGCCCGGCGAAGTCGTCGCCACCGAGAAGGTCGAGGTCGCCGCCAACCGGACGCGGCCGCCGGCGCGCCTCAACGAAGCCACGCTGCTGTCGGCGATGGAGGGAGCGGGCAAGCTGATCGACGACGAGGACCTGCGCGAAGCGATGCGCGAGAAGGGCCTCGGCACGCCGGCGACGCGCGCGCAGATCATCGAAGGGCTGCTCACCGAGAAATACATCCTGCGCGAAGGCAAGGAGCTGCAGCCTACGGCCAAGGCGTTCTCGCTGATCGCGCTGCTGCGGGGGCTCGGCGTGCCCGAACTGTTCTCGCCCGAGCTCACCGCCGAATGGGAGTTCAAGCTCGCGCAGATGGAGAAGGGCAAGCTCGCGCGCGAGACGTTCATGCGCGAGATCGTCGCGATGACCGAGCACATCGTCGGGCAGGCGAAGCTGCAGGAAAGCGACACCATTCCGGGCGACTTCGCGACGCTCGCGGTGCCCTGCCCCAAGTGCGGCGGCGAAATCCACGAGAACTACAAGAAATTCCAGTGCCAGGCCTGCGACTTCGGCTTCTGGAAGATCATGGGCGGCCGCCAGCTCGAGGCGGGCGAAGCCGAGACGCTGCTGCGTGAGCGCCGGGTCGGCCCGCTCGACGGCTTTCGCAGCCGCATCGGGCGGCCGTTCTCGGCGTCGATCAAGCTCTCCGACGCCAACGAGGTCTCGTTCGACTTTCCCGAGCGCGACGGCGCCGACGACGAGCCCATCGACTTCAGCGGGCAGGAGCCGCTCGGAGCCTGCCCCAAGTGCACGGCGCGCGTGTTCGAGGCCACCCAGTCGTACGTCTGCGAGAAGTCGATCGGCCCGGACAAGACCTGCGATTTCCGTTCGGGCCGCGTGATCCTGCAGCGGCCGATCGAGCGCGCGCAGATGCAGAAGCTGCTGGCGACCGGCAAGACCGACCTGCTGCAGTTCGTGTCGTCGCGCACCAAGCGCGGCTTTTCCGCGTTCCTCGTGCGCCAGCCCGACGGCAAGATCGGCTTCGAGTTCGAGGCCAAGGTGGGCGGCAAGGGCGCGCGCGCGCAACGCGGGACCGCCGCGCTGCGCGTGCTGGGCACCCATCCGAAGGACGGCCAGCCGGTGGAGCTGCACGCCGGCCGCTACGGGCCCTACGTCAAGCACGGCAGCGTCAACGCCACGCTGCCCGACCGCGACCAGGTCGACGCGCTGACGCTCGACGAAGCGCTGGCGCTGCTCGACGCCAAGGTCGAGCGCGGCGGCGGCGAGCCGGCGGCGAAGAAGCCGCGCAAGGCGGCGGCGAAAAAGGCCCCCGCGGCAGCGGCCGGGACCGTCGCGAGCAAGACGCCGGCGGCGGCCAGGGCGGTGGCGAAGAAGGCTCCCGCGGCAACGGCCAAGGCGGCGGCGAAGAAGGCCCCCGCGGCGGCCAAGACCGCGGCGAAGAAGAAGACCGCGGCCAAGGCGGCGCCG
>CAIWHR010000285.1 GCA_903912485.1 uncultured beta proteobacterium | reverse complement strand
CGCGGCCGGCGCGGCGGCGGGGAAGGCGCCGTCGACGGGCGCGCCCGCGGCGCCGTCGGCCGCGGTGCCCTTGGCGAGCCCCCGCGACAGCTGCTTGACCATCATGTCGGCGATGCCGATGCCGCGCTTGCCGAGGTGCTGCGCGAGCTGCGCGTCGAGCATCTCGGTGTACGTCCGCGACGAGTCGCTGGACATCAGGCCGTCCTGCGGCAGCGCGGCGCGCATGCTCTTCAGCAGCATCTGCGTGAACAGCGCCTCGAACTGCGAGGCCGCCGCCTTGAGCGCCTGGTCGGGCGCGGCCTTCGCCTGCTGTTTCAGCCCGGCGAGCGCGCCGACGTCGAGCGCGAGGCGTTTCGATACGTCGCCGGTCGGGGTGGAGATGGCCATCGCCGCGGTCCCGTCAGATGATCTCGAGCTCGGCCCGCAGCGAACCGGCCGACTTCATCGCCTGCAGGATGGCCAGGAGGTCCGCCGGCGACGCGCCGAGGCTGTTCAGCGCCTTGACCACGTCGGTGAGCTTGGCGCCGCCGGGCAGCGCGGTGAGGCCCTTGCCTTCCTGCTTGATGTCGATCGATGCCTTTTCGGTGACCACCGTCTGCCCCTGCGAGAACGGTCCGGGCTGCGATATCACCGGCTCGCTGTTGACGGTCACCGTGAGGTTGCCGTGCGCCACCGCGCAGGGGTCGAGCGCGACCGCCTGGTTCATCACGATCGAGCCGGTGCGGGCGTTGATGATGACCTTCGCCGCCGCCATCGCCGTGACGACGCTGATCTCCTCGAGATTGGCGAGGAAGGTGACGCGGTCGTCGGGGGTGTCGGGCGCGCGCACGCGGACGGTGCGCCCGTCCTGCGCCAGCGCGATCGTCTGCGCGTACTTGGCGTTGATCGCCGCCGCGATCTGCCGCGCGGTGCCGAAATTGGTCTCGCGCAGGTCGAGCGTCACGTACGGGCCCTGCCCCACCGTCGACGGCACCGAGCGCTCGACGGTGGCGCCGGCCGGAATGCGTCCGGCCGACAGGTGGTTGACGGTGGTCTTGCTGCCGCCGGCCGACGCGCCCGCGCCGGCCACCGCGACGTTGCCCTGCGCGATGGCGTAGATCTGGCTGTCGGCGCCCTTCAGCGGCGTCATCAAGAGCGTCCCGCCGCGCAGGCTCTTGGCGTTGCCCAGCGACGACACGGTGATGTCGATCTGCTGGCCGGGCTGCGCCCACGGCGGAAGCTGCGCGGTGACCATCACCGCGGCGATGTTCTTCAGCTGCAGGCTGCTGCCGGTGCCGCTGGGGATGTTGATCCCGAGCTGCGACAGCATCGACGCGATGCCCTGCACGGTGAACGGCGTCTGCGTCGTCTGGTCGCCGGTGCCGTCGAGGCCGACCACCAGGCCGAAGCCCAGCAGCTGGTTGCTGCGCACGCCCTGGATGTCGGCGAGGTCCTTGATCCGCTCGGCGCCCGATGCCGGCGCGAACGCCGCCGCGAACAGCGCAAAGAGCGCCATGGCCCACGTCCCGACCGTCGCGCCGCCGCCTTTCCTGGTGCTGCCCATGGCTTTCCTTTGCTGCCTTCTCAGAATGGCAGGATCGACTGGAACACGCGCGCCAGCCAACCCATCGTCTGCGCTTCGTCGATGTAGCCGGTGCCGCGGTATTCGAATCGCGCGTCGGCGATGTGGATCGACTGCACGGTGTTGCCGAAGCCGATGCGGTGCGGCGCCACGACCCCCGACAGCCGGATGAATTCGGACCCCTGGTTGATGCCGATCTGCTTCTCGCCGCTGACGACCAGGTTGCCGTTGGGAAGCACCTCGATCACCGTCACCGTGATCGAACCGTTGAACACGTTGTTGGCGCTGGAGTCGCCCTTGCCCTCGAACGCCTGACCCGAGCTGCCGGCGATGGCGCCGCCCTGGTAGGTGAGGCCGGTCGGCGTCTTGATCGACGAGATCTCGAACTTGGTGCTGCCCGAGCGGTCGGCCGCCGAGCTCGCCTTCTTGCTGGCGGTGACCGTCTCGCTGATGACGACGGTCAGCGTGTCGCCGATCTCGCGCGCGCGCCGGTCCTCGAACAGCGACTGGTAGACGACGCCGTTGGAGACCGCGGTCGGCTGGAAGATGCTGCCGTTGCCGGCGATCACGATCGGCGTCGCCGGGCGCGCCGTCAGCGGCTTCTGGACTTCGACCGTGCGCGTCATGTGCTCCAGGTTCGCGCAGCCGGCCGCCAGCGCCAGCACCGCGCACGCCGCCGCCACCCGCCCCACGCCCGCCGCACTGCGAAACGTCGTCATGCCATCCTCCACGCTACAGTTGGGTCAGCTTCGCCAGCATCTGGTCGGACGTCGACACGGCCTTGGAATTGATCTCGTAGGCGCGCTGCGTCGCGATCATGCTGACCAGCTCCTCGACCACGTTGACGTTCGACGTCTCGACGTAGCCCTGCGACAGCGCGCCCACGCCGTTGCTGCCCGGCGCGTTGGTCGTCGGCGAGCCGGAAGCCGCGGTCTCGGCGTACATGTTCTGGCCCTGGCTCTGCAGCCCGGCCGGATTGATGAAGTTGGCCAGCTGGATCGCGCCGACCTGCGTGTTCGCCGCCGAGCCCGGCTGCGTCACGCCGACGGTGCCGTCGCGCCCGATGGTGATCGTCAGCGCGTTGGAGGGAATCGTGATCGACGGCGTGATCGGGTAGCCGCCGGGGGTGACCAGCTGACCCTGGCTGTCGGTCTGCAGCGATCCGTCGCGCGTGTACTGCGTCGTGCCGTCGGGCATCGTCACCTGCAGGAAGCCCTGGCCGTTGATCGCGACGTCGAGCACGTTGCCGGTCTGCTGCAGGTTGCCCTGCGTGAAGATCTTGGCGGTGGCGACCGGCATGACGCCGACGCCGAGCTGCAGCCCGGTCGGCAGCTGCGTCTGCTGCGTCGACTGCGCGCCGGGCTGGCGCACCGTCTGGTAGAGCAGGTCCTCGAACATCGCGCGCGAGCGCTTGAAGCCGGTGGTGGCGACGTTGGCGAGGTTGTTGGCGATCACGTCGAGCTGAGTCTGCTGCGCGTCGAGACCGGTCTTGGCAATCCAGAGGGAGCGGATCATGCGGAAATCTCCGTCGTGTTGGCGGCCGTCACTGGCCGGCGGCGAGCAGTTGCGTCGCGCGCTGCGCGTTCTGGTCGGCGCTCTGCAGCAGCTTGATGTTCATCTCGAACTGGCGGGCGATGGCGATCATGTCGACCATCGCCTGCACCGAATTGACGTTGCTGTCCTCCAGCGAGCCGCCGACCACCGAGATCGCCGGGTCGGCGTCGACGGGGTTGCCGTCCTTCGCCCGGAACAGCCCGTCGCCGCCGCGCAGGACGTCGCCGTTGGCGAAGCTGACGAGCTTGAGCCGGCCCAGCACGGTGACGTTGGCGAGCGACTGGCCGCCGGTCACCGCCGAGATGGTGCCGTCGCGGCCGATGGTGACCGTCGTGTCGGGCGGGATCGTGATCGGGCCACCCTCGCCGATCACCGGCAGCCCGGCGTGCGTCTGCAGCTGGCCGTCGGCGTCGATGGAAAGCGAACCGTTGCGCGTGTACGCCTCGCTGCCGTCGCGCGCCTGGACGGCGATGAAGCCGGCGCCGGCGACGGCGACGTCGAGGTCGCGCCCGGTGAGCCGGATCGCGCCCGGCGTGATGTCGGCGCCGATGGTCGTCTCGACCGCGTAGGCGCGCGTCGGCAGCCCGGGCCCGACGACGGGCGCGACGCGAAACGCCGTCGTCTGCGCCTTGTACGCCGTCGTCCCGACGTTGGCCAGATTGTTCGCGGTGACCGCCTGCTGCGCCAGCGCGGCCTGCGCTCCCGACATCGCGGTGTAGATCATGCGGTCCATGGCGCTCCCTCTGCGTCAATCACGGTTTAGCGCAGGTTCACCAGCGTGTTGAGCACCTGGTCCTGCGTCTTCACCGTCTGCGCGTTGGCCTGGTAGAAGCGCTGCGCGGTGATCATGCCGACGAGCTCGCGCGTCAGGTCGACGTTGGACTCCTCGACCGCGCCCGACTGCAGCGAGCCCAGGCTGCTGGAGCCGGGCGCGCCGACCAGCGCCTGGCCCGAGGTCGACGACTCGGCAAAGGCGTTGCCGCCCAGCGGCTGCAGGCCTTCGGAGTTGGCGAACGTCGCCAGCACGACCTGGCCCAGCGGGCGCGTTTCGCCGTTCGAATAGCGGCCCTGCATGGTGCCGTCGCCGGCAATCGAGAACGCGGTGAACTTGCCCGACGAGTAGCCGTCCTGCGTCAGCGCGGTGACGCCGAAGCTGCTGGCGAACTGGGTGGTGCCGGTGAAGTTGACCGGCGCCAGCGTCACCGTGGGGTTGGCGCCTGCGACCACCGGAAGCGTCAGCGTGACCGAGGCAAGGCCGTACACGGGCGGCGGGCCGGGAGAGACCACCGGGCCGGTCAGCGTCCCGCCGGTACTGAACGCGAGGGTGCCGAGCACGGCGGCCTGTGCGACGCCATCGACGGTGCCGTAGACGCTCCACGTGTTGTCTGCGGTCTTGGCGTAGTAAGTGGCAAACGCGTGCGCGTTGCCGAGGCTGTCGTAGACGTTGATCGACGTCGCCGAGTTGTACGAGCCCGCGTCGGCGGGGTCGAACGGGCTCACGGTGGGAATGGCGGCGCGGGAGTCGAGGTTGGCGACAATCCCCGCCTTGGAGCTGGTTTTCGGCAACAGGTCGTCGGTCGGGATCGCCAGAGGCCCCAGGTTCCCCGGAACGATCGCACCGTCCACGGCCGTGTACCCCGTGACCTTGGCATTCGCGGCATTCACCAGTTCGCCGTACTTGTCGATGTGGAACTGGCCGTTGCGCGTGTAGCTGATGACGCCGTTGGTGTCCAGGCGGAAGAAGCCGATGCCGTCGATCGCGGCGTCGAGCGGATTGCTGGTCACCGCGATGTTGCCCTGGAGGAAGTTGGCCGCGACCCCCGCCAACTGCACGCCGGTGCCGATGGGGTTGGTGCCCGATCCGGACAGCGACGTCGCGTACACGTCGGCGAACTGCGCGGTCGAAGACTTGAAGCCGGCGGTGGTTGAATTGGCAATGTTGTTGCCGATGACGTCGAGGCTGCTTGCCGCAGCCGACAGTCCGCTCAGTCCCTGTTGAAAGCCCATGGCGTTTCCTCGTTAGTTGACTTCGACGACCTGGCTCAGTTCGAACAGCCCGAGCTGGCCGAGATTGAGCTGCATGCCGCTGGCGCCGGCCACCAGGCCGACGACCTTGCCCTGCATCTGCGTGTCCGCGGTCACCACCTTGCCGCCGGCGCTGCCTGCGACCGCGAACGTGTAGAGGCCGTCCTTCGCCGTGCCGCCCGCGTCGGTCTGGCCGTCCCAGACGAAGCTGCCCTTGCCCGCCGGCACGGTGCCGAGCGGCATCGTGCGCACGACGGCGCCGGCAGCGTCCTTGACCGTCACCGTGACGCCGTTGGCCGCGGACGGCAGCGTGAAGCCGCCGGCCGCCTTGCCGCCGGCGAGCTCGATCTTGTTGCCGGCGACCAGCGCCGAGCGGCCGACCAGTCCGACCGCCTGCAGCGACTGGCCGGCGTTAAGCGAAGCCGACAGCGCGGCGACGGTGTCGTTGAGCTTGTTGATGCCGCTGACGGTGTTGATCTGCGCGAGCTGGCTGGTGAGCTGCGCGTTGTCGAGCGGGTTCAGCGGATCCTGGTTCTTCATCTGCGTGATCAGCAGCGTCAGGAAGCGATCGGCGGCGTCGTTGGCCTTGGCGGCGGTGGCCGCGGCGGCGGCGCTGGCGGCGGCGCTGGCGCCGAAGCCGCTGACCGCGGAGATCGAGTTGGTGGTCGTCATGGGGTTCTCCCGGGCTTCACTGCCCGATGGTGAGGGTCTTGAGGAGCAGCGTCTTGGCGGTGTTCATCAGCTCGACGTTGGCCTGGTACGAGCGCGACGCCGACAGCATGTTGACCATTTCCTCGACGACGTTGACGTTGGGCATCGCGACGTAGCCGTTGGCGTCGGCGAGCGGGTGCTTGGGCTCGTAGACCAGCTTCGGCGCCGCCGCGTCCTCGATGACCTCGGACACGCGCACCCCGGCCGGCCCTTCGCCGGAGGGAGGCAGCGTGGCCTCGAACACGACCTGCTTGGCGCGGTACACCTTGCCGTCGGGCCCGGCCACGCTGTCGGCGTTGGCGATGTTGCTCGCCACCACGTTGAGCCGCTGCGTCTGCGCTCCCAGCGCCGAACTCGCCACGTCGAACACGTTGAACAGCGACATCGTCATTGCCCCTGGACGGCGGACAGCAGCGTGCGCAGCTGTCCGGACAAAAAGCGCATTGCGGCCTCGTAGCGGACCGTGTTGTCGGCGAACTTGGCGCGCTCGGCGTCCATCTCGACCGAATTGCCGTCGACGCTCGACTGCGCCGGCGTCCGGTACAGGAGATCCGGCGCTGCCGCCGCCGCGCCGCCTGCGGCGCCGACCGCCGGGTGCTCGGTCGCGGCGCGCAGCGCCTGCGCGAACTCGATGTCGACCGCCTTGTAGTTCGGCGTGTCGCCATTGGCGATGTTCGAGGCGATGAGCTCCTGCCGGTAGCTGCGCAGCTTCAGCGCTTCGGCGTTGAACTTCAGATAGTCGTCGAGTCCGACCGGCATGGCCCTGTCCTTTTCTCCGATGCTGCCGATTATGCGAGCGCGTACAAAGTGCGATCTGCCGAACAGCACCGTAAAACCCGCGCATTTCGGCAACTGCCGGCCGCCGTCGCGCGCGTACGATTCGCACATGGACGGCACCGGCCCGGAAGGTCCGCCGCCGGTCCGCAACCGAAAGAGGGCTGCGATGGCGAAGCGCGAGTGGAGGTTCCTTCGGCCCGGCGGGGCGCCGGGTGCCGGTGCGGCTGCCGCCGCGCGCGCGCGCTGGCCGGCGCTGTTCGGGCTGGCGCTGTTCGCCGCGCTGGCGCTTGCCGGCACGCTCGCCCGCGGTTCGGAGATCGCCGACCAGACGCGGGTGTTCGTCGAGGGCCTGCCGTTGGCCGG
>CAIWHR010000284.1 GCA_903912485.1 uncultured beta proteobacterium | reverse complement strand
TCCACGCCCTCGGCGACGACATCCATCCGCAGCGTGTGCGCCATCAGGACGATGGCCCGGAGAATCGCCATGCCGTCCTGCGAGTCGGAGCGCTCGACGAACGAGCGGTCGATCTTCAGCGTGTCGATGGGGAACGACTGCAGCGACGCGAGGCTCGAGTGCCCCGTCCCGAAGTCGTCGACCGACAGCGAGATGCCGTGCCGCTTGAGTTCCGACAGCTTGCGCCGCGCCGCGTCGGTGTCCTTCATGATCGCGCTCTCGGTGAGCTCGATCTGCAGCAGTCCGGGCGAAACCCCGCTGGCTTGGACGATCGACAGCAGCCGCTCGGCGATGCCTTCCCACGCGAACTGCCGCGGCGAGACATTCACCGCGACCGGGATCGGATCGTGCCCCATCGCCTGCCAGCGCCGGATCTGCGAGCAGGCGATCTGGAAGACGTAGTCGCCGAGCAGGTGGATGAGATTGCTCTCCTCCGCGATCGGGATGAAGTCCAGCGGGCTCACCAGGCCGGCATCGGGATGCTGCCAGCGCACCAGCGCTTCGAGCCCGGTCACCTTGCCGTCGGAGAGCCTGACCTTCGGCTGGTAGACGAGGAACATCTCGTAGCGCCGCAGCGCGTTGCGCAGGTCCTGCTCGATGTCGATCCGCGCCGCGCGGCGCTCGCCCATCTCGGGCGTGAAGAACTGGTACGCACCGCTGCCGAATTCCTTGGCTTCGTACATCGCGAGGTCGGCGTTCCTGAGCAGCGTGTTCGCGTCCTCCGCATCCTCGGGGCAGAAGGCGACGCCGATGCTGGCGCTGGTCGAGATGCTGATCTCGCGGATGACGATCGGAGGCCCGAAGACGTCGGCGATGCGGCGGCACACGACCTCGGCCTCGGCCCGGTTGCGGACGCCCTCCATGGTGACGATGAACTCGTCGCCGCCCAGCCGCCAGAGGATGTCGTCGGCGCGGATGCACGACTGCAACCGCACCGCGACCGCCTGCAGCAGGAGGTCGCCGACGTCGTGCCCGAGCGTGTCGTTGACGCTCTTGAAATTGTCGAGATCGATGAAGAGGACGCCGAGATTGACGCCGCCGGCCTTGCAGCGGTCGATCGCCTGGATCGCGTGCTCGACGAATTGCCTGCGGTTCGGCAGCGAGGTCAGGCTGTCGAGGTTGGCGGCGCGCTCGAGCGTGTGCTGGACGTGCTTGGCGGCGTCGATGTCGCGCAGCGTGACGGCCAGCCCGCCGTCGATCGGGACCACCTGGTGCCTGAACCACCGCGGCCCCTGGCGACCCCAGTCGGTCTCGATCTCCTCCTCGATCGGCTGTCCGGTTTCGAGCACCCGGTAATAGCGCCGGTACAGGCGCCGCCGGACCAGCTTCGGCAGCAGCGTCCGCAGCCGCATGCCGATGACCTTGTCGCGGGGCATCTTGAGCAGGTGCAGCGCCTGGCTGTTGGCGTCCTCGACCAGGAACTCCGAGATCCGCTGGTCGCGGCCCTTGACCGTGCGCAGCAGCAGGAAGGCGTCGAGGCTGCCTTCGGAAGCGGCGTGGTAGGTCGCGCGCGCCGCCTCGGTCTCGCGATGACTCTGCTTCATGCGCAGCACCAGCAGCATCGCCACCGCGAGCACGCCGACGATCATCAGCGAGGCGACCAGCGCGTACTTGCGGTAATGGTCGCGCAGCGCGCGATAGTCGGCCAGCGCGTCGTCCTCCGCGGCGCCGGCGATGGCGACGATGCCGTAGGCGGCGAGCGAGCGCCCGGCGGCGAAGCGCGGGATGTCGTCGGTCAGTCCGGTCACCGCGAGCTTGCCGTCCTCGGACCGCCTTAGCCGCTCGATCGTGGCCGCGTAGTCGGCCCGGGCACCGGTCGACGTCGCGGCGCCGGATCGGACGGCGCGGAACACGCCGTCGCCGCCGAGGACCGCCAGCAGCCCGCGATCCCCGGGTCCGGCGGCGTCGTAGGCGTCGGCGAACCGCGCCGGATCGACCAGCACCATCACGACGCCGGCGAACGAACCGTCGGCGTTGTTGAGGCGGCGCGTGACCGGAATCATCGGCCGGTCGAAGGCCGCATCGACGACGGGCTTGCCGACGTGGAGCCCGCCCGCGTCGACGTCGCGATGCACGGCGAACGCCTCTCCGCCGCCGAGGCCGGCGCCGCCCGCCGGCGGTGACGACGGATGCGCCCGAGGCGGGAAGATCGTCGTCGCATGGCCCGCCTCGTCCACGACGGCAATCAGGCTGGTCGCGTCGGTCTGCAGCAGCGAGCGCTTGACCAGCGCCGGCAGGTCCAGCGGCTCCCTGCGCTCGCGCGATCGCTCGAACTCGAACTGCGTGATGCGGGTGACCTGATCGATCGCGCTCAGCAGCTGCCCCGTCGACCGCTCGTGCGCACGGGCATGGCCGGCGACGGCGACGGCGGCGCCGTGCACCGCGCGGATGCGCTCCGCGTTCAGGAATTCGGACAGCGCCGACCAGATCAGGATCAGCAGCAGGATCCCGAACACCGGCAGCAGGAACAGCAGCGGCGTATCCGGCTTGACGTTGCCTCGGGTGAATCGAATCATCGCTTCGACGCCGCAGTCAGAACCCGTTCCCAATGTAGCAAATTCGGCGGGCGCGCGACTTGATCGAGCGCAGCCACGCGCCCCGGGGCGCGGCGCGCGCCTATTTCGCCTGCGGCCACACGACGCCCTGCTCGCCCGCCGCAACGCGGCCCAGCCCCTTGTACGCGAACTTCTGCAGGCGCTTGCCTTCGTAGGTCTCGGCCGTGTAGACGTTGCCCTTCGAGTCGGTGGCGATGCTGTGCACGCCGAAGAACTGGCCGGGCTGTCGCCCCCCGTCGCCGAAACTCGTCACCTCCTCCAGCGTGTCGCGCAGCACGACGCGGACCTTTTCGTTGCTGCCGTCGGCGATGAAGAGATAGCGCTGCTCCCGGTCGCGGGAGAACGCGAGGTCCCACACCGACCCCGACCCCAGCGTGTTCCTGGCGAAAAACGCCTCCCTGACGAAGCTGCCGTCGGGACGGAACACCTGCACCCTGTCCGCCTGGCGGTCGCACACGTAGACGAGCCCGTCGCCGGCGCGCTCGACGCAGTGCACCGGATTGCGGAACTGGGTCGAGGGCGGCGCCGCGGGGTCGTACCTGCCCTGCTGCCTGTCGTCCGGCCGGTTGCCGTAGGCGCCCCAGTGCCGCTTCATCTTTCCCGAATCGGCGTCGAGCACGGCGACGCGCCGGTTGAGATAGCCGTCGGCGACGTACGCCTCGTCGGTCTTGGGGTCGACCCAGATCTTGGCGGCGCGCCCGAAGTTGGCCAGATCGTTGCTGCCGGCGCTGCCGCCGCGGCGACCCACCTGCATCAGGAACTTGCCGTCCTGCGTGAACTTGAGGATCTGCGCGTCCTTCGCGCCGTTGCCGCCGATCCACACGTTGCCCTTGTAGTCGACGTGGATGCCGTGGTTGGACTCCGGCCACTGGTACCCCGCCCCGGGGCCGCCCCACGACCGGATCAGGTTGCCCGCCGGGTCGAACGCCAGCACCGGAGGCGCTGCGCGGCAGCACTCGCCGACCTTGAGGTCCAGCGCCTTCTCGTCGCTGCTGAGCGTCGCCGCACCGCGGTGGACGATCCAGACATTGTCCTGGTCGTCGACCCAGACGCCGACCACCGATCCCAGCAGCCAGTGATTCGGCAGCGGCTTGGGCCACAGCGGGTCGACCTCGAACATCGGCGCCTGCACGCTGCGCGCCTGCGCGTCGACCTCGCCCTGCAGCGCCGCCCCGCCCGCCGCCAGAAGGCCGGCGAGGACGACGACCCCCGCGCCGGCATAGACGCGGCGCCGCTGCACCATGTGCTTCATCGCTCCCCCCTCGTCGCCCGGAGCCGCCGGGCACGGTCGCGCCGCCGTCGGCAGCCCTCGAGCGCCGGCCATCGATGCGGGCGACGTCCGGGCGACCGGCGATTCTACGCTGCCGATTTCCCTCTTGTCAGTCGCCGTGCGCACGCACTACCCTTGCCGCACCCGCGCCGGCAGCGTCCCGTTGCCGGCCGGCCCCGACCGCCACCTTCCCCGGAACCGCCTTCGTCGATGCCCCCGCGCAGGAACTCCCCGACGCCCCGGCGCCCGCCGCACGCCGCACCCGCTTCCCGTCCGGCCGGGGCGGGCGCAGCCCGCGCGCGCCGCGCGCTGCTCCGGCTGGCGATCGCGATCGCGGTGGCGCTGGGCTTGGCCGCGGCGGCCGGCGCTCACGACGTCCCGGCCGACGTGCGGATCCAGGCCTTCGTCCGCCCGGCGGGGGATCGGCTGCAGCTGCTGGTTCGCGTCCCGCTCGCCGCGATGACCGACATCGATTTCCCCAGGCGCGGACCGGGCTACCTCGACCTCGCCCGCCTCGACGCGGCGTTGCGCGACGCGGCGACGCTCGGGCTGGCCGACAGCGTCGACGTGTACGAAGGCGACACCCGCCTCGCGGCCCCGCGCGTGGCCGCAGTCCGCGTCTCGCTGCCCTCGGACCGGTCGTTCGCCTCGTGGCCCGAGGCGCTGGCGCACGCCACCGGGCCGGCGCTGCCCGTTGCGCTCGATCTCGTCTGGAACCAGCAGCATCTCGACGCGCTGCTCGAGTACGCGATCGCGTCGGACCGCTCGGCATTCTCGATCCACCCGCGATTCGCGCGCCTGGGCCTCGACGTGCGCACGACGCTGCAGTTTCTGCCGCCCGGCGGCGCCGCGCGCGTGTTCGAACTCCGCGCCGACCCGGGACGGGTGGCGCTCGATCCGCGCTGGTTCCAGGCGGCGTCGCGCTTCGTCGAACTGGGTTTCTTCCATATTCTCGACGGTGGCGATCACCTGCTGTTCCTGCTGTGCCTGGTGCTGCCGCTGCGAAGGCTGCGCCCGCTGGTCGTCGTCGTCACGGCGTTCACCGTGGCGCACTCGGTCACGCTGATCGCGTCGGCCCTCGGCTTCGCGCCGGGCGCGCCGTGGTTTCCGCCGCTGATCGAGGTCCTGATCGCGGCGTCGATCGTCGGCATGGCGCTCGGGAACATCGTCGGCGGCGGCCTGGAGCGGCGATGGCTGATCGCGTTCGCGTTCGGCCTCGTCCACGGCTTCGGCTTCGCGTTCGCGCTGCGCGAGACGCTGCAGCTGGCCGGGACGCACGTCGTCACCGCGCTCTTCGCTTTCAACCTCGGCGTCGAACTCGGGCAGCTGCTGGTCGTCGCGCTGCTCGTCGCCGCGCTCGGCCTCGCGTTGCGCGCGGTCCCCGCGCGGATGGGGATCATCGTCGTCTCGGCGCTGGTCGCGCACACCGCGTGGCACTGGACGGGCGAACGCTGGGATCGCCTGGCCCGGTTTCGCCCCCCGCCGCTCGACGCCGCATTCGGCGCGAGCGCGCTGCGCTGGCTGGCCGCGGCGATCGTCGTCGGCGGCGCGCTGTGGCTCGTCGACCTCGCCTTGCGCCGGGCGGGATGGCAGGGCGGCGCCGCGGCGCCGCCGGAACTGCGGGTGCGGCCTATTTCTGCAGCGTCGCCTCGTCGACCATGACCGCGTAGGCGTAGCCCGAACCCAGGTCGACGTCGGTGCGCACGACGCCCTTGATCAGGACGACGTCGCCGATCCTGGTCGTCTCCTTGGTCGTCACCAGGATGTCGTTGGTCTTGTCCGCCGCCGAACCCGAACCGTCGCGCAGGTGGATCCAGTTCTTGCCCATCACCTCGGGGGTGAACTTCACGACCTTGCCGCGGACCAGCACGTTCTTGCCCTTCAGCGTCGCCTTTCCGCCGATGATCTCGGCGACGGTCCGCGCATCGGGGCCGCTGGCCTTCGGAACCTTGACGTCGGCGACCTCCGCAGCGGCGGGCACTCCGGCGTGCATCGACGTCACGTCGGCCTTCGCCGGCGCGGCGCCCTTGGCGGCGGGCGCCGCGGTGCCGGTCCCGGCCAGCGTGCCGAACACGATGTGGTCGAAGGTCTTGTTCAGCGTCTTGCTGACGAAATTGTTCATCATCGCCGGGTTCTCGATGGTGACCTGCGCGCCCTTCTTGACCGGCGCCTTGCTCACCGCGGCCCACATCTCGCCATCCTTGGTCTTGAGCCG
>CAIWHR010000283.1 GCA_903912485.1 uncultured beta proteobacterium | reverse complement strand
CTCCAGCTGCGCGATCAGCCACCACGGCTTGCCTTGCGCGTCGTAGGTGAACCAGGTGGCGAACACGATGCCGCCCTGGTGCGCGAAATTGATGCCCCAGCCCGACTCGCCCGCGTTCCACCACAGACCCTGGTAGTTGGGGACGACGGCCGGGACCGGCGGCGGGTTCCAGCCGAGCGTCACGACGTCGAAATCGCTCGCGGTCAGCAGCGAGAATGCCGGATTGAGCACGTCGTTGTTCCAGCGCAGGTCGAAGGTCCCGGTGACGTACATGTCCGAGCCGTTGTCGGCGACGATGAGGCCGTGCTTCTGCATGGCGCGAAAGATCTTGCGGACGTTCGGGTCCGCCGTGCGCAGCGCCGGATCGGCGCCGGCCACGCTCGCCTTCAGCCGCAGCCGCGCGCCCATCGGCAGCGCGCCGCCGGTCGATCCGGCGCGGTGCGATGCCGGGTAGACGTAGCCGTTGGTCGCGCGCACCGTGACCCGGAACGCGTGACCGATGTCGGTCACCGCGGCGTTCCACGCCTCGTCGTAGCGGACGAGGCCCGGCAGGATGGCCAGACCCGCGGCGTCCGCCGACGTCCATCCGTCGGGCCGCCGCTGGTCGGCCTTGAGATCGAAGAAGGCGCCGGAGCCGGCGTACCACCTCGCCTGCGCGCCGTCGTAGAAGACGTTGTAGAGCTCGTACAGGGTCCTGCTGCTGCAGTCGACGATCAGGAGGTGCCGGTCGGACTGCGCGCGCTGGTCGACGTTGCCCGGGGCGCCGCCCTCGATCCAGTGCGGCTCTGTGATCGCCTGCGCCGGTATCGGGTAGAACGGCAGGCCCTGGCCGGTCGCGCCGTCGACGCCGTCGCTTTCGGCCCGGTACTGGAACGTGACCGGCAGCTTCGGCTGCGTGCCGCCGACGATCGCGTACGGCATGCCGTAGGTGGCCACGCTGCCCGGCGACACTTCGCCGCCGAAGTCCGGATGCAGCCGGCGCGTGCCGCCGTTGTTGATGAACGCGATGTAGCCGGACGATCCCGGATCGACCGGGGCGGCCGAGACGTCGAGGTTCCACCAGTGGTCGGGCGGGAACAGCGGCAGCGGACCCGGCGGCGGCGCGCCCTCGACCGGCACCGTGGCCGGGCACTGCGCCGCGGCGTGGCCGGGCGCGAGGACGGCGAGGCTGGCGACGGCGACGGCAAGCGTGAAAGCGGTGCGGACCCTCATGGCGAGCGTCCTCCGTGACGGGCAGACGCCGGCCGCTATCCGCTCGAGCGTGAACTCTCGGCGGCGGCACTGGCCGAGCAGTTCATACCAATCGGCCCCGACCGCATCGAGGAGGCCGCCCGGTTCGCGGTGGAGGACGAGCGGCGGTCGCGGGAATCGCTTCGCCTGTTTCATTGCTCCCCTTGATAACCCTATGGTGAGCCACGCCAACCAGGTAGGGTTCCCGGTGTTCGCCCCGTCGGGCTGGGCGCGGCATTGATCGAGCGGCTATGGCACCGCGGTCTGCTGCTTGCCTGAAGCCGTCAGGCGGTGCGTTGCAGCGGTATCACTCCGGCGCCGACACGCGCCTTGTCCGGATGGTCAGCCCACGCTTGCATCAGCGCAGCGCGGCCAGTTGCCGTTCCCGGGCCGGGTTCCGGCCCGTCCTGGCGTGCTCCCGCTGTCTGTTCCGTTCCGTCCGCGCCTGTTCCAGCGTCGTGGACGGGTAACTCCCGAACGACATCATCGAAGCCTTGCCCGCGTGCCGGAAGCCGCCTTTCGCTAGCTTCGGTAGTCGGCGTTGATGCTGACGTAATCGTGCGAAAAATCGCAGGTCCACACCGTCGCGGCGGCGCTGCCGCGGCCGAGCGCCACCCGGACGGTGATCTCGTCCTGCTTCATCACGCGCTGGCCCTCCTCCTCGCGGTACGACGGCGCACGGCCGCCGCCGGCGACCACCTGCACGTCGTCGAGCCAGAAGTCGACGCCCGCCGGATCGAGGTCGCGCGCGGCGGCGTTGCCGATCGCGCAGACGATGCGGCCGAGGTTGGGGTCGGACGCGAAGAACGCCGTCTTGACCAGCGGCGAGTGCGCGATGCCGAACGCGACCGCGCGGCTTTCGGCGACGTCGACGCCGCCCTCGACGGCGATGGTGATGAACTTGGTCGCGCCCTCGCCGTCGCGGACGATCGCCTGCGCCAGCGTCGTCGCGACCTCGGTCAGCGCCGCGCGGATCGGCGCGAGGCGCGGGTCGTCGGAGCGCTCGATCGGCGCCATGGCCGCCTTGCCGGTAGCGGCGACGACGAAACTGTCGTTGGTCGAGGTGTCGCCGTCGACGGTCGCACGGTTGAAGGACAGGTCGGCGATTTCGCGCGCGAGCGCCGCCAGCACCGAGGCCGACACCGCCGCGTCGGTGGCGACGAAGGCGAGCATCGTCGCCATGTCGGGATGGATCATCCCGGAACCCTTGGCGATGCCCGTCACCGTCACCGCCACGCCGTCGACCGTCACGCGCCGCGACGCACCCTTGGGCACCGTGTCGGTGGTCATGATCGCCGACACCGCGGCAAACCAGCGGTCGGGGGCCTGCGCCGCCTGCGCCGCCGGCAGCGCCGCGACGAGTTTCGCCAACGGCAGCGGCTCCATGATCACGCCGGTCGAGAACGGCAGCACCGCGTCGCGGGCGCAGCCGAGCGCTGCCGCCACCGCGTCGCAGGTCGCCTCGGCGTCGGCGATGCCGGAGGCGCCGGTGCCGGCGTTGGCGTTGCCGGCGTTGACGATCAGCGCGCGCAGGCCGCTCGCCGCATGGCCTGTCGACGACAGGTGCCTGCGGCAGACCGTCACCGGCGCCGCGCAGAAGCGGTTCCGGGTGAAGACCCCGGCGGCCGTGGTGCCCGGCGCGAACAGGGCCAGCAGGACGTCGTCGCGCTGCCAGTTCTTGATCCGGGCGGCGGCGGTGCCCAGCGTTACCCCTGGCACGGGCAGAAGATCCGCCGGTGCGGGCGGCGTGTAGCGCACGGGCATCGAAACCTCCGTCAGCTGGCCCGGCGTCGCGTCAGATCCGCCCGTGGCATTGCTTGTATTTCTTGCCCGACCCGCAGGGACAGGGGTCGTTGCGGCCGACCTTCTCGCTGGCGCGCACGAAAGGCGCGACCGCGGGCTTGGCGGCGGCGTCCTCGGCGGCGGCGGCGGCGAGCGCCTCCTCGTAATCGGCGTGCTGGTAGCGGACGTTGGTGACCGCCGGGGCTTCCTCGACCGCCTGGACGTCCTCCTGCGTGCGCACCTGGACCGTCAGCACGATCTTGACGACTTCGTGCTTGATCCGGTCGAGCATGTCCGAAAACAGCTCGAACGACTCGCGCTTGTATTCCTGCTTGGGGTTCTTCTGCGCATAGCCGCGCAGGTGGATTCCCTGCCGCAGGTGATCGAGCGCGGCGAGATGGTCGCGCCACTGCGCGTCGAGTGTCTGCAGCATCAGGCTGCGCTCGAACTGGCGCATCAGCTCGGCGCCGACCTGCTCCTCCTTCAGCGCGTACTGCGCCAGCGCCGCCGCCGCGAGGCGGTCGCGCAGCGTGTGGTCGGTGAGCTCGGGGTCGTCCTTCATCCAGGCGGCGATCGGCGCCTGCAGCTGGAACTCGGACGCGAGCGAGAGCGAGAGGCCGGCGATGTCCCACTGTTCCTCGACCGACTCGGGCGGGACGTAGCGCTTGACCGTCTCCTCGACGAGCCCGGTGATCATGTTGCGGACGGTGTCGGCGATGTCGGCGCTTTCCATCAGCTCGTTGCGCTGCTGGTAGATCACGCGCCGCTGGTCGTTGGCGACGTCGTCGTATTCGAGCAGCTGCTTTCTGATGTCGAAGTTGCGCGTCTCGACGCGGTTCTGCGCCTTGGCGATCGACCGGTTGACGATCGGGTGCTCGATCGGCTCGCCTTCGGGCATCTTCAGCCGCTGCATGATCGCGCCCAGGCGCTCGCCGCCGAAAATGCGCAGCAGCGGGTCCTCGAGCGACAGGTAGAAGCGCGACGACCCCGGGTCGCCCTGGCGCCCCGAGCGGCCGCGCAGCTGGTTGTCGATGCGCCGCGATTCGTGGCGCTCGGTGCCGATGATGTGCAGCCCGCCGGCCCCGATCACCGCGTTGTGGCGGACCTGCCACTCGTCGCGCATCGTCTTGATCTTCGCGTCCTTCTGCTCCTGCGGCAGCGTCTCGTCGTCGCGCACCGCGAGGATCAGCGGCTCGAGCGTTCCGCCCAGCACGATGTCGGTGCCGCGGCCGGCCATGTTGGTGGCGATGGTGACCATCTTCGGCCGGCCCGCCTGCGCCACGATCTCGGCCTCGCGCGCGTGCTGCTTGGCGTTGAGGACCTGGTGCGGCAGCTTCTCCTTCTCCAGGTAGCCGGCGAGCAGCTCGGAATTCTCGATCGACGTGGTGCCGACCAGCACCGGCTGCTCGCGCTCGTAGCAGTCCTTGATGTCGGCGAGGATCGCGTCGACCTTCTCCTGGAAGGTGCGGAAGATGAGATCGTTCTCGTCCTTGCGCACCATCGGCTGGTGCGTCGGGATGACGACGACTTCCAGGTGGTAGATCTGCTGGAACTCGAACGCCTCGGTGTCGGCGGTGCCGGTCATGCCGGCGAGCTTGCCGTACATCCGGAAGTAGTTCTGGAAGGTGATCGACGCCAGCGTCTGATTCTCGCGCTGGATCGGCACGCCCTCCTTCGCCTCGACCGCCTGATGCAGGCCGTCGGACCAGCGCCGGCCCGGCATCAGCCGGCCGGTGAACTCGTCGACGATGATGACCTCGCCGTTCTGCACCACGTAGTGCTGGTCGCGGTGGAACAGCGAGTGGCCGCGCAGCGCCGCGTACAGGTGGTGCATCAGCGAGATGTTGTGCGCGTCGTACAGGCTCGAGCCGTGCGGGAGCAGCCCGGCGTCGGCGAGGATGTTCTCGGCGTGCTCGTGGCCCGCCTCCGACAGCAGCACCTGGTGCGCCTTTTCGTCGACCCAGAAGTCGCCCGCGCCGTTCTCGTCGGCCTGGCGCGTGAGCTTGGGCACGAGGTCGTTCAGCCGGTAGTACAGCGTGACGTCGTCCTCGGCCTGGCCCGAGATGATCAGCGGCGTGCGCGCCTCGTCGATCAGGATCGAGTCGACCTCGTCGACGATCGCGAAGCCGAGTTCGCGCTGCACGCGCTCGCCCGCCTGGTACACCATGTTGTCGCGCAGGTAGTCGAAGCCGTACTCGTTGTTGGTGCCGTAGGTGATGTCGGCACCGTAGGCCACCTGCTTCTCGTCGTGGTTCATCTGCGACAGGTTGACGCCGACGGTCAGCCCGAGGAAGCGGTAGATCCGCCCCATCCAGTCGGCGTCGCGCTGCGCGAGATAGTCGTTGACCGTCACGACGTGCACGCCCTTGCCGGCCAGCGCGTTGAGGTACGCCGGGAGCGTGGCGACCAGCGTCTTGCCCTCGCCGGTGCGCATTTCGGCGATCTTGCCGTTGTGCAGCACCATGCCGCCGATCAGCTGGACGTCGAAGTGGCGCATCTGCAGCACGCGCTTTCCGGCTTCGCGGACGACGGCGAACGCTTCGGGCAGCAGCGCGTCGAGCGCTTCGCCGGCGGCGACGCGCTGCTTGAACGCCGCGGTCTTCGCCTTCAGCTCGTCGTCCGACAGCGCGGCGATTCCCGGCTCGAGCGCGTTGATCTGCCGGACGGTCTGGGCGTACTGCTTCAGCAGCCGCTCGTTGCGGCTGCCGAAAATGCGGGTGAGGATGTTCGAAATCATAGGGAATGGGGATTTGGGTGCCGGCGCAGGAAAAAACAAGGGGTGAGGACCGCCTCACCCCTGATGCCTTCGGCGCTCGACCGAGCGCGACCGGCCATGATCAGCCGGGGGATTGCAGGAACCTCGCCGGATTCTGCGGGACGCCGTTCAGCCGTACCTCGAAGTGCAGGTGCGGACCGGTCGAACGGCCGCTCGATCCCACGGTGCCCACCCCCTGTCCGCGCACCACCAGATCGCCAACCCTGACCAGCATTCGCGAGGTGTGGGCGTAGCGGCTCAGCAGGCCGTTGCCGTGGTCGATGTCGATCATCTTACCATACTGGGGGTGCCACTCCGCGGTCACCACCTTGCCGCTCGCCGCGGCGACGATCGGCGTTCCCGGCTCGGCCGGAAAGTCGATGCCTTCGTGAAACGAGTTCTGGCCGTTGAAGGGGTCGATCCGGTAGCCGAAATTCGACGAAAACCAGCCGTCGACGATCGGCGCCAGCGTCGGCAGGAACTTGCGGTTGGCCGAACTCTGCACCAGCAGCGCTTCGAGCACGCCGAGCTGGTCGCTGCGCCCGTCGATCTGGCGCGAAAGCCTTTCCAGCAGGTCGGTGAACTCGGGCACCGTCAACGGCCGCGACGGCATCAGCGTCGACTCCGGCCCGCCGCGACCCGGCGTCTCGCCCGAACGCAGCGACGGGAGCTCCTGCGGTTTCAGCCCGGCGATGCCGGCGAGGCGCTCGCCCAGCCCGTCGAGCCGCAGCATGTGCGCCTGCAGTTCGCCCAGGCGCATCGCCATGGCGGTGAGGTGCCCCTGGACCAGTTCCTCGCTGCGCATCGCCTCCTGGCGCTGGTCGGCCAGCACGATCGCCTGCAGCCAGGGATGCTGCGTCGCCGCGGCGTAGCGCAGCGTGATGTAGTTGAACAATAGCGTGAAGGCCAGGAAGACGACGAGGACACCCAGGCTGCCGACGGCGAAGTGGCGCCAGTCCAGCGTGATGGTCCGCGCACGCGCCGCGGCTCCCGAGACCAGTATGATGTTCAAATGCGTTCCCCCCTGCGCGCGCCGCGTTTGGTTCCCGGCGCGACCGATACCGGATCCCGGACCATGGCGCGATCGCCGCAATTGCTCTGTCGAATTCTGAACGCCGACCCCATGGTCGCCGCCTGGGATTCCCGCCGGCGGCGCGAACAAGCGCTCACCCTCCTCGTTCGCCGCCACATCCCCCGCCCGCTGGCGGACCGCGTGCGCGTCGCCGACGCCGAAGGGCCTGAACTCCAGCTTGCGGTCGAAGCCGGCGCCATCGCCGCCGTCATCCGCCAACGCACGCCCGACCTCGTCGCGGCCCTGCAGCGCGATGGATGGCAATTTACTGGAATCCGGGTGCGCGTGCAAGTTCGATCGCCGCTGCCCATTCCACCCAAAATTGATATAAATCAACCGGATAAGGAATCACTCCGACCATTGGCCGAACTGGCCCGCAACTTGCCGGCGGGCTCGCTGAAGACGGCGCTGGCGCGCTTCCTGCGCCGCGCCGGCGCGTAGCCTTCCGCCGCGCGACCCGGCGCCCGCGGCGCGGCGTCGGGACGATGATTCCGTCACGCGCGGGGCCGCGCATCCCGCATCACAGCATCGGCGCGATCAGCCGCTCGAAAAAGAACCCGACCATGACCACGACCAGCAGGATGATCGTGAACTGGATCACCTTGCCGATGAAGCGCAGGTAGCGTCGATCCTTGCTGTAGAGGTAGAGCAGGCCCGACACCGCGATGGCGGCGACGGCGAGAAAGAACAGCAGGCGGACGAGAATCACGCGACCCGTCAGGCCGGTGCGAGCTGCCAGTCCTGGAACGCCGACGGCACTTCGTCGGCTTTGGCGAAGGTTGCCAGCTCGAACGCTTCCGGGCGCGACAACAGCGCACGCGCCAGCGCGTTGTTGAGCCCGTGCCCCGACTTGAACGCGGTGAACTGCCCGATCAGCG
>CAIWHR010000282.1 GCA_903912485.1 uncultured beta proteobacterium | reverse complement strand
GGTGGCTGACGGTATTTGCCGCGTGCACGGCCTGTCGGACGTCATGCAAGGCGAAATGCTCGAGTTTCCCGCCGCTGCGGACGGCACGCCCACCTTCGGCCTGGCGCTCAACCTCGAGCGCGACTCGGTGGGCGCGGTGATCCTGGGCGAATACGAGCACATTGCCGAAGGAAACACCGTCAAGTGCACCGGGCGCATTCTTGAAGTGCCTGTTGGCCCCGAGCTGAAGGGACGTGTCGTCAACGCGCTGGGCCAGCCGATCGATGGCAAGGGTCCGATCAACGCCAAGCTCTTCGACAAGATCGAGAAGGTCGCGCCCGGCGTGATCTGGCGCAAGAGCGTCTCGCAGCCGGTGCAGACCGGGCTGAAGTCGATCGACGCGATGGTGCCCATCGGCCGCGGCCAGCGCGAGCTGATCATCGGCGACCGCCAGACCGGCAAGACCGCGGTGGCGATCGACACGATCATCAACCAGAAGGGCAAGGACCTGATCTGCGTCTACGTCGGCATCGGCCAGAAGGCGTCGACGATCAAGAACGTGATCCGCAAGCTCGAGGAAACGGGCGCGATGGCGTACACGATCGTCGTCGCGGCGATGGCCTCCGACTCGGCGGCGATGCAGTACATCGCGCCGTACTCGGGCTGCACGATGGGCGAGTACTTCCGCGACCGCGGTCAGGACGCGCTGATCATTTACGACGACCTGACCAAGCAGGCCTGGGCCTACCGCCAGATCTCGCTGCTGCTGCGCCGCCCGCCGGGCCGCGAAGCGTACCCGGGAGACGTGTTCTACCTGCACTCGCGGCTGCTCGAGCGCGCGGCGCGCGTCAACGAGGAATACGTCGAGAAGTTCACCAACGGCGCGGTCAAGGGCAAGACCGGTTCGCTGACCGCGCTGCCGATCATCGAGACGCAGGCGGGCGACGTGACCGCCTTCGTGCCGACCAACGTGATCTCGATCACCGACGGCCAGATCTTCCTCGAGACCGACCTCTTCAACGCCGGCGTCCGGCCCGCGATCAACGCCGGCGTCTCGGTGTCGCGCGTCGGCGGCAACGCGCAGACCAAGGTCATCAAGAAGCTGGGCGGCGGCGTCCGGCTGTCGCTGGCGCAGTACCGCGAACTCGCGGCGTTCGCGCAGTTCGCCTCGGACCTCGACGAGGCCACGCGCAAGCAGCTCGACCGCGGCCGCCTCGTCACCGAGCTGATGAAGCAGCCGCAGTACGAGCCGCTGCAGGTCAACGAGATGGCGCTGACGCTGTTCGCCGTCAGCAAGGGCTACTACGACGACATCGCCGTCGACAAGGCGCTGCACTTCGAGTCGTCGCTGCGCGCGTACATGAAGAGCAAGTACGCGACGCTGATGGACCGCATCGAGCAGACCAAGGACCTCCCGCCCGACGACGAGAAGGCACTCGCCGCCGCGATCGAGGACTTCAAGAAGAACGGCGCGTATTGATCGCCGGGTTCGCACCGTCGTCGCCGCGAACGCGGGCCGACGGCGGCGCGCCGACCCCCGATCGCTGACCCACCCAACCGGCAACGGACGCAAAGCATGGCGGGCTCAAAAGAAATACGCAACAAGATCAAGAGCGTGCACAGCACGCGCAAGATCACCAAGGCGATGGAGATGGTCGCCGCGTCGAAGATGAAGAAGGCGCAGGACCGCATGCGCGCGACGCGGCCGTACGTCCAGCGCGCGCTGCAGATCGCGATGCACGTCGCCAAGGCCAACACCGAGTACAAGCACCCGTTCCTCAGCAGGCGCGCCGAGGTCAAGCGCGTGGGCGCGATCGTCGTGACCACCGACAAGGGCCTGTGCGGCGGCCTCAACACCAACATCCTGCGTCTGCTCATGACGCAGCACAAGGAGTGGCGCGCCAAGGGCCTCGACGTCGACTATGTCGCGATCGGCGGCAAGGGACTCGGCTTTCTGAACCGGCTCGGCGCCAACGTCGTGGCGAGCGTCGTCCAGCTCGGCGACCGCCCGCACCTCGACAAGATGGTCGGCCCGGTGAAGACGCTGTTCGACAAGTACGCCGACGGACAGGTCGACGAAATCCACATCTTCTTCACCAACTTCGTCAACACGATGAAGCAGGTGCCGCGCCAGGCGACGATGGTGCCGATTCCCGACGAATTCCAGGCCGTCGACGGCACGGTGCGCAAGGCCGAGGTGGCGAGCGGGTCGTGGGACTACATCTACGAGCCCGACGCCAAGGTCCTGCTCGACGGCGTGCTGCGGCGCTACGTCGAGGCGATCATCTACCAGATGGTCAACGAGAACCTCGCGTCCGAGCAGTCGGCGCGGATGGTCGCGATGAAGGCGGCGTCCGACAACGCCGGCACGATCATCGACGAGCTGCAGCTCATCTACAACAAGTCGCGCCAGGCGGCGATCACCAAGGAACTGGCGGAGATCGTCGGCGGCGCCGCAGCGGTCTGACCACCCCATTCAAGATCAAGGTAAGGAAACGAACATGAGCCAGGGAACCATCGTCCAGTGTATCGGCGCGGTCGTCGACGTCGAATTTGCGCGCGCCGACCTGCCGCACATCTACGACGCACTCAAGATGGACGAGATCGGGCTGACGCTCGAGGTGCAGCAGCAGCTTGGCGACGGCATCGTGCGCACCATCGCGCTCGGCTCGTCCGACGGCCTGCGCCGCGGCATGAAGGTCGAGAACACCGGCAAGCCGATCATGGTGCCCGTCGGCGTCGAGACGCTCGGCCGGATCATGGACGTGCTGGGCCGCCCGATCGACGAGCGGGGCCCGGTCGGATCCGACAGAATGATGTCGATCCACCGCAACGCGCCGTCGTTCGAGGACCTGTCGCCTTCGCAGGAGCTGCTCGAAACGGGGATCAAGGTCGTCGACCTCATCTGCCCGTTCGCCAAGGGCGGCAAGGTGGGCCTCTTCGGCGGCGCCGGCGTCGGCAAGACCGTCACGATGATGGAACTCATCAACAACATCGCCACCGCGCACGCGGGCCTGTCGGTGTTCGCCGGCGTCGGCGAGCGCACGCGCGAAGGCAACGACTTCTATCACGAGATGATGGACGCCGGCGTGGTCAACAAGGACGACCTCTCGAAGTCCAAGGTGTCGATGGTGTACGGCCAGATGAACGAGCCGCCGGGCAACCGCCTGCGCGTCGCGCTGACCGGGCTCACCATCGCCGAGTCGTTCCGCGACGACGGCCGCGACGTGCTGCTGTTCATCGACAACATCTACCGCTTCACGCTGGCCGGCACCGAGTGCTCGGCGCTGCTGGGCCGGATGCCTTCCGCCGTGGGCTACCAGCCGACGCTGGCCGAGGAAATGGGCCGGCTGCAGGAGCGGATCACGTCGACCAAGACCGGTTCGATCACGTCGATCCAGGCCGTGTACGTGCCCGCCGACGACCTGACCGACCCGTCGCCGGCCACGACGTTCGGCCACCTCGACGCCACCGTCGTGCTGTCGCGCGACATCGCTTCGCTCGGCATCTACCCGTCGGTCGACCCGCTCGACTCGACGTCGCGGCAGATGGACCCGCACGTCGTCGGCGAGGAGCACTACAACGTCACGCGCGCGGTGCAGCAGACGCTGCAGCGCTACAAGGAACTGCGCGACATCATCGCCATTCTGGGCATGGACGAACTGTCGCCCGAAGACAAGCTCGCGGTCGCGCGTGCGCGCAAGATCCAGCGCTTCCTGTCGCAGCCTTTCTTCGTCGCCGAGGTGTTCACCGGCTCGCCCGGCAAGTTCGTGTCGCTGAAGGACACGATCAAGGGCTTCAAGATGATCGTCGACGGCGAGTGCGACCACCTGCCCGAGCAGGCGTTCTACATGGTCGGCGGCATCGAGGAAGCGTTCGAGAAGGCGAAGACGCTGCAATAGCCATGACCCACACCATCCACGTCGACGTCGTAAGCGCCGAAGAGCAGATCTTCTCGGGTGAAGCCGAGTTCGTCATCCTTCCCGGCATCATGGGCGAGCTCGGCGTGTACCCGCGGCACACGCCGCTGCTGACGCAGATCAAGCCCGGCGCGCTGCGCGTCAAGCTGCCGGGCCAGGACCAGGAAGAACTGGTGTTCGTCCAGGGCGGCTTCCTCGAAGTGCAGCCGAACCGCGTCACGGTCCTCGCCGACACCGCCATCCGCGCCAGGGATCTCGACGAGGTCAAGGCGCTGGAAGCGAAGAAAGCCGCCGAAGAGGCGATGGTCAACAAGCACTCGAAGGAATCGATCGCCAGCGCCGAAGCGGAGCTCGCCATCGCGATGGCGCAGCTCGAAGCCATCCGCAAGATGCGCCACCGCGCCTGACCCGGCGCCAGTCGCGCCCGCAGCACGGCCGGCCCGACCGGCCGCCCGAAGCATTTCCCATGGCTGATTTCAGCAACCGCACGTTCGACGAGATCGAGGTCGGCACCAGCGAGACCGTCACCCGCACTCTGGTCGCCCCCGAAGTCGAGGCGCTGTCGCTCGCCGCCGGCGACGTCGAGTCGTTCCACACCCGCAGCGCCGACCGCGCGCAGGGCAAGGGCCCGTCGACGCAGGGGTCGGCCGCGTCGGCGATCCTCGCCGGCATGCTCAACCGCCGGCTGCCCGGCCCCGGCGGCGCGATCGTCGCGTCGACGCTCACCTACGGCGGCGCGATCCACGTCGGCGACACGCTGACGGCGACGGTCACCGCGCGCGCCAAGCACGCCGAAGGCCACCGCATCGACTTCGACTGCAGCTGCACCAACCAGCACGGCACCGTGCTCGCCGCCGGCGTGATGACGATCAGCGCGCCCACCCGCCGCGTCGTGTACTCGAACCTCGCGACGCCGCAGATCGTGCTGCGCCACAACGACGGCTTCGTCCCGCTGTTCGCCGCCTGCGCCAGGATGCCCGCGGTCCCCTGCGCGGTCGTGCACCCCTGCGACCGCGATTCGCTGCAGGGCGCGGTCGACGCCGCGGCGCACGACCTCATCATCCCCTTCCTCGTCGGCCCGGAGGCCAAGATCCGCGCGGTGGCGCAGGCCGAGGGCATCGACATCTCGCCGTTCCGGATCATCCCGGTCGAGCACAGCCATGCGGCGGCCGCCAAGGCGGTCGAGATGGCCCGCGCCGGCAAGGTCCACGCGCTGATGAAGGGCAGCCTGCACACCGACGAGCTGATGGAGGAGGTGGTGCCGTCGGCGACGGGCCTGCGCACCGCCCGTCGCATCTCGCACGTGTTCGTGATGGACGTGCCGACCTACCCCCGGCTGCTGTTCGTCACCGACTGCGCGATCAACATCAACCCCGACCTCGAAACCAAGGCCGACATCTGCCGCAACGCGATCGACCTCGCGCATATCCTCGGGATTCCCACGCCGCGCGTCGCGATCCTGTCGGCGGTCGAAATGGTGAACTCGAAGCTCCAGGGCACGCTCGACGCCGCGGCGCTGTGCAAGATGGCCGATCGCGGCCAGATCACCGGCGGGCTGCTCGACGGGCCGCTGGCGTTCGACAACGCGATCTCGCTGGAGGCGGCGCGGACCAAGGGCATCGTGTCGCCCGTCGCCGGCAGGGCGGACATCCTGCTGGCGCCGGACCTCGAAGCCGGCAACATTCTCGCCAAGCAGCAGCAGTATCTCGCCGGCGCCGATTCCGCCGGCATCGTCCTCGGCACGCGCGTGCCGATCGTGCTCACGTCGCGGGCCGACACCGTCCGCGCGCGGCTCGCCTCGGCCGCAGTCCTCAAGCTCGTGGCGCACGAGCACCGCAACCGGGTCGTGCCGCCCGCCTGACCGGAGCCGTGATGGCCGATTCCATCGTCGTCCTCAACGCGGGCTCGTCGAGCCTCAAGTTCTCGCTGTTCCTGCTGGAAGACGGCTCGCCGGTGCTCAAGCTGCGCGGCCAGACCGAGGGCCTCTACACGGCGCCGAAATTCCGCGCGACGGACGCGGCCGGCGCCGTGTGCGCGAGCCGCGAATGGGGTGCCGGCGAGGCGCTGGGGCACGACGGCGCGATCGCGCACCTGCTCGATTTCCTGCGCGGCGAACTCGCACAGCACCGTCTGCTGGCCGTCGGGCACCGCGTCGTCCACGGCGGCGTCGAATACGACCGGCCGGTGCGCATCGACGAGGGCGTGCTGGTGCGCCTCGACAAGTTCGTCCCGCTGGCGCCGCTGCACCAGCCGCACAACCTCGCGCCGATCCGCGCGCTGCTCGCGCGCGCGCCGCAACTGCCGCAGGTCGCGTGCTTCGACACGTCGTTCCACCGTGCGATGCCGACGGTCGCGCAGGCGTTCGCGCTGCCGCCCGCGATCACCGACCGCGGCGTGCGCCGCTACGGCTTCCACGGGCTGTCGTACGAATACATCGCTTCGGTGCTGCCGCGCTTCGACGCCGCCGCGGCGCGCGGCCGCGTCGTCGTCGCGCACCTCGGCAACGGCGCCAGCATGTGCGCGATCGCCGACGGCCGCAGCGTGGCGTCGACGATGGGCTTCACCGCGGTCGACGGGCTGCCGATGGGAACGCGCTCGGGATCGCTCGATCCGGGCGTCGTCCTCTACCTGATGGACGAGCTCAAGATGGACACGCGCGCGATCGAGAAGCTGCTGTACACGCAGTCGGGGCTGCTCGGCGTGTCGGGCGTGTCGAGCGACATGCGCACGCTGCTCGCCAGCGAAGAGCCGCGGGCGCGCTTCGCGGTCGAGCTCTTCGTCTACCGGATCGGGCGCGAGCTGGGCTCGCTCGCCGCCGCGCTCGGCGGCCTCGACGCGCTGGTGTTCACCGGAGGCATCGGCGAGCACGCGGCGCCGATACGCGAGCGCGTGGCGCGCGCCGCCGCGTGGCTGGGCGTCGAGTTCGACGCCGCCGCCAACGCCGGCAACGGTCCGCGGCTGTCGACCGCGGGCAGCCGCACTTCGGCGTGGGCGATTCCGACCAACGAGGAACTGATGATCGCGCGCCACACGCACGATCTGCTCGCGGCGGGCTGAACTCCCGCGCGCGTCCCGCGGCGCAGCGGGCGTCTCGCGCCCACGTTGATGTCGCGCAAGGGCGCGGCCCGCGCGCCGAAGCCGGCGCGCACGCTGCGGTAGAATGAAGTTCGATCCCTACCGCAGCGCTCCTCGTGCCCACACCTCCGGAAGACACGTTCGACCTCGCCATCGTCGGTGCCGGCATCAACGGGGCGGGCATCGCGCGCGACGCCGCCGGCCGCGGCCTCAAGGTGCTGCTGGTCGAGCAGGACGACATCGCCGGCGCGACGTCGCAGTGGAGCACCAAGCTGATCCACGGCGGGCTGCGCTACCTCGAGCACTACGAGTTCCGCCTGGTGCGCGAATCGCTCGCCGAGCGCGAGGTGCTGCTGCACTGCGCGCCGCACCTCGTCGCGCCGCTGGCGTTCGTCCTGCCGCACGAGCCGCACCTGCGTCCGGCGTGGATGATCCGGATGGGGCTGTTCCTCTACGACACGCTGGGGCGGCGCAAGACGCTGCCCGGCTCGTTCGGCGTCGATCTGGGCTCCGGCAAGTGGGGCGCCGGCCTCAAGCCCAGGTTCCGCAAGGGTTTTGTCTACGCCGACGCCCGCGTCGACGACGCGCGCTTCGTGCTGCACAACGTGATGGCGGCGCGCGAGCTCGGCGCCGACGTGCGCGTGCGCACCCGGCTCAGCGCGGCCGAGCGCGACGCCGGCGGCGGGCACTGGCGGATCACGCTCACCGGCGCGTCGGGCGCCGTCAGCCGCGTCACCGCGCGTGCGCTGGTCAACGCCAGCGGCCCCTGGGTCAAGCAGGTGCGCGACCTGGTGAGCCGGTCGCCCGCGCGCGAGAACGTCCGCCACGTCAAGGGCAGCCACATCGTCGTGCCGCGCGTGCACCCGGAGGACCACGCGTACATTCTGCAGAACGCCGACAACCGGATCGTGTTCGTGATCCCCTTCGAGGACCGCTACTCGCTGATCGGCACCACCGACGTCCCCATGGACGCCGGGTTCGAGACGCCGCAGATCACCGGCGAGGAAGTCGCGTACCTGCTCGCGCTGGCCAACACCTACCTCGCGCGACCGCTGACCGCTGCCGACGTCGTGTGGACGTTCGCGGGCGTGCGCCCGCTCTACGACGACGGCGCGTCCGACCCGTCGTCGATCACGCGCGATTACGTGTTCCGCGTCGACACCGGGGCACCCGGCGAAGCGCGCGCGCCGGTGCTGTCGATCT
>CAIWHR010000281.1 GCA_903912485.1 uncultured beta proteobacterium | reverse complement strand
CGTTCATGGCTTTGGGCAGGGGAGTGTCGAACTCGGCATCCTTGGCCCGCATCAGGTTGCAGCGGGTCAGGAGTTCGTTGGCCGACAGCACGCCGTTGAGCGAGTCGCCCGGAATGCCGAGCATCGTCGGGTAGCCGGCGCCGGTGCCGACGAAAACGGCGTCGAAGCCGAGTTCGTCGATCATCTGCTCGATCGTGAACAGGCGGCCGACCAGCGTGTTGCACTCGAACTTGATGCCCAGCTTGGCGAGATTGCGGATTTCGGCGTCGATGACGTCGTTCGGCAGCCGGAAGTCGGGGATGCCGTAGCGCAGCACGCCTCCCGGCTGGTGGAACGCTTCGTAGACGATGACTTCGCAGCCGGCCTTCGCCATGTCGGCGGCGCAGGCCATTCCGGCCGGGCCGGAGCCGACGATGCCGACCTTGAACCCGTTCGGCTCGATGTAGGGGACGTTGGTCCAGCCCTCGGCGATCGCCTTGTCGCCGATGAAGCGCTCCAGCCGGCCGATGGCGACGGGCTCGAGCGAATCGCCGACGGTGCACACGCCCTCGCACTGGTTCTCCTGCGGGCAGACGCGGCCGCAGACGGCGGGCAGCAGGTTGGTCGCGGTGATGGTGTCGTAGGCACCGCGGAAATCCTTCTCGCCGATCTTCTGGATGAAGCCGGGGATGTCGATGCTGACCGGGCAGCCGCGGATGCACGGCTGGTCCGGGCACAGCAGGCAGCGCTCGGCCTCGCGCATCGCGTCCTCGAGCCCGTAGCCGCAGGCGACCTCGGCGAAATTGGTGGCGCGCTCGCGCGCGTTCTGCTCGCGCATCGGCGTGCGCTGCTGCGGAATCGTGCGGATGGTGCGCTTCTTGGCCATGGGTCAGTACCGTTCCACGTCGGTCGCCTTGGGCGCAGGCGGCGGGGCGTCGACCTCGCCGCGGATGCGGCAGCTCTCGGACCAGCGCTGCAGCGCCTCCTTCTCCTCCGGCACGAAACGCTTGAGGCGCGTCATCAGGTCGTCGAAATCCACTTCGTGCGCGTCGAAGTCGGGGCCGTCGACGCAGGCGAACTTCACCTGGCCGCCGACCTTGACGCGGCAGCCGCCGCACATGCCGGTGCCGTCGACCATCAGCGGGTTGAGGCTGACGACGGTCTTGATCTTGTGCGGCCGCGTGACCTCGGCGACGCCTTTCATCATCACCGGCGGGCCGATGGCGACGCACTCGTCGATGTCGTCGTGCTTCTCGATCGCGCGCTTGACGCCTTCGGTGATCCTGCCCATGATCCCGGCCGAGCCGTCGTCGGTGCAGAGAATGAACTCGTCGCACACGGCGCGGAACTTGTCCTCCCAGAAGATGAGATCCTTGCTGCGGAAGCCGACGACGCCGATGACGTAGGCGCCGCTCTGCTTGAACGCGCGCGCCTGCGGGAAGATCGGCGCCACGCCGAGGCCGCCGCCGACGCACATCACTTTCTTGGCGTGCCCGATCGGGCTCGGGATGCCCATCGGGCCGACGACGCCGTGCAGCGACGTGCCGACCTGGCAGGACTGCTGCATCTCGCGGGTCGTCTTGCCTACCGCCTGGATGACCAGCGTGATCGTGCCCTTGGCCCGGTCGTAGTCGGCGATCGTGAGCGGGATGCGCTCACCCTCCTCGTGCGACATGACGATCACGAACTGCCCGGCCTTCGCCGCGCGTGCCATCAGCGGATGCTTGATTTCCAGCAGATAGGTGACGTCGGAAAAGTCCTCACGCGCCACGATTTCGAAGTTGGACATGCCATGCGTCCTCAAAGGGGTTTCCCGTATATCCATGCCATTCGCAGGGTCTGGGTTACGCCGCTGACAGCCGGCAGCACCGGACCCCCCGAACACGTTGCGTGATGCTACGCCCCCCCCTCGCCCGTGTGGGTGTTTTCCGGTCGGGTCGGGTTTGATCTGCATCAGCATTTGGACAGAAAGGTGACGCCTCCCCGCGGGTTTCGGGCGGCGCAGCGGCCCAGCGCAACGCGGCGCGGGCGCAGGTATCATTGCGGCTCCGCGTGCATCGACCATCGACCAGGCGCCCCATGCCCCCCGTTTCCCCACCCGCGACCGAGCCCACCCAAGGCGCCGACGCGCCGCCGCTGCGCCTGACGCAGTTCAGCCACGGCGGCGGCTGCGGCTGCAAGATCGCGCCGGGCGTGCTGCAGCAGATCATCGCCAGAGGCACGCCGCTGCCGATCCCGCCGGCGCTGCTGGTCGGCATCGAGACCTCCGACGACGCCGCCGTCTACATGATCAACGAGCATCAGGCGATCGTCGCGACCACCGATTTCTTCATGCCCATCGTCGACGACCCGCACGACTTCGGCGCCATCGCGGCGACCAACGCGATCTCCGACGTCTACGCGATGGGCGGCACGCCGCTGTTCGCGCTGGCGCTGGTCGGCATGCCGGTCGACAAGCTCCCGCTCGACACCATCCGCCGCGTGCTCGAAGGCGGCGAGGCGGTGTGCGCAAGGGCCGGCATCCCCATCGCCGGCGGACACACGATCGACTCGGTCGAGCCGATCTACGGGCTGGTCGCGATCGGCCTGGTCGACCCGCGCCACCTGAAGCGCAACGCCGGCGCAGCGCCGGGCGACAAGCTCGTCCTCGGCAAGCCGCTCGGCGTCGGCGTCTACAGCGCGGCGCTCAAGAAGGAAGCGCTGTCGCCCGAGGGCTACCGCGCGATGATCGCGAGCACGACGCAGCTCAACACGCCGGGAATCGCGCTGGGCCGCAGCGCGGCAGTCCACGCGCTGACCGACGTGACGGGCTTCGGCCTGCTCGGCCACCTGGTCGAGATCTGCCGCGCGTCGAACGTCGGTGCGACCGTCGAGTTCGCCAAGGTTCCGCTGCTGCCCGGCGTCGCCGAACTCGCGCGCGCCGGCCACCGCACCGGCGCCTCCGCCCGGAACTGGACGGGCTACGGCCACGACGTCGCGCTCGCCGGCGCCGACGCCGACTTCCAGCGCGTGCTGCTCACCG
>CAIWHR010000280.1 GCA_903912485.1 uncultured beta proteobacterium | reverse complement strand
TCGGCTACGTCGGCGCGGGCACCGTCGAGTTCATCGCCGAGCAGGACGGCACGTTCTACTTCATGGAGATGAACACCCGGCTGCAGGTCGAGCACCCGGTCACCGAGATGATCACCGGCGTCGACCTGGTCGAGTGGCAGCTGCGCGTCGCCTCGGGCGAGCGCCTGCCGCTGCGGCAGGCCGAGCTCGCCATCGGCGGCCACGCGATCGAGGCGCGCATCTACGCCGAGGATCCCGAGCGCGGCTTCCTGCCGTCGATCGGCACGCTCACGCACCTGCGCGCGCCCGCCGCGGAAGCCGGCGTCCGCGTCGACACCGGCGTGCGCGGCGGCGACGAGATCTCGCCGTACTACGACCCGATGATCGCCAAGCTCGTCTGCCACGGCGAGGACCGCGCGACGGCGCTGCGGCGCCTCGGCGAGGCGCTGGCCGGGTACGAGATCGTGGGGGTGGCGACCAACGTCGCGTTCCTGCGGCGCGTGATCGCGCACGAAGCCTTCGCCACCGCGCAGCTCGACACCGGGCTGATCGCGCGCCATCACGCCGAACTCTTTCCGCCGCCGTCGCCGCCGTCGGTCCACACGCTGCTCGCCGCGGCGGTGGCCGAGACGCTGGCGCTGGTCGCGCGCGCCGAGGCCGCGGCGCGCGCGTCGGAGGACCCGCATTCGCCGTGGAACGCCGTCGACCCGTGGTGGCCGAACAGCTCGAAGCACGCGCTGTCGTTCGTCTTCGCCGATGGCGACACGCGGCACGCGGTCGCCGTCCGCCGCGCGGGAAAGGGATGGCGCGCGGTCGTCGGCGACGGCGCGGCGGCGCAGGAGATCCCGGTCACCGTCGCCGCGCGCGACGGGCGTCTGGTGATCGTCGCCGACACCGCGGAGTTCGCGGCGACCGTGGTCCGCGACGGCGAGGAAAGGCACGTCTTCTGCGACGGGGTCCACGCCCGGCTGCGGCTCGTCGATCCGCTGGCGCACGCCGGCCTGGAGGAAGCGCACGGCGGCCACCTGAGGGCGCCGATGGCGGGCACCGTCGTCGCGGTCGCGGTCAGGGCCGGCGACCGCGTCGCCAAGGGCGCGCCGCTGATGATCCTCGAGGCGATGAAGATGGAGCATACGATCACCGCTCCGGCGCCCGGCATCGTCACCGCGGTCAATTTCGGCGTCGGCGACCGGGTGAAGGAAGGCGCCGACCTCGTCGACATCGACGACGAGTAAGCGCTCGCTATCGCCGGATACTCGTGCGCATCCTGCTGCAGACGGCGAACTCCAACGCCGACGAATGGCGCGCCGCGTTCGCCGCGGCGCTGCCCGACGCCGACATCACGCTGTGGCCGGAGCTTCCTGCGAGCGTCGACTACGTCGCCGTGTGGAAGCCGCCGGCCGAACTGTTCGCGAAGCTGCCGCCGGCGAGGGCCATTTTCAACCTCGGTGCGGGCGTCGACGCGGTGCTGAAGTCGCCGACGCTGCCCGCGGCCACGCCGCTGGTTCGGCTCGAGGACGGCGGCATGGCGGCGCAGATGATCGACTACGTGACGCTGGCGCTGCTCGCCGCCTACCGCGAGCAGCGCGCGTACGCGCGGCAGCAGCGCGAGGGTCTCTGGCAGCCGCGGCTTCCGTTGCCGAAGGCCGCGTTCGGCGTCGGATTACTGGGAATGGGCGTGCTCGGCCAGGCGGTCGCGGCGGCGCTGTCGCCGTTCGGCTTTCCGCTGGCGGGCTGGTCGCGCACGCGCAAGGCCGTGCCGGGGGTGGCGACGTTCGCGGGATCGAGCGAGCTGCCCGCGTTCCTGGCACGTGCGCGGGTCCTCGTCTGCCTGCTGCCGTCCACACCCGACACCCGCGACCTGCTCGACCATCGGCGGCTCTCGGCGCTGCCCCGGGGCGCGCAGATCGTCAACGTCGCGCGCGGCGATCTCTTCGTCGACGCCGACCTCGTCGCCGCGCTCGACAGCGGCCATCTCGCCGGCGCGACGCTCGACGTCTTCAGGGAAGAGCCGCTGCCCGCCGCGCACCCGTTCTGGCGTCATCCCGCGATTCGCATGACGCCGCACGTCTCGGCGGTGACGCTGATCGAGGAGTCGGTGGCGCAGATCGCCGGCAAGATCCGCCGGCTGGAAGCGGGTCAGACGATCAGCGGCGTCGTCGATCGCGTTCGCGGCTACTGACCCGCCGACCGGGGACCGCCATGACCACCGCATCCCGCCGGCCCGCCCGCGCGGTCCGCGCGCCCGCCGCAGGCGACGCCGGCGCATGACGCCGCCGCGCCCCGCCGACGAG
>CAIWHR010000279.1 GCA_903912485.1 uncultured beta proteobacterium | reverse complement strand
CCGGTTCCGGACCTCGGTCATCGCCTCGATCAGGCACCGGTTGTCGCGGCCGTAGGCGCTCGGCTGGACGAAGACGTACCGCTCGATCCCGAGCTTGCGCGCGAGCGCGAGGTAGTCGTCCAGCGGTGCGTACGGCGGACGGTACCGCAACCCGGCGGTGTAGGGAAACCGTTGGGCCCGTTCGAAGACGTGAAAGTGGCTGTCGCAGGCGTGCGCCGGAGCGCGCACCGCGACGGCGGCGGAGCGCGGCGTCAAGGCGCGATCGCGCGCAGCGCCTGCACGTCGGCGCGCGCGGCGTTCATCAGGTACTGCACGTCGCTGCCGGCGACGACGAAGCGGGCGCCGAGGCCGACGAGGTCGCGCTGCAACTCCGTGTCGCCGCGGATGCCGCCGACGCCCAGCACCTTGCCCTGCGACGCGCAGGCAGCGGCAATCGAGGCGTAGGCTGCGCGCAGCCGAGGGTGGCGAAGCTCGCCCGGGATGCCCATCTCGGTGCAGAGGTCGTTGGAGCCCACGAGCAGCATGTCGATGCCGTCGACCGCCGCGATCGCGTCCGCGTCGGCAACCGCCTCCGGCGTTTCGATCATCGCGATCAGCAGCGTCCGGGCGTTGAGCAGGTCGTTGATCTCGCGCAGCGGCAGCGCGCGATAAGCCACACCGGGTCCGCTTCCCATCACCGAGCGCCGGCCCTGCGGCGGGAACCGGGCAGCGGCCACCACGCTGCGCGCCTCGTCGGCCGAATTGACGTGCGGCACGATGATTCCCTGCGCCCCGCCGTCGAGCACCCGCGACAGGAAGGGGCCGTCGTGGCCGGGAACGCGCACCAGCGGCGTGACGCCGGTCGCGAGCGCGGCGACGCAGAGCGCCGACGTGGTTTCGAGGCTGACCGGGCTGTGCTCCATGTCGACGAAGAAGGCGTCGAAGCCGGCGGCGGCGGCGATCATGGCGATGTCGGGGGTGCGCGCCTGGCGCAGCGCCATGCACAACACCAGGTCGCCGTGTTTCAGGCGCTCCTTGGCGCTGTTGGTCGACGGGGGCACGGTCATGTGGCTCCTGCTCGCAACGAGGGAACACGGTGCAGTCTAGCGGCTCCGGCGCGCATCGGGTTGGGCTCAGGCGTCCGGCGCGCGGGGCGCGCTCGCCACCAGCCGGTCGCGCCGCGCGAGGTCGGGGAACAGGCGCCACCAGGCCGCGGCGACGAGGCAGGTGCCGACGCCGCCGAGCACCACCGACTCGACGGGCCCCAGCCAGGCCGCGGTGGCGCCGGACTCGAATTCGCCGAGCTGGTTCGAGGCCCCGATGAACACCGCGTTGACGGCGCTCACGCGGCCGCGCATGTCGTTGGGCGTTTCCAGCTGCACCAGCGTCTGGCGGATTACCACGCTGACCATGTCGGCGGCGCCGCCGACGGCCAGCATCGTCAGCGACAGCGCGAAATCGGTCGACCAGCCGAACACCACCGTGGTCATCCCGTACACGGCCACCGCGGCCAGCAAACGGTGACCGGTGCGGCGCTCGATGGGCCAGCGGGAGAGCGCCAGCGACATGACCAGCGCTCCTGCCGCAGGCGCCGCGCGCAGCAGGCCGAGCCCCAACGGGCCGACCTGGAGCACGTCCCTGGCGTAGATCGGCAGCAGCGCCGTCGCGCCGCCGAGCAGTACCGCAAAGAGGTCGAGCGAAACCGCGCCCAGCACGACCTTGTGCTGCGCGACAAAGCGCAGGCCGGCGAACAGCGCAGCGATCGAGGCACCTCCCGCGGGCGGGACGTGGCGGTAGCGGATGGTTACGCACAGCATCGAGGCGGCGAGGAACAGCAGCGTACAGACGCCGTAGTTCATCGGTGCGCCGCCGACGTACAGCGCGCCGCCCAGCGCCGGTCCGGCGATGACGGCGGCCTGCATCCCGCCCGAACTGAAGGCCAGCGCGCGCGGCAGGACCTCGGCCGGGACAAGGCTGGGCGTGAGCGCCTGCTGTGCCGGCATCTGAAAGGCGCGCAGGCTGCCCAGCGCGACCGACAGCAGCAGCAGCCACTCGCGCCGCATCGCTCCCTGCAGCGACGCCGCGCACAGCAGCGCGGCGATGACCGCCTGGCAGACCAGGCACAGCGCCAGGACCCGCGCGCGCTGGTGGCGGTCGACGACGTGGCCCGCGACCAGCACCAGCAGCAGCGCGGGCAGGAACTGCAGCAGACCGATGAGTCCGAGGTCCCACGCCGAGCCGGTGAGGTCGTACATCTGCCAGCCGACCGCCAGCAGCAGCATCTGGCTGCCCGCGGTGCCCGCCAGCCGCGCGTACCACAGGCGCATGAAACTGCGGTGGGAGAACAGCGACGAACGGGGCACTGAGCGGGGGCGCCGGGAAGCGGAACCCGGCGCTAGCGCGGAATCACCATCGCGGCGTCTTCGAAGGTGCCGGCCAGCGCGTCCTGGTGGCAGGCGACGCAATTGGTCCTGCTCCCGACCTTCGGCGACCGCCAGCCGGAATCGCCGATGCGCGCGTGCTTCTCCTTCCAGTATGGGGTCTCGGTGATGCGCCGCGGCACGGCATCCGGTGCCAACGACTGGTTGATCCGGTAAGCGGCTTCGGTGCTTCCCTGTTCGGCGGCGTTGGCGGTCATGAACGCGAGCAGGCTCTGACGGACGGGCGGCGCGAGCCCGAGGTCGATGCCGAAATGCTGGTCCTGTTCGTCGATCAGCTGCCGCCAGGAGCGCGCCGGCAGCAAGCTGGGGTGGAACGGCGTGTGGCAGGCGCCGCATTCCTCCCGCCACAGCGGATCGTCGGGCAGCGCACGGCCGACAAAGGCGACGTGCGGCACGCCCTTGTCGCCGTCGTCGACTCCGAGGCGCGCTTCGATGTGTTCTTCCACCGCATAGAAGAACCACCAGGCGCCGAAGGCGGCGACCGCGACCGCCAGCATCGCGCCGACCCGGATATGGGGGTGCGAGGCGATCGTGCCTCTCTCTGCGTCCTTGGCGCCGGTGACCATCGACCGGGGCAGGTTTTCCCGGTGCAGCCAGCTCTCGATGGCGACGCCCGCCAGATGACCGATGACCAGCAGCAGCATCAGCCAGGCGCACAGCCGGTGCGTTTCCTTGAACACCCCGCTGGCGCCGATGCTCACCCAGCGGGCAGCCAGCCCCTGGCCTTCTTCGGTGCCCATGGTGAGGATGCCGCTGATGCAGGTGACCACGCCGAGCGCCAGCAGCAGGTAGACCGCCTGGCTGCCGGCCGGATTGTGGCCGACGTGGCGTGCCGCGGTGCCGGAAGCCATTTGCCGCAGATACGCGAGCCCCGCGAGCGGCCCATACCGGAACGACGCGAACCTGGCGTAGTGGCCGCCGACGACGCCCCAGATCAGGCGAAAGCCGATCAGACCCAGCATCAGATAGCCGAAAAAGACGTGAACCGACAGCCAGCGGTCGGTGTCCTGGCTCAGCCAGGCTGCCGCGACGCACGATGCGAACAGCCAGTGAAAAAGGCGCGTCGGCGCGTCCCAGACCAGAACCGGTTTCATCTCGCGGCCTCTCGTCGGGGGCTACTTCGGGATCCTGACCTGACGCTCGTTGAAGTCGCCCTGGGCCGCACCGGCGTGACACGCCTGGCAGTTCGCCCGGGTCTTGATCGCGGCGCGCTGCCAGACCTCGGGCGCGATCTCACGCCCGTGCTTGGCCTTGAACCACTGCGATTCGGTGATGCGCAGCGGCGACGTCGAAGCGCTCCAGCGATTGGAGGCGCCGGCGACGAGGAACGCCGAGATCTCGTCGCGTTCCTGCGCGCTCACCGAGGCGTCGGTGCCGAAGTGCTGGTCCAGCGTGGACATCACGCTTCGCCAGGACGCGGCAGGCAGGAGCCCCGGCGGATACGCAATGTGACACGACGAGCACTCCTTCTGCCAGAGCGCGTTGACCTTCGCCGGCAGCAGCGGGCTGCCGCGATCTTCGCCGCCGTAGCGGTTGCCGCCGGCAGCCATCGCGGCCAACGGCATCAGCGCGCAGGCGACGCCCAGAATCCAGGTCTTGATCATGGTCGTCGTTGCCTACTGCACGGAGAGCACGTAGGTCATGAAGTCGCCCTTTTCCTGCGCCGTGCAGGGGCGCTTCAGCACTTCCGTGCAGTTGCGCTTGAACCACTTGTCGACCTGGGCGGCGTCGGTGAACCGCTCCGGGTTGGCGGACGGGGCGAGCGGCAGGATTTCCTTGCCGGTCGTCGCGTGCTTGCCCGGCGCCTTGGGCGACGCGGTGTGGCAGGTCGCGCAGGCGACGTCGCCGCTCCTGGCGTTGTAGAAAGCCTGCCCGCGCGCTGCCGAGAAGTCCTTGAACGCGGCGTTTTCCTGATGGGCGGTCGCGCGCAGCGACACGAGGATGGGGTTTTCGGCGGCAGCGGCGGCAGCGGGCGACAACGCCAGCAGGACGAGGACAAGGATCTTGCGCATGGGCTTCGATGAACCGGAAGGTGGGGAACGCCATTATCCGCTACCGGACCGCGGTTGGCCGCGATCGATGCGAACTTTGCGCGGGCGCAGGGGCGACGGGGCCGGGTCGTTCCGGCTCGGCGGCCGCCGAGGGTCGGCGCGACAGCGGGGACGCCGGCCGGCGGCCGGCACGGTGGCGCCGCCGTCGGGCCGGGAGCTGGCGGGCCTACGGTCGCGCCGACGCCTTGCGGCGGCGCAGTCCCAGCCACGCCAGGCCGGCCGAGAGCCCCGCCAGCGCCCAGGGTTCGAGCGCGGGAATCGCGGTCGGCGTCGCGGCAACGGCCGGCTCGCGCGCACCGCCCGCAAGCGACGCGGCCTTGCCGTCGGCGGCGGCGAGCGGGGCGGCGCCGCTGGTGACGGTCAGCACGACGTCGTTGCCGTCGCCGCCGACGTAGCTGATCGCAACTTCGATCGCCCCGGCAACGGTGAACCGCGCGCCTTCGGGCAGGCCGGCGAAGGTCCCGGCGACGGGGTGCGCGCCGCGATTGTCGATGATCCTGAACTGCGCGCCGCGCGCCGGCGTGTAGGCGGGCACGAAGCTCAGGCCGCCGCCGTTGAGCGCGACGTCGCCGACGACCGCGAGCTGGCCGTACTGCGCCGCGGCCGCGGCTCTTGTCCGGAACACGCTGCCCCACTGCAGGTACAGGCTGCCGTCGATGGTCAGCACGCCGCCCGGATTGCCGGGCGCCAGCGCGCCGGCGACGAAGGTCGGCGCGGTGATGCTGCCCGTCCCGTCGAGAATGCCCTGGGCACTGACGTTGAAGGCCGACGCCGACAGCGCTCCGTTCACCGTCACCGTGCCCTGCTGGACGAGGATCGGCCCGGTCAGCGTCACCGTTCCGTTCAGCGCGAGCGCGCCGGGTTGCGTGCCCTGGGGCGGCGGGCAGTCGCCGCCGCCGGTCAGTGCCATCGCGCCACTGCCCGAGACCGGCCCCGACAGCACGACGGCGTAGCCGCAGGCGCAGATGGCGCCGCCCGCAGGCCCGACGGCGATGCCGCGCGCCGAACCGAAGCCGGCCAGCGCCTGCAGCGTCCCGCCGGCGAGGTTCAGGACGCCGGCCGCCTCCCCCAGCGCGGCGTCGCTCGCGATCCTCAGCCGCGTGCCCGGCGCGACCGTCGTGCCGCCGGTGTAGGTGTTGGTGCCGGTGAGGTCGACGCGACCGCCGCCGAGAGTCAGCCCGCCATTGCCGCCGATGCTGCCGGCGAAGGTTCCGCGGCCCGACTGCATCAGCACGGCGCCGCCGTCGAGATGCGTGGGCTGGCTGGTCGTGAAGCCGTCGGGCAGCGCGACGGCCGCCTGCAGCGACAGCCCCGGCGTGACCTGTCCGTACTGGCTGGCCACCTGCCCGTTCCAGCCGTAGCCGACGTAGCCGCCGACCGCGTCGTAGAGGTAGTCGAACCCGGTGAGAAACATCCGTCCGGTGTTGACGAAGGTGGCGTCGCCGCTGACCACCGCCACCGACGCCGGCTTGAGGAAGTCCCCGGACTGGTCGACTTCGAAGTGATAGCTCGCCGGCTGCGGCGTGCTCCTGCCCGGCAGGTAGAGTTCGATCGGCGTACCCGACGGCGCGTTCTGCCCCGTCGCCAGCGTGCTGCCCGGCGGCGGCGTCAGGAACATGTAGTCGATGCCGGTGTCGACGAGGATCGTGCCGCTGCCGGTCTTGCCGCCCGCGGTCACGTCGAGCGGCGGTGTGTTCCACTGCGGCGACGTCGGCGTCGAGGCCTGCGTGTCGGGCGCGAGCTTTACGAACGCGAAGTTTTCGGTGATCGCCGAGGATATCCCGAGATGGACGCCGGTGCGGGTGACGACGTAACCGGGCCGCACCGTCTCGACCGGCGCGCCCGACGCCAGCGACGTCAGATTGACGAACGGGTTCCTCGGGATCTGCGGACCGGTCGCGCTGCCGCTGCCGCGGTGGAAGCCGATGCCCATGTAGGCGACGTCCTGCGGATTCGGGTTTTCCCTGCAATCGCGCGGATTCGGGACGCAGGTGATGCTGGTCACGCGCAGCACCTGTACGCGCGCCGTGGCGACCGGCGTCATCGCGTTGCTCAGGATGGCGACGTCGGTCGTGTAGTAGGTGCCGTTGAGCTTCCTGCCGCTGCTGCTGTAGACGATCTGGCCGGGCCCGCCGTCGACGTCGCCCGGCGCGGGAACGTAGTAGTTGGCCGACACGACGATGCCGGTCGAGCCGGTGTCCATGCCGTAGCCGACCGGCAGGCCGCCGTTGAGCTGCAGGTGGACCAACGGCGTGTTGGCGTTGCCCGGACTGATCGTGCCGTTGGGGAACGGCAGGTAGATGGCGGTCAGGCCGTCGTAGAGGTTCCACGAGGGGCTCTGCGCGCCGGCGGGGGCGCCCGCCAGCAGCGCCACCAACACGCCCGCGGCTGAAAGCGGCGCGGCGGATGCGAACGGCTTGGGCATCGACTTCCCCGGGGATTGCGGCGCTTCAAGCCCCTGCGATGCGCAAGCGCTCCACCACCGCGCCCAAGTCTGGGCGCGGCGGCGAACTGGCGATTGACCCCGGTCAACAAAGACCGGATGAGGCGGACGCGCGCCGGCGCCGCCGCGGGGCCGGTCAATTCGGGCAGATCTGGCCCGGCGGGCAACGCCTCACCGGCGGCGCCACGTCGCCGCCGCTGGCGCCGGCTCCGCTGGGCGTGAACACGATGGCCTGAACGGACTTGGTCGCGCTGGCGCCCGCGGAGTTTCTGCAGGTGAGCGTGTAGGTCGTGGTCGCGTTGACGGGGCCGACCGATTGCGTGCCGCCGCCCGCGCGCTTGCTGCCCGACCATCCGCCGGAGGCCATGCAGGTCGCCGTGTACTGCGAAGACCAGGTCAGCTTCGCCGACCCGCCCGCGGGCACGGGCGCCTGCGCCACCGTGTCGTTGATCTTGAGGTCGACGCTCGGGGTCGTCTGCGAGCCGCCGCCCGATCCGCTGCCGCCGGTCGCCTGCACGACGGTCAGCCGGACCGCGCCCACGCTGACCTTCCGGCTGTCGTTGTTGAAGTCGGCGACAGCGTTGCTGACCAGATTCGCGCCGCCCGCCGCGGTGGTGAGTTCGACCCGGACGTCGTACGCCGAGCCGGCCTCCACCGCAATCTCGACCTGTGCCGTGCGGTCCGTGGCCGAATAGGTCTTGGTGCTGAGCGCGGTGGCGTTGGCCTGCGCGATCGTGGCCTGCACGCGCGGACTGCCCGACACCGGACTCGTGCGCGAGACTCCCAGCGTCAGCTTGTACAGCGCGGTCGACGCGCCGACGGCGGACAGCGTTCCGTTGTAGTTGATCCCGGTCAGTTCGACGCGAATGCGCCCCGCGTTCTGGTTGCCCGTTCCGCGGGCCACCGAGAACCGCGTCGACATGAAGGCGTTGGCTTGCGATTTCCCGCTCAGCGTCGCCGTCGACCAGGACCGCAGCGTCCTGTTCGACAGGT
>CAIWHR010000278.1 GCA_903912485.1 uncultured beta proteobacterium | reverse complement strand
GCCACGCTGCGCCTCGCCGGCGGCGACCGCGGCGTCCTGGCGCCGCTCGATCCCGAGGGCCGGGCGTTCGTCCTGGCCTCCGCCGCGGCGATGTTCGCCGGGCGGGGGGAGTTCGGGCAGGCGATCGCCGCGTACGGCGACGCGCTCGCTGCGGCCGATGCCGGGCTGCCGCCGGGGTCGCCCGCGCTGCGCGCGCTCGCCGTCGGCGGCAACAACCTCGCCGCGGCGCTGGAGCAGAAGACCGACCGCGACGCCGCCGCGACGCGGGGAATGATCGCCGCGGCTGAAGGCGCGCTGCGCTACTGGAGACAGGCCGGCACCTGGCTCGAGGAGGAGCGCGCGCTGTACCGGCTGGCGCGCAGCCGGCTGCAGGCGGGCGACGCCGGGGCAGCGATGCGTAGCGCGCAGGACTGCATCGACGTCTGCCGGCGCAACGACGCGCCGGCGTTCGAGGCGTTCTTCGGTTTCGCCGTGCTGGCGATCGCGCAGCGCGCGGCGGGAGACACGGCCGCGTTCGCGGCGTCGCGCGAGCGCGCGCGGCAGCTGTACGCAGAGGTGCCCGAGGACGACCGGCAATGGTGCGCGTCCGAACTCGAGGAGCTCGGTGGCTGATCCCTCGCCCGCCCGGGGCCGCCCCTGTCGCGACGCCGACGTCGCGATGCCGCCGACGCGCGCGCGATGACCACGCGGCCGGACGCGCCGACGGCCGCGGACTTCGCCCGCTTCGCAGGCGCGGAATCCGTGCCCGCTGCCGAGCACGGCGGCGAGGTCTATCTGGTCGGCGCCGGCCCCGGCGACCCGGAGCTCCTGACGCTGCGCGCGCTGAAGCTCATCCTGCGCGCCGAGGTGGCGCTGTACGACAACCTCGTCTCCGACGCGGTGCTCGACCTCATCCCCGCCGGCGTGGCGCGGACCTATGTCGGCAAGCGCCGCGCCAACCACGCGTTGCGGCAGGAGGAGATCAACGAGCTGCTGGTTCGCCACGCCCGCGCGGGCAGGCGCGTGCTGCGCCTGAAGGGCGGCGACCCGTTCCTGTTCGGCCGCGGCGGCGAGGAGATCGACTCGCTGGCGGCGAACGGCATCCGCTTCGAAGTGGTGCCGGGCATCACCGCCGCGCTGGGCGTGGCGGCGTTCGCCGGCATCCCGCTGACGCATCGCGACCACGCGCAGGCCTGCCTGTTCGTCACCGGCCACCTGAAGGACGGCCGCGTCGACCTCGACTGGCCGGCGCTGGCGCGGCCGCGGCAGACGGTCGTCGTCTACATGGGCCTGCCCTGCCTGCCGCTGCTGTGCGCGAAGCTGGTCGAGCACGGCGCCAGCCCCGGGCTGCCGGCCGCGATCGTCCAGCAGGGCACGACGCCGACGCAGCGCGTGGTGACCGGGACGCTGGCGACGCTGCCCGAACTCGCGCAGCGTGCCCAGCTGCACGCGCCGACGCTGATCATCGTCGGCGAGGTGGTGCGCCTGCGCGAGCGTCTCAACTGGTTTCACCCGAATCCCGGCGCCGGCACGTAAACTGGCGTCCATGCCCTCCTCCCCCGTCCACGATCCGCTCGCGCCGCCCGCTCCGGGAGCCGTCACCGAGACGCGGACGACGACCTGCTACATGTGCGCGTGCCGCTGCGGCATCCGCGTCCATCTGCGCGACGGCGAGGTTCGCTACATCGACGGCAATCCCGACCATCCGCTGAACAAGGGAGTGATCTGCGCCAAGGGTTCGGCGGGGATCATGAAGCAGTACTCGCCGGCGCGGATCACCCGGCCGCTGCTGCGCAAGCCCGGATCCGAGCGCGGCGCCGGCGAATTCGTCGAGACGACCTGGGACGAGGCGTTCGCTCTGCTCGAGGCGCGGCTGGCGAAGATCCGCGCGACCGACCCCAAGCGTTTCGCGCTGTTCACCGGTCGCGACCAGATGCAGGCGCTGACGGGCCTGTTCGCCCGCCAGTTCGGCACGCCGAACTACGCGGCCCACGGCGGCTTCTGCTCGGTGAACATGGCCGCCGGGATGATCTACACCATCGGCGGCTCGTTCTGGGAATTCGGCGGGCCCGACCTCGGGCGCGCCAAGCTGTTCCTGATGCTGGGCACCGCCGAGGACCACCACTCGAATCCGCTGAAGGCCGAGATCTCGAAGTTCAAGCGCCACGGCGGGCGCTTCGTCGCCATCAACCCGGTGCGCACCGGCTACGCGGCGATCGCCGACGAGTGGGTGCCGATCCGGCCGGGCACCGACGGCGCGCTGCTGCTCGCCCTCATCCACGAACTGATCGCACTGGGGCTCTACGACCGCGAGTTCCTCGCGCGCTACACCAACGCCGGCCAGCTGGTGAACCAGGACGCGGCCAGCGACGAATTCGGCATGATGGCGCGCAACGCCGGGGGCGACCCGATCAACCCGCTGCGGCCGCACAACTTCCTGTGGTGGGACCGCCTGACCGGCCGTGCGGTCGCCGATCACGCCGAGGGCGCCGATCCCGCGCTGCTGGGCGCGTTTGCGCTGCCCGACGGCACGCCGGTCGCGCCCGCGTTCGCGCTGCTCGCGCAGCGGGTGAAGGCGCACACGCCCGAATGGGCGGAGGGCATCACCGGCATTCCGGCGGCGACCATCCGGCGGCTCGCGCACGAGCTCGGCGTCACCGCGCGCGACCAGGGAATCGAACTGCCGATCGCGTGGACCGACTGGTGGGGAAAGAAGCACGACACGGTGACCGGCAACCCGGTGGCGTTTCACGCGATGCGCGGGCTGGCCGCACACTCCAACGGCTTCCAGGCCGCGCGCGCGCTGGCGATCCTGATGTCGCTGCTGGGCACCATCGACCGGCCCGGGGGGTTTCGCCATCGCGCGCCCTACCCGCGCGCGATCCCGCCCAACGCGCGACCGCCCAGGGGCCCGCAGGCGGTGCAGCCCGACACGCCGCTGGACGGCGCGCCGCTGGGCTGGCCCGAGAGCCCCGACGACCTCTTCGTCGACGCGCAGGGCGAGCCGGTGCGCATCGACAAGGGCTTCTCCTGGGAGCACCCGCTGTCGGCGCACGGGCTGATGCACAACGCCATCACCAACGCCTGGCGCGGCGACCCGTACCCGCTCGACACGCTGGTCCTGTTCATGGCCAACATGGCGTGGAACTCCAGCATGAACACGACGGCGGTGCGCAGGATGCTCGCCGACAAGCGCGACGACGGCGAGTACCGGATCCCGTTCCTGGTCGTCTGCGACGCCTTCGAGTCCGAGACCACCGCCTTCGCCGACCTCGTCCTGCCCGACACCACGTACCTCGAGCGGCACGACGCGATGTCGCTGCTCGACCGGCCGATCTCGGAGTTCGAAGGGCCGGCCGATTCGGTGCGCGTTCCCGTCGTGCCGCCGACCGGCGACTGCAAGCCGTTCCAGGAGGTGCTGATCGAGCTCGCGAGCCGGCTGCGCCTGCCCGCGTTCGTCAACGCCGACGGCTCGCGCAAGTACCGCGACTACCCCGACTTCGTCGTCCGCTACGAGACGGCGCCGGGGTCGGGCATCGGCTTTCTCGCCGGCTGGCGCGGCAAGGACGGCGAGCGCTCGCTGCGCGGCGAGCCCAACCCCAGGCAGTGGGAGATGTACGCGCAGAACAACTGCGTGTTCCAGCACCACCTGCCGCGCAGCCTCCAGTACATGCGCAACTGGAACCGCGACTACCTGCTGTGGGCGCAGCAGATGGGGCTGCGCCGCGACTTCGACCCGATCGTCATTCACGTCTACTCCGAGATCCTGCAGCGCTTCCGGCTGGCGGCGCAGGGCAGGCGCCCCGGCAAGCAGCCGCCGGACCGGCTGCGCGCGCGCGTCGACACCTATTTCGACCCGCTGCCGTTCTGGTACGAGCCGCTCGAAGGCCAGGCGACCGATCGGGCGCTCTACCCGCTCGCCGCGGTGACGCAGCGCCCCATGGCGATGTACCACTCGTGGGACTCGCAGAACCCGTGGCTGCGCCAGATTCACGCGCACAACTACCTGATGGTGAATCCGCGCACCGCGCAGGCGGCCGGCATCATGGACGGCGCGTGGCTGTGGGTCGAATCGCGGTGGGGCAAGGTGCGCGGCATGTGCCGCTACACCGAAGCGGTCGAGCCCGGCACCGTGTGGACGTGGAACGGCATCGGCAAGGCCAGCGGCGCGTGGCGGCTCGCACCCGACGCCAACGAGTCGCGCAAGGGCTTCCTGCTCAATCACCTGATCAGCGAGGAGCTGCCCGGCGCCGATGGCGGCGCGCCGATGTCGAACTCGGATCCGATCACCGGCCAGGCGGCGTGGTACGACGTGCGCGTGCGCATCTACCCGGCGGCGCCGGGCGAGCCGGAGGAATCCTGGCCGCAGTTCGCGCCGGCGGCGGCGGTTCCGGGTGCGGCGGCCAAGCGGCCGTCCTGGCTGGCCTACTTCGCGGGCAAGGGGGTCCGCGAGTGAGCGCGGCGCGCGAAGGCGAGCCCCGCAGGGCCGTTGCCGCGCGACCGAGCGCGGCCGACACGCCGCTCGTCGCGCAACCAGATCTGCGCGGAGGCCGCGGATGACGCAGCTGGCGCTGGTCATCGACCTCAACGTCTGCGTCGGCTGCCACGCCTGCGTGACCAGCTGCAAGGAGTGGAACACGTCGGGTTCCGCGGGAGCGCTCGCCGATTTCAACCCCTACGACGCCGACCCGACGGGCACGTTCTTCAACCGCGTGCAGACTTTCGAGGTCGGCACGTATCCCGACACGCAGACGGTGCATTTCCCCAAGTCCTGCCTGCACTGCGAGGAGCCGCCCTGCGTTCCGGTGTGCCCGACCGGCGCCAGCTACAAGCGCGCCGAGGACGGCATCGTGCTGGTCGACTACGACAAGTGCATCGGCTGCAAGACCTGCGCCTGGGCGTGTCCCTACGGCGTGCGCGAGCAGGACGAGAAGCGCGGGGTGATGACCAAGTGCACGCTGTGCGTCGACCGCATCCACGACGCCGCGCTGCCCGCGCGCGACCGCCAGCCGGCGTGCGTGCTTGCCTGTCCCACGTCGGCGCGGCTGTTCGGCGACATCCACGACCCCGCGTCGGCGGTGGCCGTGGCGATCCGCGACCAGGCCGGCTACGCGCTGATGCCCGAGCAAGGCACGCGCCCGGCCAACCGCTACCTGCCGCGGCGCAGGACGGCGATCGCGCTGCATGCGGACGACCTCGTCCGCGCCGAGAATCCGCTGCGCGTCGACGGCGCCGAGCCGGGACCCGCGTTCCCGCACGGCGCGACCGAAGACTTCGCGACCTGACGCGGCCGCGACGACCCGCCACGCAGCCTCCGCCCGGTTCCCCTCCATGCGCCCCGCCTTCTCGGTCGTCCTGCTCACCACGCTGATCGGCGCCGGCCAGGGGCTCTTCCTCGCGCTCTACGCGGTGGAGCTTGCCGCGCACGCGCGGCTCCGCCCGATGCCGGGCGCGGCGTTCTTCGCCGGCGGCGCCGCGATCGCGCTGGCGCTCTGCGCGGCGGGCCTCGTCGCCTCGATCTTCCACCTCGGGCAACCGCTGCGCGGCTGGCGCGCCGCCGCGTGCTGGCGCACGTCGTGGCTGTCGCGCGAGATCGTCGCGCTGCCGCTGTTCATGGCCGGCGTGTCCGTCTGGGGCCTCGCCCACTTCGCGGCCGCCGGAAACACCGCCGCGCTGGGCGCCGGCGCCGCCGTGCTCGCCGTCGCGCTGTTCGTGTGCACCGGGATGATCTACGCGTCGCTGCGGCTGCTGCAGGAGTGGGCGACGCCGCTGACGCCGGTCAACTACGCGCTGCTCGGCAGCGCTTCCGGCACGGCGCTCGCCGCGGCGTACGCGGGGTTCGTGCTGCCGCCGCTGGCGGCGCCGTTGGCCGGGGCTGAGCTGCTGCTGACCGCGGCCGGCGCGGCGACGCGCACGGCGGCGCTGGTTCGCAATCGCGCGCTGCGGCCGCGCTCGACGCTGCAGACGGCGATCGGCATTCCGCATCCGCAGATCGCGCAGCGCGCGCAGGGATTGATGGGCGGATCGTTCAACACCCGCGAGTTCTTCCACGGCGCGACGCCGCGGAAGCTGCGCGCGGTCAAGTGGTCGTTCCTGCTGCTCGCCTTCGCTCTCCCCCTCGTGCTGCTCGCCGCCGGGAGCGCGTCGGCGCCCGTGCTCGCCGCCGCTTTCCTGATCCAGTACGCGGGCCTGCTCGCCGAGCGCTGGTACTTCTTCGCCGACGCCAACCACCCGCAGAACCTCTACTACCAGACGATCTCGTGACCGTGTCGCCGCGTTCGCCGCGCGCCGCGGCTTGGATCCTCGCCGCCGCAGTCGCCGCCTGCGCCGGGCCCGGGCTCGCGGCGACTGCGGCGGTGCCCGCCGCCGGCGCCTGGTGGGTCTGGCCGCTGGCGCTGTTCTTCGTCTCGTTCACGCTCGGCATCATCGCCGTTCCCGCGGGCGTCGGCGGCGGCGTCCTGTTCGTCGCGCTGGTCGGCGGCTTCTTCCCCTTCCATCTCGATTTCGTCCGCGGCGCGGGCCTCATGGTGGCGCTTGCCAGCGCGCTGGCCGCGGGACCCCGGCTGCTGCGCGGCGGACTTGCCGACCTGCGCCTCGCGCTGCCGCTGGGGCTGCTCGCCTCGGCGAGTTCGATCGCCGGCGCGATGCTGGGCCTCGCGATGTCGCCCTCGTCGGTCCAGACCGCGCTCGGCTTGACCATCCTAGGCATCGTCGCGCTGATGGCCTCGGCGCGAAACGCCGAACTGCCCCGCGTCGCCGCGCCCGACCGGCTGTCGGCCGCGCTCGGCATCCACGGCGTGTTCCACGACGGCGCCAGCGGCCGCGCGGTCGAGTGGCAGGTGCACCGGACACCCGTCGGCCTCGCGCTGTTCACCGGCATCGGCGTGCTCGCCGGCATGTTCGGACTGGGCGCCGGCTGGGCCAACGTCCCCGTGCTGAACCTGCTGATGGGCGCGCCGCTCAAAGTCTCCGCGGGCACGTCGAGCTTCATCCTGTCGCTGGTGGATTCGACCGCCGCGTGGGTGTACCTCAACGAGGGCGCGGTGCTTGCCGTCATCGCGGTGCCGTCGGTGCTGGGCATGATGCTCGGCGCGCGGATCGGCGCCCGGCTGCTGACGGTCATGAAGGCGGCGACGGTGCGCAGGCTGGTGCTGGTGCTGCTGCTGTTCTCGGGAACGCGCGCGCTGCTCAAGGGCCTCGCCATCTGGAACTGAAGGACGCCATGCCGACCACCGAAACCTCCGACGCCCTGCGCGTCGAGCAGCGGCTCTACGCGCGGCTGCTCGAGCGCTCCGCAGCGACGGGATTTGCCGTCCTGGTCGCCGGCTTCGCCGCCTACGCCTTCGGCTGGCTGCCCGCGCACGTCCCGCTCGAGCGCCTGCCGGAACTGTGGGGGCTGCCGCTGCGCGACTACCTGCGGGCGACCGACGCGCCGAGGGGCTGGGGCTGGATCGCGCACCTGGCCGACGGCGAGTTCGCGAGCCTCGCCGGCATCGCGCTGCTGGCGGGCGCTTCGCTGCTGTGCCTCGGCGGCCTGCTCGCGGTCTACGCGCGGCGCGGCGACCGGTTCTACGCCGCGATCTGCGTCGCCGAGATCGCGGTCATGCTGCTCGCCGCCTCGGGCGTGCTGACCACCGGACACTGATCGCACCGCGATGACCTTTCCCTTCCGCCGCATCCTGCTCGCGACCGAGCACACCGAGTTCGACGTCGGCGCCGAACGCCTGGCGTTCGAACTCGCGAAAGAAGGCGGCACGCCGCTGCTGGGCGTGCTGCCGATGGTCAGCAACGACGAATACGAGGCGCTGGCGCCGTCGCTGGTCGCGCGCGACGAGAAGGATGCCTTCGCCAAGCTGACCGCGCTGCGCGCCGCGGCGGACGCGGCCAACGTCGAGTTCGACCTTTGCGTGCGCCGCGGCGGCGAGCCGTTCCGCGAGATCGTCGCCGAGGCCGAGCGCCGCGACGCCGACCTCGTCGTCGCGCGCCGTCGCGGCAGGCGCGGATTTCTCGCGCAGCTGATGGTCGGCGAAATGGTCGGCAGGGTGGCGACGCTGGCACCCTGCGACGTGCTGCTGGTGCCGCGCGCCGGGCGCCTGTGGTCGCGACGGGTGCTGGCCTGCGTCGACGCGTCGCCCGCGGCGCCGCGGGTGGTCGCGACCGCCGCCGCGATCGCGGTCCGCTGGAAGCTGCCGCTCCTGATCGCCTGCG
>CAIWHR010000277.1 GCA_903912485.1 uncultured beta proteobacterium | reverse complement strand
ACGTCGCGGGTGATCGACGGGTTGTCGGACTTGCGCGAGATCTTGTCGATCTCGTCGATGTAGACGATGCCGCGCTGCGCCTTCTCGATGTCGTAGTCGCACTTCTGCAGCAGCTTCTGGATGATGTTCTCGACGTCCTCGCCGACGTAGCCCGCCTCGGTCAGCGTCGTCGCGTCGGCGATGACGAAGGGCACGTCGAGCAGCCGCGCGAGCGTCTGCGCGAGCAGCGTCTTGCCCGAGCCGGTGGGCCCGATCAGCAGGATGTTGCTCTGGGTGAGCTCGACCTCTTCCTTGGCATTGGCCGCAATGAACTTCAGCCGCTTGTAGTGGTTGTAGACCGCGACCGCGAGAATCCTCTTGGCGAGATCCTGGCCGATCACGTACTGGTCGAGGATGTGCCGGATCTCGTGCGGCGTGGGCAGCTTGCTCTTGTCGGCGCGCGTCGACTCCGCGGTGGCGCCTTCCTCGCGGATGATGTCGTTGCACAGCTCGATGCACTCGTCGCAGATGAACACCGACGGACCGGCGATGAGCTTCCGCACCTCGTGCTGGCTCTTGCCGCAAAAGGAGCAGTACAACAGTTTGTCGCCGGAAGATTTGTCGGCCATGCAACGACTCGTTGGGGGTATCCGGTGGGGGAAACTCTACGCGCTCTCGCCCCGTTTCTGCAAGACCTTGTCGACGATGCCGTACTCGCGCGCCGCCTCGGCCCACAGGAAATTGTCGCGGTCGTGGTCCAGCTCGACCTGTTCCTCGCTGCGGCCGGTGAACTTGGCCATCAGCGAAATGAACCGGCGCTTGAGGTCGATCACGTACTGCGCGTGGCGCTCGATGTCGGACACCTGCCCCGAAAACCCGCCCGAAGGCTGGTGAATGAGGATCGTCGAGTTCGGCAGCGCAAAGCGCTTGCCCTTGGCGCCGGCGGCGAGCAGGAACGCGCCCATCGAGGCGGCCATGCCGACGCAGAGCGTGGAAACGTCGGGCTTGATGAACTGCATGGTGTCGAAGATCGCCATCCCCGCCGAGACCGAACCGCCCGGCGAGTTGATGTAGAAGTGGATGTCCTTGTCCGGGTTCTCGGACTCGAGGAAAAGCATCTGCGCGACGATCAGGTTCGCGGTCGTGTCGTTGACCGGGCCCACCAGGAAGACGACGCGCTCCTTCAGCAGCCGCGAGTAGATGTCGTACGCGCGCTCGCCGCGTCCGCTCTGCTCGATCACCATCGGAACGAGGCCCAGCGCCTGCGGATCGGGCAGCGGGCGGTCGGAACTTGCGAACGATGCGTTCATGGGTTTTCTTGTGCCAGGTTGCAGGATGGAAGGTGGCGCGCCGCGTCTCCGCGATCTCAGCCGCGGGCCGGGCCCATCAAATCGGCGAAGCTCGCGGGAACGTCGTCGACCCTGGCCTGCCCGAGCACCCAGTCGACCACGTTGCGTTCGACCGCGAGCGCCTCGAATTCGTTCAGGCGCTCCGCCTTTTCGTAGTGCCAGCGGACGACGGCGTCCGGCTGCTCGTAGGTCTGCGCGGCCTCCTGCACCAGCGCCTTCACCTGCTCGGGTTTCGCCTCCAGCCCGTGCAGCCGAACGACTTCGCCGAGCGCGAGGCCCAGCGCGACGCGGTCCTCGGCGCGGGCCAGGAACATCTCGGGTCCGAGCTTCACGTCCTCGGGCTTCATCCCCTGCTCGTGCAGCTCGGCCGCCATCCGCTGCGCCATCGCCTGCGCCTCGCCCTCGACCAGCGAGCGGGGAATCGCGAACTCGGCCATCTTCCGCAGCGCGGACAGAGCCTGCTCCTTGACCTTGGACTCGACCTTGCGCTTCAGCTCCAGCCGGAGGTTCGCCTCGATCTCCGACTTCAGTTCGCCGACATCGCCGCTGGCGACGCCGAAGGCGCGCGCGAACTCGGCGTCGACCTCGGGCAGCAGCGGCGTCGACACCGAATGCAGCTGCAGCGTGAATTCGGCGTCCTTGCCCGCGACGTCCTTGCCGTGGTAATCGGCCGGGAACGTGAGCCGGAACAGCCTGGATTCGCCGGCCTGCATCCCGGTGACGGCGGCCTCGAACTCGGGCAGCATCCGGCCCTCGCCGAGGTCGATGGCGAAGTCCTTCGCCTGCCCGCCCTGGAATTCGACGCCGTCGATGCGGCCGCTGAAATCGACGATGACGCGGTCGCCGTGCGCCGCCGGGTGCGCCGCCGGCGCGTACGTCGCGCGCTGCTTGCGCAGCACCTCGATCGTGCTCTCGACGTCGGCGGGCCCGACTTCGGCCAGCGGCCGCAGGATCGTCACCGTCGACAGGTCGCCGAGGCGGATCTCGGGATAGACCTCGAACACGGCCGAGAACTCGAGCAGCCCGCCGGCGCCCGGCGACGCCGATGCGGGTTCGATCCGCGGGTACCCGGCGATGCGCAGGTTCTGGTCGCGGACGGCGTCGTTGAACGTGGCCTGGACCGTGTCCGAGACGACGTCGGAGCGCACCTGCTGCCCGTACTGCTGCGCGACCATCCTCATCGGCACCTTGCCCGGCCGGAAACCGGGGACCTTGACGGTCTTCGCGAGCCGCGCGAGCCGCTTGGCGACCTCGCTCTCGATCGCGGTGAGGGGAACGGCGACGTTGAGGCGCCGTTCGAGCGTGCCGAGCGTTTCCAGACTCGTTTGCATGTGCGTCGAATCCTTGCTAGATTGCATTCATGGTGCGAAAGGGGGGACTCGAACCCCCAAGGGCTGCCCCGCTGGAACCTAAATCCAGTGCGTCTACCAATTCCGCCACTTTCGCAGCCGCTTTCGCCGAACGGACCAGTATAGCCGAAAACGGGCGGTGCCCGCCAGAGGACGGCCCGGCCGCGGTGCCGCTGCCCGAAGGCAAATGTATCCTTTCGGCATCTTATCCGCCGTTGCCCGTGTCGGCCGCCCATTACGAAAATTTCCCCGTCGCCTCGTTCCTGCTCCCGCGGCGCCTGCGCGGGCCGGTCCTGGCGATCTACCGCTTTGCGCGCACCGCCGACGACGTGGCCGACGAGGGCGACGCATCGGCGGCGCAGAGGATCAAAGCGCTCGACCGCATCGGACGCGCGCTCGACCGGGCCGCCGCCGGCAGGTCGGCGGCGGACGATCCGTTCCCGGGCCTCGCCGCCGCCATCGAGCGGCACGCGCTGCCGCCCGAACTGTTCCGCGACCTGCTGTCGGCATTCCGCCAGGACGTCGGCACGACGCGGTATCCTGCGTACGCGGACGTCCTCGACTACTGCCGGCGGTCGGCCAATCCGGTCGGCCGGCTGCTGCTGCACCTCTACGGCGCGGTGTCGCCCGCGAACCTCGCGCGTTCCGACGCGATCTGCACAGGCCTGCAACTCGTGAACTTCTGGCAGGACATCGCCGTCGACTGGTGCAAGAACCGCGTCTACCTGCCGCAGGAGGACCTCGCCCGCTTCGGAGTCGCCGAGCGCGACATCGCCCAAGCGCGCTGCGACGGCGGCTGGCGCGCGCTGCTGGCGTTCGAGACGGCGCGCGCGCGCGCGCTTCTGGTGTCGGGGTCGCCGCTGCCGCGCGCGTTGCCGTGGCGGCTCGGCCTGGAGCTTCGCGGCGTGCTCGCGGGCGGCCACCGGATTCTCGACGCCATCGACGCCGTCCACGGCGACGTCTTCCGGCACCGGCCGCAGCTGCGCAGGCGCGACTGGGCGGTCGTCGCCGCGCACGCGCTGTTTCCGCCGCGCCGCCACCGCGCCGCCGCGCTGCCCGCATGACCCCCGACGAGTACTGCCAGCAGAAGGCGGCGCGCAGCGGCTCGAGTTTCTATT
>CAIWHR010000276.1 GCA_903912485.1 uncultured beta proteobacterium | reverse complement strand
TGGCGCCGGCCACGGCGGTGACGACGCTGCTGCCCTCGCTGTCCTCGCTCACCTTCGGCCAGATGGTGACGCTGAAGGCGACGGTCACCGCGCCGCCCGCGGGAACGCCCACGGGGTCGGTCACGTTCAGGGACGGGACGACGACGCTCGGCGCCGCGGTGGCGCTCGACGGCAGCGGCGCGGCGTCGTACCTGACGAACGCTCTCGCGGCGGGGACGCACAGCCTGACCGCCGTCTACTCCGGCGATGCCAACGATGCCGGCTCGACCAGCCTGCCGGTCAGCGTCACGGTCGCCAAGGTGGCGACGACGACGACGCTGGCCTCCAGCCGGACCGCGGCCGCTTATGGCGCGTCCGTCAGCCTGACGGCCACGGTCGCGCCCGCTGCCGCGACCGGGACGGTGCTGTTCCGCGACGGATCGAACACGCTCGCTACGGCGGTCCTGAACGCCGGCAGCGCGACGTTCGCCGCCAATGCGCTCGCGGTCGGTGTCCACAGCCTCACTGCGTCGTACGGCGGGGACGCCAACGATGCGGCATCGATCAGCGCGCCGGTCACGGTGACCATCGACGCCGTGTTCACGCCGACGGGCTCGATGGCGCAGCCGCGTTCGGACCACAGCGCCACGCTGCTCAACGACGGGCGCGTCCTGGTCGCGGGCGGCTTCGACGCCGCGGGCGCCGCGACCGCCACCTCCGAGGTCTACTGTCCGGCTTCGATGGTCGCTCCGTCGCCGTCGCTGTGCCAGAACGGGGCAGGCAGGTTCAGCACCCTCGGCACGCTGCCGAGCAAGTCGGCCGGGCACACGTCCACGCTGCTGCCCAACGGCAAGGTCCTGTCCGCCGGCGGCGGAAATTCGAGCGCGGAACTGTTCGATCCGGCGACCAACAGCTGGACGACGGTGGCCGGATTCTCGTCGGTGCGCTCCTACCACACGGCGACGCTGCTCGCGAGCCGCAACCTGGTGCTGTTCACCGGCGGCGCCGGCAACTCGGGCAGCACGCTCAGGACGACGGTCCTCTACAACCTGACGACCGGCAGCTTCACCGCCGGCCCCGCGATGACGGCTGCGCGCGAGCGCCACACGGCGACGCTGCTGCCGAACGGCAAGCTGCTCATCGCCGGCGGTCGCGCGTCCGGCGGGGCGTCGAGCGACGACGACGACCTGAACTACACGGCGCTCGGTTCCGCGGAGATCTACGACCCGGCGACGAACAGCTTCACCGCCGCGCCGCCGATGAAATCGCCGCGCGAATCGCACGCGGCGGTGCTGCTGGCAAGCGGCAGGGTGCTGGTCGGCGGCGGCGGCAACGGCACGGGAACCGCCGCCACGGCCGACGTCTACGACCCGGCGACCAACGCCTGGACGGCGACGGGCCCGATGCGGTCGGCGCGCGAGGGATATCCGCTGACCGTTCTCGCCAACGGCAAAGTGCTCGCGGCAGGCGGCAGGAACCCGACGGGCCGCCTCAACAGCGGCGAACTCTACGACCCGGCGCTGTCGACGTTCCAGCCCGTGACCTCGGCGATGAATGCGTTCCGGACCAACCACACGGCGACGCTGCTGGCCGACGGCAGCGTGCTGGTCGTCGGCGGCAAGGGCGGCGCGACGAGCGGCGCCAACGTGTCGGTGAACACGGCGGAGCTCTACGGCCCGTCGGCGGGGCCTTAACCGGTCGTCCCGCTCCGGCCGCCGCGAACCGCGGCCGGAGCGGGACGCGGCGCCGGGCGGGGATGGTCGGCCGCGTGCGTTCTGCGGCACAATGCCCGGCATGGCCCCGGCCCAGCTTCCGGGAGGAGGAGACCATGCCGATGAACCCGCCGTTCGTGTTGTCGCCGGGCGCGCTCGCGCTGGCCGACCTGCGCGCCCTTTGGTCGCGACCCGCCGAACTGGCGCTCGACCCCGGGGCGAGACCCGGCGTCGACGCCGCCGCCGCCTGCGTCGACCGGGTGATCGCCTCGGGCGAGACCGTCTACGGCGTCAACACCGGGTTCGGCCTGCTGGCGCGCACGCGCATCGACGACGCGCGGCTGGCCGAACTGCAGCGCGCGCTGGTGCTGTCGCATTCGGCCGGCACCGGCGCGCTGCTCGACGGCCCCGTCGTGCGCCTCGTCGTCGCGCTCAAGGCCGCGTCGCTCGCGCGCGGCCATTCCGGCGTGCGGTGGAGCGTGATCGAAGCGCTGCTCGCGCTGGCGAACGCCGGCGTCGTGCCGTGCATTCCGGGGCAGGGCTCGGTCGGCGCGTCGGGCGATCTCGCGCCGCTGGCGCACCTCGCGGCGGTGCTGATCGGCGAAGGCGAGGCGATTGTCGCCGGCCGCATCGTTCCCGCCCGCGACGCGCTGGCGGCCGAGGGACTGGAGCCGCTGGTGCTGCGCCCGAAGGAAGGCCTGGCGCTGCTCAACGGCACGCAGGTCTCGACCGCGCTGGCGCTGGCGGGGCTGTTCGCCGCCGAGCGCGCGATGGCGGGTGCTTTCGTCGCCGGCGCGCTGGCGGTGGACGCCTGCCTCGGCAGCGACACGCCGTTCGACGCGCGCATCCACGCGGTGCGCGGCCATCGCGGCCAGTCCGACGCGGCGGCGATCTACCGCGCGCTGCTGGCCGGCAGCCCGCTGCGCGCGTCGCACGCCCACTGCCACCGCGTGCAGGACCCCTACAGCCTGCGCTGCCAGCCGCAGGTGATGGGCGCCTGCCTCGACCAGATGCGGCACGCGGCCGGCGTGCTGCTGCAGGAGGCCAACGCGGTGTCCGACAATCCGCTGGTGTTCGCCGCCGCGGACGGAGGCAACGGCGACATCCTCTCCGGCGGCAACTTCCACGCCGAGCCGGTGGCGTTCGCCGCCGACAACCTTGCGCTGGCGATCGCCGAAACCGGGGCGCTGTCCGAGCGCCGCACCGCGCTGATGATGGACGCTAACCTGTCCGGCCTGCCGTCGTTCCTGGTCACCGACGGCGGCGTCAATTCCGGGTTCATGATCGCGCAGGTCACCGCCGCCGCGCTGGCGTCGGAGAACAAGTCGCTGGCGCATCCGGCCAGCGTCGATTCGCTGCCGACGTCGGCGAACCAGGAGGACCACGTGAGCATGGCGACCTTTGCCGCGCGCCGCCTCGGGCCGATGGCGGCCAACACCGCGGGCGTCGTCGCGATCGAACTGCTGGCCGCGGCGCAGGCGGTCGACCTGCGCCGGCCGCTGGCGACGTCGCCGCGACTCGGCGAGGCGATGGCGCTGATCCGCGAGCGGGTCGCGTTCTGGGAGCGCGACCGCGCCTTCGCGCCGGATCTCGCCGCCGCGCGCGAACTGGTCGAGCGCGGCGCTTTCCTGCCCTTCGTCGGGCACGGGGCGGCGCTGGTCTGACCGGCGCGTGCCGGCGACGCCGTCGCCTGGCCGCGCCACCCATCCGCAGCACGAGTTCAAGGAGCCGCGCATGCCCCCTGACGATCCCCAACGCCTGCCCGACGCCCGGTTCTCCGACCGCGTGGTGCGCGCGCCCCGCGGCACCCGGCTGACGGCGAAGAGCTGGCTCACCGAAGCGCCGCTGCGGATGCTGATGAACAACCTCGACCCCGAGGTCGCGGAGCGGCCGCACGACCTGGTCGTCTACGGCGGCATCGGGCGCGCCGCGCGCAACTGGGCGTGCTTCGACGCCATCGTCGCGGCGCTGACGGCACTCGACGACGACGAGTCGCTGCTGGTCCAGTCGGGCAAGCCCGTCGGCGTGTTCAGGACGCATGTCGATGCGCCGCGGGTGCTGATCGCCAACTCCAACCTGGTGCCCAAGTGGGCGACGTGGGAGCACTTCAACGAGCTCGACCGCAAGGGCCTGATGATGTACGGGCAGATGACCGCCGGGTCGTGGATCTACATCGGCAGCCAGGGAATCGTGCAGGGCACCTACGAGACCTTCGCCGAGGCCGGGCGCCAGCACTATCGCGGCGATCTGGCCGACAAGTGGATCCTGACCGCGGGACTGGGCGGGATGGGCGGCGCACAGCCGCTGGCGGCGACGATGGCGGGCGCGTCGATGCTGGCGATCGAATGCCAGGCGTCGCGGATCGACATGCGGCTCGCGACCCGCTATCTCGACCGCCAGGCGTCCACGCTCGACGAAGCGCTGGCGATGCTGCGCGACGCCACCGCGGCGCGCAGGCCGGTGTCGATCGGGCTTGTCGGCAACGCCGCCGAGATTCTGCCCGAACTCGTACGCCGCGGCGTGCGCCCCGACATGGTCACCGACCAGACGTCCGCGCACGACCTCGTCCACGGCTACCTGCCCGCGGGGTGGACGGTCGGGCGCTGGCAGGCGGCGCAGGCCGATCCCGCGCAGCACGCCGGGCTGGTGGCGGCGGCGAAACAGTCGATCAGGGCGCAGGTCGCGGCGATGCTCGCCTTCCACGCGCAGGGCGTGCCGACGTTCGACTACGGCAACAATATCCGCCAGGTCGCTTTCGACGAAGGGGTGGCCGACGCGTTCGCGTTTCCCGGCTTCGTCCCCGCGTACATCCGGCCGCTGTTCTGCGAAGGCAAGGGCCCGTTCCGCTGGGTGGCGCTGTCGGGCGATCCCGACGACATCGCCGCGACCGACCGCAAGGTGAAGGCGCTCTTTCCGGACAACGCGCACCTGCACCGCTGGCTCGACATGGCGGCCGAGCGCATCGCGTTCCAGGGGCTGCCGGCGCGGATCTGCTGGCTGGGTCTGGGCGAGCGCCATCGCGCCGGGCTCGCGTTCAACGCCATGGTGAAGAGCGGCGAGCTGAAAGCGCCGATCGTCATCGGCCGCGACCACCTCGACACCGGCAGCGTCGCGTCCCCCAACCGCGAGACCGAGGCGATGGCCGACGGCTCCGACGCGGTGTCCGACTGGCCGCTGCTCAACGCGCTGCTGGGCACCTCGGGGGGCGCCACCTGGGTGTCGCTGCACCACGGCGGGGGCGTCGGCATGGGGTACTCGCAGCACGCGGGCGTGGTCATCGTCTGCGACGGCACCGACGCCGCGGCGAAGCGCATCGCGCGCGTGTTGTGGAACGACCCGGCGACCGGTGTGATGCGCCACGCCGACGCCGGCTACGCCAGGGCGATCGAAGTGGCGAAGGCCAAGGGGCTCAAGCTGCCGATGTTGTGAACGCGGGTCCCGGGTTGATCCGGGATGGGGCGGAGGCTCGCGCCAGGATGGTGGCGGATCAGCCCGGGCTACGTGCGGTGAATGCGGGTCCCGGTACGTTGCGGTGAACGCGGGTCCCGGGTTGATCCGGGATGGGGCGGAGGCTCGCGCCACGATGGGGGGGCGGATTAGCCCGGGCTACGTGCGGTGAATGCGGGTCCCGGTACGTTGCGGTGAACGCGGGTCCCGGGTTGATGCGCCGCGTAGCCCGGGTTGCGCCGCCGCCATGCTCGCCCTGCGAGCCTCCGGCCCGACCCGGCGCAACCCGGGGCAGGCGCCCGCGACTACGCCAGCGGCGCCGGCGAAACCAGGATCCCGTCCTCGTCGCTGTAGAGCCACTGCCCCGGCACGAAGGTCACGCCGCCGAAGCCGACCGGCACGTCGATCAGGCCGTCGCCGTTCTTGCTGCTCTTGCGCGGGTTGGTCGACAGCGCCTTGATGCCGAAATCGAGTCCGTCGATGGCGACCGAATCGCGGATGGCGCCGTAGACGATCGCGCCGGCCCAGCCGCTGTTCATGCCCAGAGCCGCGATCACGTCGCCGATCAGCGCGCACTGCAGCGAGCCGCCGCCGTCGATCACCAGCACCTCGCCGTCGGAGCGTCGACCGAGCAACTCCTTGAGCAGCACGTTGTCCTGGTACGACTTCACCGTCCGGATGCGCCCGGCGAAGCGCCGGCGCTGGCCGAAGCTGCGAAACGGCGTCTCGCAGGACGGCGTGCCGGGGTGGGCGTCGAACAGGTCGGCGGTGGCGGGGCAGGGGGTCATGGGCGGGCTCGATCGATGAAAGTGACGGGGTCGTGCTGCGCGGAGGGCGGCGTCAGAACACCCAAAGGCTCTCGCGCGGCAGGTGCAGCCAGTGCGCGCCGGCAGCGAGCGGCCGGTCGCCGTAGGCGCGCAGTCGCGCGGGGCCCAGCGCGAACAGGTGCTCCCACTTGTCGCCGAGATACATCGACGTCGTGAGGCTGGCCTCGACGCGATTGTCGCCGGGGCCGTCGGCCAGCCGAATGCGCTCGAGCCGGATCATCGCCGTGCCGTCGGCGCCGATGCGCGCGCTCGGCCGGGCGAGGCCCCACAGCGCGAAGCCTTCGCCGTCGAGCCGCGCCGCGCCGTCGCGGATCTCGGCGACGCGGCCTGCCAATCGGTTGTTGCTGCCCATGAAGTCGGCGGTGAACAGCGTCAGCGGGTTGCCGTACATCTCCTCGGGCGTGCCCTGCTGTTCGATGCGGCCGTTGTTGAGCAGCAGGATGCGGTCCGACATCGCCAGCGCCTCGCTCTGGTCGTGCGTCACGCACAGCGCCGAGAGCTGCATGCGCACGATCAGTTCGCGCAGCCACGCGCGCGCCTCCTCGCGCAGCTTGGCGTCGAGGTTGGACAGCGGCTCGTCGAGCAGGATCACGGGCGGGTTGTAGACCAGCGCGCGCCCCAGCGCGACGCGCTGCTGCTGCCCGCCCGACAGCTGGTGCGGATAGCGTTCGGCGAGCGGCGCGAGCGACAGCTGTTCCAGCACGTGGCGCACGCGCTCGCCGACCTCGGCGCCGCCGATGCGGCGCAGCTTGAGGCCGTAGGCGATGTTCTCGAACACCGTCTTGTGCGGCCACAGCGCGTACGACTGGAACACGAGGCCGAGGTTGCGGCCCTCGGCCGGAATGTCGGTGCGCGCCGCGCCGTCGAAGACCGGCTTGTCGCCGATCCTGATCGTGCCGCGGTGCGGCTGCTCCAGACCGGCGACGGCGCGCAGCAGCGTCGTCTTGCCGCTGCCCGAGGGCCCCAGCAGCGACACCACCTCGCCGCGGTCGAGCGTCATCGACACGCCCTTGAGGATAGGGTTGTCGCCGTAGGCGAGGTGCAGGTCGTCGACGGTCAGTTCTGCCATGCTGCGCTCCGTGGATCGTAGGGGCGGCGAACCCGGTGGGCCTGGGGGCCGTCCATCAGTCGCGCAGCCGCACGCCGAAGCGCAGCGCGACGGCGAGCCCGGCGCCGACCAGCACGACGTTGATCAGCGACAGCGCGGCGACGACGTCGATGGCGCCGCCCTGCCACAGCGATACCAGCTGCGCGCCGATCACCTCGGTTCCGGGCGCCAGCAGGTAGACGCCGGTCGAGTACTCGCGCTCGAAGATCATGAACACCAGCAGCCACGACGCCATCAGCCCGGGACGGATCAGCGGCAGCGTGATCTGGCGCGAGACCTGCCCGCGGCTGGCGCCCACGCTGCGCGCCGCCTCCTCGAGTTCGGTCGAGACCTGCAGCAGCGACGACGAGATGAGCCGCATCCCGTACGCGAGCCAGACGACGGTGTACGCGAGCCACATGCTGAAGATCGTCGTGCGCAGCGGCGTCAGCGGCGGGAAGAACAGGAACACCCACAGGAACGCGAGCCCGGCGAGCAGCCCCGGCACCGCGCGCGGCACCAGCACCAGGTAGTCGACGAAGCGCGACCAGCCGTCGTTGCGGCGGTGCGTGGCGAAGCCGATCGCCGTGTAGCAGGCGACCGCGATCGCGCCGCCGACGGTGCCGATGAGGATGGTGTTCCGGATGGCGCGCATCAGCATCGGCTCGTCCCACACCGACACGAAGTGCTCGAGCGTCAGCACTTCGGCGAGGTTCGCGCCGTAGCCCCAGTTCGACACGAAGGCGCGCAGCGCGATCCCCGACAGCGGCACGACGACGCCGACGAACAGCCACAGCCCGATCAGCGCGGCCGCCACCCACTTCCACCTGCCGAGCGGCAGCTCGCGCATGCGTCCCGCCTTGCCCTTGATCGTCGCGTACTTGCGCGAATTCTGCAGCAGCCAGCGCTGCAGCAGCACCAGCGGAAAGGTGACCGCGACGATGCAGATCGCGACCGCCGCCATCAGGTGGTACGAGGGGACGCCCAGCTTGTTGGTGAGCTTGTAGAGGTAGGTCGACAGCACGAGGTGGCCTTCGGGGTCGCCCAGCACCAGCGGCAGGCCGAAGAGCTCGAAGCCCAGGAAGAACACCAGCACCGCGGAGAACAGCAGCGCCGGCTGGATCAGCGGCAGGCTCACCGTCAGCGCGACCCTGAACGGCGACGCGCCGGCGACGCGCGCCGCCTCCTCGACGTCCGAGCCGAGGCTCTTCAGCGCCGCCGACGCGTAGACGTAGACGTTGGGCACGTGGGTGAGCCCGGCGATGGCGCCGATAGCCACCAGCGAATAGATGCCCCAGGGCGCGCTGCCGAAAAGTTCGGTCGCCCACACCGTGTAGAAGCCGACCGGGCCGGCGGCGACGACGTAGCCGAACGCCAGCACCATCGGCGACACGAAGCTCGGGACCAGCAGCAGCGGCTCGATCCAGCGCTTGCCCGGCAGGTCGGTCCGCTCCATGACGAACGCGAGCAGGGCGCCCAGCGGCACGGCGATGACCACCATCGCCGCGGCGATGGACACCGAGTTCGTCGACGCCTGCCAGAAATCGGGGTCGGCGAAGATGAACTCGTACGCGCCGACGCCGACCGTCTTGCGCGCGTCGAAAAACGGCGCGGTCAGGAAGCTCTGGTAGAAGATCAGGGACAGCGGCGACAGCACCGCCGCCGCCGTGACGAGTATGGTCAGGCCGCGGGGGAGCCCGGCCAGCGCCGACGCGCGCACCGCGCTTTGCCGCCGCGATCAGGGCCGGATCACTTCCCGGCCGCGCCGGCGGCGAGCGTCGCCTTCCAGTCGGCGAGGAAATCGAGCCGCTTCTTCTGGTCGAGGTAGGTCACGATCTCGGCGCTGACGGGGATCGGCTTGATGTTGGGTCCCAGTTGCTTCGTCAGCGTCGCGGCGGTGTATTCGGCGTCGACGTCGTTGCGGATCGAGAACAGCTCGACGTCGGAGCCGATCAGCTTCTGGCCGCGCACCGACAGGATGTAGTCGACCCAGAGCTTGGCGGCGTTCGGGTTCTTCGCCTGCTTGCCGATGAACATCACCCGCGACAGCACCAGCGTGTAGTCCCTGGGCAGCACGACGCCCAGCGCGGGGTCTTTTTTTGCGCGCACCAGCGCGTACGAACCCAGCACGTTGTAGCCCAGCAGGTGCTCGCCCGACGACACCTTTTCCAGCATGTTGCCGGTGCTGGCGTAGACGCGGTAGCTCGCCACGCCGAAGCCCTTCTCCAGGTCCTTCATGCCGGGGAAATACTTGCTGTCCTGGACGACGAACATGAAGCCGACGCCGCTTTTCTCGATGTCGTAGGTGGTGACCTTGCCCTTGAACTTGTCGGCCCTGGTCGTGATCAGCCGGGCGAACGCGGCGTGGTCCTGCGGCACCTCGTCGGCCGCCACCAGCCGCTTGTTGTAGATGAACACCGCGGGCTCGAACGTGGTGCCGTAGGCCTGGTTCTTGTAGACCGCCCAGGCGGGCAGCTTGGGCACTTCGGGCGACGCGTACGCCAGCGCCTGCCCGTCGTCGACGAGCTTGACCTGAAGGTCCATCGCCGAGCTCCACATCACGTCGGCCGACCCCTGTCCCGACGCGACCTCGGCGATGAAGCGGTTGTACAGTTCGGTCGAGTTGAGGTCGGCGTATTCGACCTTGACGCCGGGATAGAGCGCGCTGAAGTCCTTGATCAGCGGCTGCGCGGCCTTGGTGTCGAGCGCGCTGTAGATGACGACCTTGCCTTCCTTGTTGGCCGCGGCGATGACCTGCGCGTAGTCGGCGGGATAGCCGGCGGGGACGGGTTGGGCCACGGCAACGGACCACGATAGCGCAAGCGCGACGGCGGCAACGCGGGATAGCATCGGTACGTCCTCCAGGGGGCACGGCCGGCAGCGCCGGCGGGGTGGCGAAATTGTACGCCGGGCAACGAATTACCGGGTCGCGAGCCGCTGCATCCACCCCAGGCCGGCGACGGTGCCGTGCGCCGGCCGGTACTCGCAGCCGACCCAGCCCGCGTAGCCCAGTTCGTCGAGCAGCCGGAACACGTAGGCGTAGTCGAGTTCGCCGGTGTCGGGTTCGTGCCGTTCGGGCACGCCGGCGATCTGGATGTGGCCGACGTGCGGCAGGTGGCGGCGCAGCCGCATCGCGATGTCGCCCTCGACGATCTGGCAGTGGTAGAGGTCCATCTGCACCTTGAGGTTCGCCGCGCCGACCGCTTCGCGGATGGCGTGCGCGTCGGCCTGCGTGCTCAGGAAATAGCCGGGGACGTCGCGCGGGTTGAGCGGCTCGATCAGCAGGTCGACGCCCTCGCGCGCCGCCGCCGCGGCGGCAAACGCGAGGTTGGCGGCGTAGGTGTCGCGGCAGGCCGCGCGGTCGGCGCCGGCCGGCGGCACCCCGGCCATCGCGTGCAGGCGCGGCGTCGACAGCGCCGCGGCGTAGGACAGCGCCAGCGCGACGCTGTCGCGAAACTCGGCTTCGCGCCCGGGGATCGCGGCCATCCCGCGGTCGCCCGCCGCCCAGTCGCCGGGCGGCAGGTTGAACAGGACGTTGACCAGGCCCCGCGCGCGCAGCGCCTGCGCGATGTCGTTGGCTGCGTGCTCGTAGGGAAAGAGGAATTCGACCGCCGCGAAGCCGGCGTCGGCCGCCGCGGCAAAACGGTCCAGGAACGGGACCTCGGTGAACATCATCGACAGGTTGGCGGCGAACTTCGGCATGGGGTCGGTCTCCGGCGCGGCGCATGCGGCGCGCGCCGCGCGGGGGAGCGCGGCCGGGCGATGGTTTTCTGCGCGCGCCAAGCTTACCATCGGCGGCGCCGGTCGGCGCTGCCGCCTGGCGCAGCGTGCGGCAGCGCGCTCAGCCGCGCGCCGGCGCCCCGTCGAGGCCGAGCCTGCGGTCAGCGGCCTTGGCGCGAACCAGGTTGAGCGCGCTCTTCAGCGAGTAGAAGCTGTTCATGTTGTCCGATGCGATCCACGTGTCCGAGATTTCGCTCTCGAGCTGGTCCAGCCGGCTCGACACGTCGTCGACGCCTGCTGCATCGCCGACGCGGGAAAGCTCTTCGTCCAGCTTTTTCAGTTCCTCGTAGGCGCTGCCGATCAGCAGGCTGGAACGGAAGCGGCGATAGCTCGGCGCGGTGCGCAGCAGCGGATACCCGATCGCAACGGAGGCAAGGATGGAAAGCCACATGCGGTCGACGAAACTGGCCAGCCAGGCCGGCAGCCACGGCAGCAGCGTGGGCGGGCCGTGCTCGTAGAAGCGCCTGGCCACCGGACTCAGCGGGATCGCGTGATCCACGTAGGCGGGGAAGAACTCCGGCTTGGCGAAGAACTGCGCGCGATCGTTGCTGACCTCGTCGGCCGCCAGCAGAAACATCAGCTGGATCGCCGGATGCGTGTCCTTCTCCACCAGCAGCGTCATCGTCGACGCGACCATGTGGATGTCCTGCTCCGGGTAGACGGTCTTCAGGTTCAGCGAGCCGCGGGGAATCGTCACGACGTCGAGAAACGGCAATTGCTTGACGTACGCCGGCACCAGGCTGAAGTCGTAGATGCGCACGCCGGGGGCCGCGAGCAGCTTCTGTATGACCGGCGAGTCCATGCTGTCGACGACGCACATGGCGTCGATGCTGCCGTCGATCAGGCGGTCCGCGGCTTCGAAGTGCGGCAGTTCGAGAAAATTCTCGCCCTGCTGCAACGCGACGCCGCGCAGCGCGAGCACCTTGGCGAGGATGCTCCGGGTGCCGCTGCCGGGAAGGCCGATGGCGATGCGCTTCTCGGAAAAATGCCCAATGGCGTCGTCGCCCTTGAATTCGGGCCCGCGGTAGAACAGCCACAGCGGCGAATACTGGATGCTGCCCAGCGAGACCAGCTCGGGAAAGTCGCCTTTCCTCGCGCTGCCGCCGAGCAGCAGCGCGGTGGTCACTTCCGAGTTCGCGTCGACCAGTTCCTGCAGGCTCGTGTTCGACCCCGAGGTGGGAACGATCTTGAGTTCGACGCCGCGCTGCGCGAAGTAGACCGCCAGCTTCTCGGCGAGCAGCCAGTAGGAACTGCCCGGCTGGCCCGCTGCCAGGTAGACCTTGGACGGCGGCAGCGGACGGGCGACCGCCAGCAGCAGCGCGATCCCGCAAAGGAGCAGCAGGAACCAGGCAAGATTTTCCCGGACCAGCGAGTACCAGGCGTAGGCCTCCTCGCGCAGGCCGTCCCGGAAATAGTGGCCGAACGACTTGCGCCGGGACAGGATCGGCTTGTTCACCGGACGGGGCCGGAAGGCGGCTGCGGGTCCGGTTCCGGCGCGCTCGCGGGCGGCAGCCATTTTTCGAGCACGGCGGCGAGCGCCTGCGGCATCACCGGCTTGGACAGGTAGTCGTCCATGCCTTCGGCAAGGCAGCGTTCGTGGTCGCCCTGCAGGGCGTGCGCGGTCATGGCGATGATGGGAACGCGGCGCTGCTCACGCGGCGGTCTCCTGCCCTCGGCTTCCCTCTGCCGTCGCGTGGCCTCGAACCCGTCCATCTCGGGCATCTGCACGTCCATCAGCACCAGATCGTAGGGGATGCCGTCGAGCGCCTTCAGCGCCTCGGTGCCGTTGGCCACCGCGTCCGCGCGCAGGCCCAGGTTGCGCAGGATGCCGAGCGCGACCTGCTGGTTGGTGATGTTGTCTTCGGCGATCAGGATGCGCGCCCTGCGCCCGGCAAACCGGCCGAGCATCTCGCGCGCCGTATGCCGCGTGGCGATCGCGCCCGGGGCCGCGCGCGTCGCCCGGTCCGGCGACAGCACCTGCGACAGCATCGCTCTGAGCTCCGTGTGCCGCAGCGGCTTGGTCGCGTACGCGGCGAATCCTATCGCCGCGAAGCGCCGCGCATCGCCGCGGGCGCCGAGCGAGGTCAGCATCACCATCGGGAGGGCCGCGAAACGGGGGTCGGCCTTGACCGTGCGCCCCAGCGTCTCGCCGTCCATGCCGGGCATCTGCATGTCGACGATGGCGAGACCGAACGGATCGTTCGCGTCCAGCGCCTGCTGCAGCGCGCGCAGCGCCGCCGGGCCGTCCTGCGCCTCCGACGGACGCAGGCCCCACGACGTCAGCCGGGTGGTCAGGATGTCGCGGTTGGTCGCGTTGTCGTCGACGACCAGCACCCGCAGGCCGTGCAGGTCGGCCGGCAGCGCGGGGCCCGGCGGCGTCGTCCCGACGGCCTGCCGGCCCAGGCGCGCGGTGAACCAGAACTCGGAGCCCTTGCCGCTCTCGCTGTCGGCGCCGGCCTCGCCGCCCATGAGTTCGGCCAGCCGCTTCGAGATGGCGAGGCCCAGCCCCGTGCCGCCGAACTGCCGCGTGGTCGACCCGTCGACCTGGCTGAACCGCTCGAACAGCCGGTCCATCTTCTCGCGCGGGATGCCGATGCCGGTGTCGTGCACCGAAAAGCGCAGCAGGACGGCGTCCCCGGCGTCTTCCAGCGCGGCGACGCGGACCGCAACCTCGCCCGACGGCGTGAACTTGATCGCGTTGCCCACCAGGTTGGCGAGGATCTGGCGCAGGCGGCCGGGGTCGCCGCGCAATAGCGTCGGGACCGCGGCGTCGGCGGCCCAGGTCAGTTCGAGCCCCTTGTCGTGCGCTTGCAGCGCCATCGTCGCCGCCAGGTCGTCCAGCAGCGTCGACAGGTCGAAGTCCAGCACTTCCAGGTCGAGCTTCCTGGCCTCGATCTTGGAGAAGTCGAGGATGTCGTTGATGAGCGCGAGCAGCGACTCGCCGCTGGCGCGCACGGTGTCGGCGTAGCGCCGCTGCTCGTCGGTCAGATCGGTGTCGAGCAGCAGCCCCGTCATGCCGATCACGCCGTTCATCGGCGTGCGGATCTCGTGGCTCAGATTGGCGAGGAATTCGCTCTTGGCCCGGTTGGCCACGCTGGCCTGCTCGGTGAGCTCGCGCGCCTCGTCGAGCGCGGCCTGCAGGCGCTCGTTCGCCTCCTTCAGCGCCTCGGACTTGGCGCGCAGCGCGGCAAACGCGCTCGTCAGCTGCGCCAGCGACGGCCGGAACACGGCCAGGAACTCGAACAGCAGCACGAACAGCCCGACGGCGAGGATGATCATCTCCATCCGCTGCATCGAGCCGATGCGCGCCTTGGCCTCGTTGTCGAACTGGAACGTGATCCGGTCCATCAGCGGCAGGAACTTCGCCTCGTTGGCCAGCATGACTTCGGCGGTGTGGCGGATGGCGTCCGGTTCGAGGTCGCCGCGCGCCGCCTCGGCCAGCAGGCTCTCGAGGGCGGCCGCCATCGCATCAAAGGGGGGGGAGGCCTGCGCGAAGAGGCCGAGCACCTCCGGGGAGTTGGTGCGGACGGGCAGGCCCAGCGACGGGTCGCCGTGCTGCAGCCCCGTGTGCGCCTTCCTCCAGTCGCCGAAAGAACCGGCGATCTCGCCGAGGCGAAGGTCGCGCTCTTCGGTCGTCCGCGCGTAGGGGAGCGCGAGCACGCACTTGGTCAGGCGCTGGCTGAGCATGCGCTGACGTCCGGACAGGTTGATGATCCGCGAGTCCCCGTCGTTCCTGTGCATCGCGTACTGCATCAGGAACGACGACGACAAGATCACCATGGCGATGAACGCCAGCGCAAATCCGTAGACGATCTTGAGCCGGCGCAGGCGATTTCCGGGCTTCGAGCTCATGGCCGTCGAAGCTTACGCCAAGGCGAGCGGGGACGGAACCGGCGGGTGCGGCAGCGAGCTGCCCGACGGCTCGAACCAGAGATCGAGCAGCTGCTCCAGCTCGCCGAACATGGCGTCGGCGGCGGCGCAGGCCTTCGCCGCGTCGTCCGCCGCGCAGGCCCATGCGGCGAAATCCTGGAACTCCTGCCAGCGCGCGGCGGTGGCCTCGCCGTGACCGTGGAAGATCCGGGCGCCCGAGGACGGACCGACCCCGAGCGAGGCCTGGAGCTGCCGCGCGATGACCTGGCCGCCCAGCGTGGAGCCCTCGATGGCGTAGAGCCGTCCGACCAGCGCGGCGACGGTGTCGATCTTCGGCGCCGGCCACGGCGGTAGTGCCCGATCCCCGTGTTCGAAATGCGACAGGTCCTCGACCAGCCAGCGCGACCGGTCGGAACTCCGGTACGTGGTGTCGGGGCACAGGCGCCGCAGCGCGTCCTCGAAGGCCGGGTCCAGCGTCCGGTAGACCCACGCGAAAGCGCCGAGCACGCGGCCGTAGTGGTCGCGCCGGAGGTCGGGTCGGATCAGAGGCGCCAGCGCCGGATGGTGGTCGAGGCGCTGGTGCGCCGCCTGCGTCGCCGCCCGCAGGCGAGCCGCCAGCGACGCGGGCTCCACCGCGTGGCGTCGCCGGCCGGCGGCGTCGGCGCTGCCCCGAGTCGCCGACGCGCGGGCTGCGTCCGGCACCGCCGGTGGATCGTTTTTTGGCACCGGCTAGATCCCTCCCGCCGGCGTTCGCTTGTCCAGCCACGCCAGCATCGTCGCGCACAGCAGATTCAGGTCCACCGGCAGCGTGACGAGGTCGTTCATCCCCGCCGCGAGGCAATCGGCCCGGACCTCGGACGAGACGCTGCCGGTCAAGGCAATGACCGGCGTCCGCTCGCGACCGGGAATCCGGCGGATGCGCCGCGTCGCTTCGGGCCCGTCCATCACCGGCATCTGCAGGTCCAGCAGGATCAGGCCGTAGTCGGTGCCTTTCGCCTTCTCCACCGCTGCGGCGCCACTCTCGGCCAGATCGACCGCGAGCCCGACCAGTTCGATCAGCGCCTGCGTGACCTCGCGGTCGAGCCGATCGTCCTCGGCCAGCAGGATTCGCGTGCCGGCGTGACGTGCCCTCAGCAGATCCTCGGACGAATGGTCAGGCATTCCGGCGTCGGTCGACGCGGGCGCGGACGGGCCGAGCCTGGCCAACCGCAGGCTCAACGAGAACGTGCTGCCGGCCCCGGCTTCGCTTTCGACGCCGATGGCGCCTCCCATCATCGTCGCCAGCTGCCGGCTGATCGTCAGCCCGAGGCCGTTGCCGCCGTGCGGGCGGCGAAGCGAGTTGTCCGCCTGTTCGAAGGCGCTGAAGATGCGCTTCTGGTCCGCGGCCGAAATGCCGCACCCGGTGTCGCGTATCTCGATGCGCAAGCGGACGTCGGCGGCGGTTTCCTCGACCAGCAGCGCGCGCACGACGACGGAACCCTCGGCGGTGAACTTGATCGCGTTGCCGGCCAGGTTGAGCAGGATCTGCTCCAGGCGCAGCGGGTCGCCCTGCAGCGACAGCGCCGCGAGTTCGGGGTCGACGTCGATGACCAGCGCGAGGCCCTTCTTGGCCGCCGGTTCGCCGATTCCCTCGAGCAGGCTCTCGAAAACGCTGCCCAGCCGGAACGCCGTGACGTCCAGTTCGAGCCGGTCGGCCTCGAGCTTCGAGATGTCGAGGATGTCGTTGAGGATGCGCAGCAGGCGCTGCGAGCCTTGCGCGACCTTCCTGAGGTGGTCGATCTGCCTGGGTTCGCTGGCTTCGCGCAGCGCCAGGCTGGTCATGCCCATGATGGCGTTCATCGGCGTGCGCAGTTCGTGACTCATCTTCGCCAGGAACGCGGTCTTCGCCCGGTTGGCGCCCTCGGCGACCTCCTTGGCGATGGTCAGCGCGACGGTGCGATCCTCGACCAGTCGCTGCAGGTGATGGCGATGCATGGCGACCTCGGCTTCCGCCAGGCTGCGCTCGGTGATGTCGTGAATGATCGAGACGAGCAGCGATCGGTCGCCGACGCGGATCGGCGTCGAATGCACCTCGACCGTCCTTGTCTCGCCGTTGGCCAGGCGGTGCGGAAAGACGAAGTAGTTGCGCTGCTCCGTCGCCGCGGCTTCCCGCTCGATCGCGACCTGCTCGGGTTCCAGCGCGTTGATGTCCTGGACGCTCATCGCGCACATCCGGGCGTGCGACCAGCCGTAGAAGCGGCAGGCGGACGCATTGGCGTCGAGGATCCGGCCGCTCGCCGGATCGACCTGGAGGATCACCGCATTGTTGCGGTCGATGAGATGGCGGAAGCGCTGCTCGCTCTCGCCCAGCGCGACTTCGGCGAGCTTGCGCTCGGTGATGTTCACGTGCGTCACCACCGCCCCTTCGTTGGGCGCGATCATCGGATAGACGTTCATCCGGAACCAGCGGCGCTGCGTCGGCGAGTCGCAGGGATAGTCCAGCGAGAAGTGATCCAGCGTCCGGTTCAGCACCGCTTCGATGCCGGACCACGCCGGCAGCGCCTCGGCGCCGTCGGGCGCGCCGGTCGCGGCGGCGCAGATGCTTCGGTAGTTCAGCCCCACCGAATTTTCGGCCAGTCCGGCGGCGTCGTTCTCTGCGGCGAATCGCCTCCACGCGGTGTTGACCGACGCGATGACGCCGCGGGCGTCGATCACCGCGATGTTCTCGGGGCTGGAATTCAGAATGGTCTGCGCCAGCGCCTGCTCCTCCCGCAGCAGCTCGATCTCGATCAGGCCGCGCAGCTCCGCCGCCGATTCGAGTTCCTCGAGGCTCCAGGCCAGCGACTGCCCGCGGATGCCCTGCAGAAACTGGGCGAACGACTTGCGCGGCGACAGGCGACCGCTGTCGTCGGCCACGTGCGCGTGATCCGGGTCGCCGGCCCAGCGCACCGAATGGCGGCGCTCCTTGCGGAACCAGATCAGCGTCGTGGCCGGGTCTTCGCGCACCGAGACGAGTATGGCGCCGGCCACGCCGTCCGCAGCGTCGTCCATCCCCAGGTCGCGCGTCAGCGCGCTGGTCGCGAACAGCGTCGGGTCGGTCTGGCACTCGAGCCGCCGCCGCTGCAGTTCGCGGATCCGGGCGGTATCGGGCACATTGCCGGTGGTCTGGATCGAATCGTCGACGATCAGCGCGAACCCGTCGGCGCCGACCACGTCGAGCAGGTCCGACGTGTGGCCCCGCCGCATCAATGCCTTGAGGTCCACCGACCGTATGGCTTCGACCAGTCGCCGCCGCCGCAGCGCCAGGCTGTGCTCGACGTCGCGCCGCTGCCGGATGAGCCGGGCCTCGACCAGCGCCCCGATGTCCTCGCACAGCCATCCCAGCGCGTCGCGCTCGCTCGGGCCGAGATGCTTCGGACCGTGGGTGTGGTGACAGACCACGAGCCCCCAGAGGTTCCCTTCGGCCACCAGCGCGCCCACCAGCGTGGCGCGGACCGCCATGTTGGTCAGGTACTCGATGTGCATCGGCGATACGCTGCGCAGGCCAGTCTGCCCCAGATCGATGGCTCGCGCATCGGCGCCGGCGATCAGGTCCGACGGGCGATACAGAACGTCGGGGATCAGCCGCAGCCGGCACGACTGGAACAGCTCGCGCGCCTGTCTGGGGATGTCGCTGGCGGGGAAGTTGAGCCCCAGGTAGGGTTCGAGCCCTGCCGTGCAGGATTCGGCGACGACCTCGCCGTTCCAGGCGGCGTCGAAGCGGTAGACCATCACGCGATCGAAGCCCGTCATGGCGCGCAGTGCGGCGGCGGCGTCGCGGGTGATCGCGGTGACGTCGTCCTGCCGGCGCAGCGCTTCGATGACGCGCCGGCAGCGGGCTTGCGACCCGTGCCGACCCGCGCAAAGATCCGGGTCGTCGGCTTCGATGTCGACCAGCACCTGTCCGGCTGCGTTCAGATGCGACCGCGCGCCGAGCTGCCTGCCGTTCACCGACAGCGACACCAGCGACGGCAGGTCGTCGCGGGCGCCGGCCAGAAGCGCTGCCCCCGCCGCCGGCCCGAGGATGCTGCCCACCGCCTGCCCCAGCAGGCTCTCGGCGGAAAGGCCGAGCAGCGCCTGGCAGGATTCGCTCGCCGCGTCGACGATCCCCGCGGCCGGTCGCAGCACCAGCAGCGCGCCGTGCGGCTGCACCGCGCCGGGGAAGCGTATCGGCTCCAGCTCGCAGTTGGACAGGTCGACGGTGCTCACCGGCGCATCCTTGGCGCTGCTCGAGGGTTGGTCAGGCTTCGCATGCGATCGCCTCCTTCAAGCGGCCGAACTGGGCTTCCAGGTCCGCGACCCGGTCGTGGACGCGGGCGAGATCGCCGGTCTTTCCGGCGGCTTCCATCTCCAGCGCGAGCGCACGCAGGGCGTCCGCCCCGATGTTGGCCGCCGCGCCCTTGATCGTGTGCGCCTGCCGCGCGGCGCTCGGCGCATCCCCGGCGGCGATGTAGCCGCGCAGCGCCTCGATCTGCTGCGGGATGTCCTCGACGAACACCTGCAGCACCATCTGGGCGAGACTGTGGTCGTCCATCAGGCGCTCCATCAGCGCGGCGCGG
>CAIWHR010000275.1 GCA_903912485.1 uncultured beta proteobacterium | reverse complement strand
CGGTGCCGCGGCGCCCGCGCCGGCCGGCGAGCAGCACGAAGAACAGCGGAATGAAGATGGTCGCGACGAAGGTCGCCGCCAGCATCCCGCCGAACACGCCGGTGCCCATCGACTCGCGCGCCGCGGCGCCCGCCCCGCTGGCGAACGCCAGCGGCACCACGCCGAGCACGAACGCCAGCGACGTCATCACGATCGGCCGGAAGCGCAGCCGCGCCGCTTCCAGCGCCGCGTCGCGCGCCGACAGGCCCCGCGCCATCCCCTGCGCCGCGAATTCGACGATCAGGATCGCGTTCTTCGCGGCCAGCCCGATCAGCACCAGGAGCCCGATCTGGAAATAGACGTCGTTGTTCATGCCGCGAAACAGCACCGCGAGCAGCGCGCCCAGCAGCGCGAACGGCACCGCGAGCAGCACCGCGACCGGCAGCGACCACCGCTCGTAGTTGGCCGAGAGGATCAGGAAGACCATGATCAACGCCAGCGTGAAGGCGATCGTCGACGCCGCGCCGATGCGCTTCTCCTGGAACGCCTGGCCGGTCCACGCCACCGTGTATCCCGTCGGCAGCGCCTTCGCTGCGGTGTCCTCGACGGCGGCGATCGCCTGGCCCGAACTGAAGCCCGGCGCGGCGTTGCCCAGCACCTTGGCCGAAAGGAAAGCGTTGTAGCGGTCGATCTGCTCGGGGCCGACGACCTGCGTGATCGTGAGCAGGCTCTTCAGCGGCAGCATGTCGCCACCGGCCGAGCGGACGTAGACGTTGCCGAGATCCTCGGGCTTGGCGCGGAACGCGCCTTCGGCCTGGACCTGCACGCGGTACGTGCGCCCGAACTTGTTGAAGTCGTTGACGTACAGCGCGCCCATCGTGGCCTGCAGCGCGTCGAAGATGTCGCCCACCGGAACGCCCAGCGCGATCGCCTTCTCGCGGTCGACCTCGACCAGGATCTGCGGCACCGTCGGCCGGAAGAAGGTGTTGATCCCGGTGAGCTCCGGGCGCTTGCGCAGTTCGCCGAGAAAGTCCTGCAGCACGGCGTTGAGCTTTTTCGGGTCGCCGCTGACGCGGTCCTGCACGTAGACCTCGAAGCCGCCGGCGGTGCCGAGGCCGCGGATCGGCGGCGGGTTGAACGCGAGCACGATGCCCTCGGTGAGGCTCGCCCCCTTCCTGAACACGTCGCGCGTCACGTCCTCGGCGCTCGCCTTGCGCTCGTCCCAGGGCTTCAGCGGAATGAACGTCGTCGCCGCGTTGGTCTTGTTGCCGCCGCCGATCAGGTCGAAGCCGGTGACGACGAACATGTGCTCGACCGCGGGATTCTCGGCGACCATCTGCTGCAGCCTGGCGCCCATCCTGCCGGTGCGCGACAGCGTCGCGCCGTCGGGCAGGATCATCGCGCCGAAGATGAAGCCCTGGTCTTCGGACGGCACGAAGCTGCCCGGGACGATCCTGAACAGCAGCGCGCAGGCGCCGATCACGGCGGCGAAGACGAACAGCGAGCCGGTGACCTGCCGCAGCGACAGCCTGACGCCGCCGAGATACGTGCGCGTCAGCCACGCGAACGCCCGGTTGAACGGGCGGAACAGCACCGACTCCTTGTGCTGCGGCTTGAGCAGCAGCGCGCACAGCGCCGGCGTCAGCGTCAGCGCAACGATTCCCGAGATCACCACCGCGGTCGCGACGGTCACCGCGAACTGCTGGTAGAGCTTGCCGGCGAGCCCGCCGAGGAAGCCGACCGGAATGAACACCGACACCAGCACCAGCTCGATGGCGATGATCGCGCCGGTGACCTCGCGCATCGACTCGATCGCGGCCTCCTTCGGCGAAAGGCCGCGCTCGGCCATCAGCCGCTCGACGTTCTCCAGCACGACGATCGCGTCGTCGACGACGATGCCGGTGGCCAGCACGATCGCGAACAGCGTCAGCGTGTTGATCGAGAAGTGGAAGACGTAGAGCCCCGCGAACGCGCCGATCAGCGACACCGGCACCGCGATCATCGGGATCAGCGTCGCGCGCCAGCTCTGCAGGAACGCGAACACGACCAGGATCACCAGCACCGCGGCGATCAGCAGCGTCTTGACGACCTCGCGGATCGATTCCTGCACGAAGCGCGTCGTGTCGAAGGGAACCAGGTAGCTGACACCCTGCGGGAACGACGTCGCCAGCCGGTCCATCGCCGCGCGCGCGCCGGCGGCGACGTCGAGCGCGTTGGCGCCCGACTGCAGGAACACGGCGATGCCGACCATCGGCTTGCCGTCGAGCGTCGTGAAGGCGTCGTAGCTGACCGCGCCGAGCTCGATCCGGGCGACGTCCTTCAGGCGCAGCGCGCCGCGGGGGCCGCTCGAGCGCAGGACGATGTTGCCGAACTCCTCGGGCTCGATCATCCGCCCGCGCGCGGTGACCGTGTACACCAGCGACTGGCCTTCGGGCGCCGGCTCCTGGCCGACCTTGCCGGCGGCGTACTGGTTGTTCTGCGCCCGGATCGCGCCGACGACGTCGGCGGTGGTGACGCCGAGCGGCGCCATCCTGTCGGGCCGCAGCCAGATCCGCATCGAGTAGTCGCGCGCGCCGAAGATCGTCGCGTCGGCGACGCCCGGAACGCGCTTCAGCTCGTCGAGGACGTTGATCGTCGCGTAGTTCGACAGGAACAGCGTGTCGTAGCGCGGGTCGCCGGAGGTCAGCGCGACGACGAACAGGATGTCGGTCGAGCGTTTCTGCGCGACGACGCCGTTGCGGCGGACGTCGTCGGGAAGCCGCGGCAGCGCCAGCGCGATGCGGTTGTTGACGTCGATCACCGCCTTGTTGACGTCGGCGCCGACCTCGAAGGTCGCGGTGATCGTCAGCGCGCCGTTGGACGCCGCGCTGGAGCTGAAGTAGACGATGTTCTCGACGCCGGAGAGCTGTTCCTCGATCGGCGCGGCGACCGTCCTGGCGAGCGTCTCGGCGCTGGCGCCGGGGTAGTTGGCGGTGATGGTCACCGTCGGCGGCGAGATCTCCGGATACTGCGCGACCGGCAGCACCTTGCCGGCGATCAGCCCGGCCAGCACGAACAGGATCGCGATGACCCCCGAGAAGATCGGCCGCTCGATGAAGAACTTCGACATGGGCAGGCGCTACTTCGCCGGCGCCGCGGCGGGCGCCGGCGGATGCGGCGCCACCACGGCGCCGGGGCGGAGCTTCAGCAGGTTGTCGACGACGACGCGGTCGCCGGCAATGAGCCCCGAGAGCACCATCCAGTCCGACCCGACCCAGTCGCCCATCTTCACGGCGCGCATCGCCGCCTTGTCCCCGGCTTCGACGACGAACACGAAAAAGGCCTTCTCGGTCTGGATCACCGCGGTCTGCGGCACCAGGAACACGTCGTCGCGCGCGCCGGCGGTGATCCGCACGCGGACGAACTGCCCGGGCAGCAGCTGCTGCTTCGGATTGTCGAATTCGGCGCGCAGCTGCTGCGTGCCCAGCCGCGTGTCGATCGCGGTCGCGGTGAAGTTGAGCCGGCCCTTGCCCGGGTACCGCGTCCCGTCGGGCAGGACGAGCTGCACGTCGACCGGGCCGCTGCCGTTGAGCCGGCCCGAGGGGATCTTCGCGAGGTCCGACTCGGAGAGGCTGAAGCGCACCCAGATCGGATTGACCTGGCTCACCGTCGTGAGCAGGCTGCCCGCCGCGTCGGTGCTGATCAGCGTGCCTTCGGAGTGCTCGGAGCGGCCGCTGATGCCGGCCACCGGCGCGGCGACCCGCGTGTACGACAGGTTGAGCTCGGCTTCGCGCACCTTGGCCGCGCTCTGCTGCTGCGCGGCGGCGGCGAGCTGCGCCGCCGACAGCGCGTCGTCGTATTCCTTGCGGCTGATCGCGCGGTCCTGCGCCAGCGGCTGCAGCCGCGCCTCCTCCCGCTGCGCCTGCGCCGAGCGCGCCTTGTCCTGCTCGTTCTGCGCGCGGGCCTGCGCCAGCGCGATCTCGAACGGCGCGCGATCGATCTGGAACAGCGGCGCGCCGGCGGGAACCGCGTCGCCCTCGCGGTAGAGCTGCCTTTCGAGGATGCCCGCCACGCGCGCGCGCACCTCGACCTGCTTCGAGCCCTCGGTCTGCCCCACCGCGTCGAACACGATGGGAACCCGCTGCGGGGCGACCTGCAGCACCGTCACGCCGACCGGCGGCGGCGCCGCGCCCGCCGCGGGTGCGCCGGACTCGCTGCCGCATCCGCCCAGAGCCAGTACGGCGAGCAGCGCGGCGAACGCGGCGGTTCCGGGGCGCGGCGCAGGCCCGGAGCAGCGGGCGGCGCCGCCGAAAGATCGGGAGCGGGTGACGGACTTCATGAGCGCGAGGGTCCCGGACGTGACAGGGTGCACAGCCAGCCCGCATTGTATACAATCATGGCTGTATGTAAACAACGCGGCCGGAAGGGTCCATCGAGCGATGCGTCGAACCAAGGCGGAATCCGAAGCCACGCGCAGCCGCATCCTGGCGGCCGCCCGCCGCGTGTTCGCGAGCCGCGGCGTGACGCGCACGACGCTGGAGGGCGTCGCCGCCGACGCGGGGGTGACGCGCGGAGCGATCTACTGGCACTTCGCCAACAAGACCGCGCTGTTCGACGCGATGCGCGAGCAGGTCTCGGTCCCGCTGGTCGACGGCACCGACTTCGCGCTGCTCGGCACGCGGGCGGCCGACCCGCTGACCGCCGTCGAGCGCTTCCTCTGCCACCTTCTCGACAGCGTCGCAACCGACGGCGACACGCAGCAGACGTTCCGGATCATGATGCTGAAGTGCGAATACGTCGACGAGCTCGAGCCGGAGCTCGCGCGGCAGACGGCGCACTGGCACGAGCTCGAGGTCAAGCTGGCGAAGGTCTACGCGCGCGCGCGGCGCGCGGGAACGCTGCGCGCGCAGCTCACTCCGGCGATGGCCGCGCTCGACACCTGCGTCTTCGTGTCGGGGCTGATGCGGCTGTGGCTGCTCGACGACAGCGGCACGCTGCTGCGCGCGCGCGCGCGCCGGCTCATCCGCGCCCACGTCGCCGGCCATCGCCGCGAGGGTGCGCGGCGATAGGGCGGCGGCGCGCGCCCGGACCGGGCGAACCCTGGGCAGCAGCCGGCATTTCATCGGCCCGCAACGGTGCAGTCGCGGGCGAGGGGGCAGGGTATTGCAGCGGCCACCCCGGCGTTCTAGACTGGCCGACAGCCGTCCCTCGACGTCGGTCCGGGGCGCGAACCTTGCCAGGGGGAACCATGTCGAAGACCGGGGGCGTCTGTCGTGAGTTGGCGTTTTCGCGGGGCGCGGCGGCGTTGGCGCTGCTGGTCGTCTTCCTTGTTGCGCCGACGCGACACCCGGCGACGGCGGCCGAACCGGCCCGCCTGCCCGCGGCCGCGGAACCCGGCGCCGCGTCCATCCTGACCTACGCGGCGCCGGTGGCGGCGCGCGGCACGGAGAACCGATACACGCTGCGCGTTCGCGGCACCGCGCTGGAGTTGTCCGACAGCGCCTCGGGCGCGGTCCTCCGGAGCCGGCCGCTGGCCGCGACCGCAGGCGTCGACATCCGGGGCGCGGACGGCGACACCAACGACACGCTGACCGTCGACCTCGGCGGCGGGCTCCTCGCGCTGCCGCAGGGGATCCGCTACGACGGCGGCACCGGCGGCTTCGACACGCTGGTGGTCGCAGGCGGTGCGGTTGCACGGCAGACCTACGACCAGAAGAACGCCAACGACGGGGTCATCACGCTCGACGGCCTGCGCATCGTCTACACCAACATCGAGCCCATCCACGACGTAGTCCCGGCAGGCACCCTGACCATCAACGCCACCGCCGGGGCCGACGCGATCAGCATCGTCGACGGCCCGATCCTCGAGCAGACCACGGTCAGCAGCCCGAGCTTCGAGTTGATCACCTTCGCCAACAAGGCCAACGTCGTCGTCAACGGCCTCGGCGGCAACGACACCGTCACGCTGAACAACCCGCATCCGGCGGCGGGAATGATGTCGCTGACGATCAACGGCGGCACCGAGGACGACTCGATCGTCGTCGTGGCATCGCCTCCCGGCGTGACGGTGAACGTCGACGGCGGCGACGGCGACGACACGCTGACCGTCAACGGCAGCGAGGGGATTCTCGACAACCTGCGCTACCTGCCGACCGCGCTGGGGCAGGGTCACATCCTGAACGACAGCGGCCCCAATGCGATCGCCAACTTCTCGGCCGTCGAGCACCTGCTCCTCGTGGGCAACGCGGGGGACGGCGACGGCTTCCGCATCGACGGCAGCATCGGCAACGACCTGATCGGCTTCTTCCACGGCGCGACACCGGGCAGCGGGACCTTCCAGGGAACGATGGACCAGAACAACGCCACCGGCGTCGGGCCGTTCGCGCTGACCGAGACCAGGTTTCAGGGCGGAGACCCGGCGGCGAACGATCTGGACGTGAACTTCTTCAACCCGGGCGGCAGCGACAGCTTCGAATTCAACGGCACCACCGGCGACGACGTCATCGCCGTCGGCGGCGGCGAGGCGGGCGGCGTCCTGTTCACCAACACCCTGGGCGGCACGCTGTACTCCCGGCTCGAGGTGTTCAACACCGCGACCTTGAACGTCAAGGCCGACCTGGGCAACGACACGATCACGGTGACCCCGCACGCCGCCGTCGAGCTGAACATCGACGGCGGCGGCGGGACCGACACGCTGGTCGGCCCCGATCAGGCGAACGCGTGGAACATCACCGGCGTCGACCAGGGGAACGTCGCCGGCCTGGTCGCCTCGTACACGGCCGTCGAGAACCTTACCGGCGGAACGGCTGCCGACAGCTTCAGCTTCGCCGGCGCAGGCGAGGTGTCCGGGCTCCTCGACGGCGGCACCGGCGACGACTCGATCGTCGTCGCCGGGAACGCAGGACTGCAGGACAACCTGCGCTACCTTCCGACCGCGCTGGGCAAGGGACGCATCGTCAACGACAGCCGGCCGACGCCTTCGATCAGCGCCTTCCAGGGCATCGAGCACATCCAGTTCACCGTCTCGGCCGCCGACGGAGACGGCGTCCGCATCGACGGCACCATCGGCAACGACCTGATCCAGTTCTTCCACGACGCGACGCCGGGCAGCGGCATCTTCCGCGGCACGATGGACCAGAACAACGCCACCGGCGTCGGCCCCTTCGCGCTGACCGAGACCAAGTTCCTGGGAATCGACCCGGCCGCCAACGACGCCGACGTCAACTTCTTCAACCCGGGGGGCACCGACGCCTTCGAGTTCAACGGAACCGCCGGCGACGACGTGATCGTGGTCGGCGTCGGCGAGGCCGGCGGGACGCAGTTCGCCGCCACCATCGGCGGCACGGCCTATTCGCGCCTCGAGGTGTTCAACGTCGCGAGCGCCACGGTGAACGGCGACGCCGGCAGCGACTCGTTCGACGTCACACCCAGCGCCACCGTGGTCCTGAACATCAACGGCGGCACGCCGGCCCCCCCGACCACCCCCGGCGACGTTCTCGCCTTCAGGATGGCCGGTGCCACCGACCCGCAGGTGAGCAGCACCGCCACTCCCGGCGGCTATCAGGGCAGCGCGACCTTCGCCAACCGGCACAACGTCAACTTCAAGGAAATCGAAACCGGGCAGAGCGACGGCGTCGCCATCGTCACCACGGCCTCGGCTTCGGTCGTCGTCGGCAACGGCATCAGCGACTCGGCGACGCTGTCGGCGGGCTTCAACGCGACCGGAACCGTCACCTTCAGACTCTACGGTCCGGACGACGCCAACTGCACGGGCGCGGTCGCCTTCGCGTCGACGGTGCCGGTGGCCGGGACCGGCGCCACGTCGGGTACGTTGATGACCAGCCAGGCGGGCACCTATCGCTGGATCGCGAGCTACAGCGGCGACGCGAACAACGACGCGGTGGCGGGGGTCTGCAACGCCGCCAACGAAAGCGTCGTCGTGACCAGGGCGACGCCGACGATCGCCACCACGGCCGTGCCGGAAAGCGGCCCTGTCGGCAGCAGCGTCGGCGACGTGGCGACGCTGGCGGGGGGCTACAACCCGACCGGCAACGTCGTGTTCGCGCTGTTCGGCCCCTACGACGCGACGTGCTCCGCCGCACCGGCGTTCACGTCGGCACCCGTTGCCGTGAACGGCGCCGGCAGCTATGCGTCGCCGCCGGCGGGTGCGCTGCGCGCGGGGCTGTACCGATGGGTCGCGAGCTACAGCGGCGACGCGAACAACGATCCGGTGACCACAGCGTGCGGCGATCCGCGCGAGACGGTGGAGATCGCGGCGACCATTCCCGCGCTCGAGCCCCTGGGCCTCGCGCTCCTGCTGGCCGGACTCGCCGCGCTGGGCGCGCTGGCGATCAGGCGCAGCGCCTAGCGAACGGGCCAGGAAGCTCGGCGCCCGGCGCCGCGGGCCGGCCGGTGCACGCCGCAGCGTGCCGGCCGGCCCTTTTTCTCGTTCGCGCGGCACCGGGCGCGTTGCCGG
>CAIWHR010000274.1 GCA_903912485.1 uncultured beta proteobacterium | reverse complement strand
TCCGGCATGCGCGCGTGGAGTTGCGCGAAGTCGCCGGCCCTGCCCGCCATCTCCATCTCCAGCGCGACGGCGCGCAGCGCGTCGGCGCCGACGTTGGCCGCGGCGCCCTTGATCGTGTGCGCCTGCCGCTGCGCGCCCTGTGCGTCGCCCGCATCGACGAAGCTGCCCAGCGCACCGATCTGCAGCGGAATGTCCTCGACGAAGACGTCGAGCACCATCTTCGCCAGCGCTTCGTCGCCCAGCAGCCGTTCCATCAGCGCCGCACGATCGAGGACCGCCGCGTCGGACTCGTCGGACGCGGCGGTGGCCGGCGCTGCCGCGCCGCCGTCGACCGCAAAGGCGCGGTCGGCGCCGCCTTCGGCAGCTTCCGGCTTCACCCGGAAAGGCAGCCAGCGCTCGAGCGCCGTCGCGAGTTCCCGCGGCGACACCGGTTTCGAGACGTAGTCGTTCATTCCGGCCGCGATGCAGGTCTCGCGATCGCCCTTCATCGCGTGCGCCGTCATCGCGACGACCGGGACGCCGGCATCGAGGACGCCCGCGCCGCCGCCGCGAATCCTGCGGGTGGCTTCCAGCCCGTCCATCTCGGGCATCTGCACGTCCATCAGCACCAGATCGTAGCGAATCCTCGCCATCGCGGCGAGCACCTCCAGCCCGTTGGCGACGGCGTCGGCACGCAACCCGAGCTTTTTCAGAATCCCCAGCGCCACCTGCTGGTTGGTGATGTTGTCCTCCGCCAGCAGGATGCGCGCGTCCCGCTGCGAGAAGTCGGGGGCGGCATCGGCCGCGTCGGCGGACTCCATCCGCTGCGCCGTGGGACTTCCCGCTTCGGCCAGCACCGCGTCGAGCATCTGCAGCAGCTGCCGGTCGCGCACCGGTTTGGTCGCGTAGAAAGCGATGCCCGCCTCCTTGAAGCGTTCGACGTCACCCGTCTGCCCCAGGGAACTGAGCATCAGCAGCCGGGTGTCGCGGATGCGGTCGTCGGCGGTGATCGTCCGCGCCAGCATCTCGCCGTCCATTCCCGGCATCTGCATGTCGATCAGCGCCACGCGGAACGGATCGCGCGCCGCCGTCGCGTCGACCAACGCCCCGATCGCCTCGGATCCGTCGGCGACCGCCGACGGGCGCATGCCCCAGGTCGTCAGCCGCGACATCAGGATCTCGCGGTTGGTCGCGTTGTCGTCGACGATCAGCGCGTGCACGCCGGCGAGTTCGGCGTGCACCTGCTGCTGCGGCAGCTCGCCCTGCGAGCGCCTGCCCAGCCTCACCGTGAACCAGAACTCCGAGCCGTGCCCCTCGCGGCTATCGACGTGGATCTCGCCTCCCATCAGCTCGACCAGCTGCCTGGAGATCGCCAGCCCCAGTCCGGTGCCGCCGTATTGCCGCGTGGTCGAGGCGTCGACCTGCGAGAACTGCTTGAACAGCAGCGCGTGCTTCGCGGCGGGGATGCCGATGCCGGTGTCGCGCACGCCGAAGCGCAGGACGCACTCGGTCTCGCTCTGCGACAGCAGCGACCCGTGCACCTCGATCTCGCCGCTGCGGGTGAACTTGACGGCGTTGCCGACGAGGTTGGTCAGGACCTGGCGCAGGCGCCCCGGATCGCCGCGCAGCTGCGTCGGGACGTCCTGGTCGAGGTGGCAGAGGAACTCCAGCCCCTTGGCCTGCGCCCGCGCCGCACACGTCGACGCGAAGTCGTCGAGCGAGCGCGACAGGTCGAAATCCAGCGCTTCCAGGTCCAGCTTCTTGGCCTCGATCTTGGAGAAGTCGAGGATGTCGTTGATCAGCCCCAGCAGCGCCTCGGCGTTGGCCTGGACGACCTCGGCGAAATGGCGCTGCTCGGGATCGAGCCGGGTGTCGAGCAGCAGGCCGGTCATGCCGATCACCCCGTTCATCGGCGTGCGGATCTCGTGGCTCATGTTCGCCAGAAACTCGCTCTTGGCGAGGTTGGCCGCATGCGACGCGGCCATCGCATCGCGCAGCCGCTCCTCGACCTGCTTGCGCGAAGTGATGTCGGAGCCGGTGCCGCGATAGCCGAGGAAGCGTCCGCTCCGGTCGAAGCGCGGCGCGCCGTTGATGCTGAAATGACGCCCGCCGAAATCGCCCCGCGTCCGGTACTCGAAATTCCGGAACGGCTGGCGCTGCGCCAGGTCCGACAGGTGCTGCTGCCACTTGGCCCGGACCTCGGGATCGTCGCTGGCGGCGATGGTCTCGCGGCGGCGGCCCAGGAGTTCCGTCGGAGAGACGCCGAGCGCTGCCTCCGCGTTGTCGGAAAAGTAGGAGAAGCGCAGGTCGGCGTCCATCTCCCAGAACCAGTCGGACGCCACGCTCGAGTAGTCCCTGAAACGCTGCTCGCTGTCCCGGATCTCCTTCTCGGCGCGCTTGCTCTCGGAGATGTCCTGGTGCGTTCCCGAGACCAGCAGCGGCTTGCCGTCGGGTGCCCACCGCGCGACGCGGCCCCGATCCATGATCCAGACCCAGTGGCCGTCCTTGTGCCGCATGCGGATCTCGCAAGCATAGTGCGGCAGGTCTCCGGCGAAGTGCTTTTCCAGCAGCAGCGTCGAGCGCTTGAGGTCCTCGGGGTGCGCCATGCCGGTCCAGGTCTCGATCGAGACCGGCGCCAGTTCGTCCAGCGTATAGCCGACGATTTCCGCCCAGCGCTCGTTGAACACGACCTCGCCGGTCTGCGGCTTCCACTCCCAGGTGCCGGTGTGGGTGCCGTCGAGGATGCTCTTCATGCGCAGGCGCTGCGAGCGGTTCAGCCGCAGCATCCGCCACAGCAACCACGCCAGCAGCAGCGAACCGGCGGCGAAGACGGTGCCGATGGCGATCGCCGACCGCACGTCGTTGTGCCACGCCTGCAGGTAGTCCTCGCTGGCCATGCCGGCGACGAGGTGGAACGGGAGCAATCGCAACCGCCGGTAGCTGTTGGTGCGCTCGACGCCGTCGGCGGTGGTCCGGGTGTGGAAGGTGGCGCTGTCCTTGCCCGACGCGATGAGCTCCGCAAGCTGCCGGGAGAAACCCTTGGCGCCCACCCGCCCCGCCGGTTCGTCGGACGGCGGATAGCGGGCGATCAAACCGGTGTCGGCATCGCGCAGCAGCGCGACGCCGTGCGGCCCCAGGTTCGGGCTGGCGAGCAGCCGCTGGAACTGGTCGACGTGGACCGACGCCACGACGGTGCCGGCGAACGAGCCGTCGGGCCGGGAATAGCGCCGGGCGATCGGCACCAGCCAGCCGCGGGTCATCCGCCCTTCGATCACCTTGCCGACGAAGGCGCCCAGATCGGCGTCGTCGCGCTGCGCCACGAAGAAGTCGCGGTCGGCGAGATTGATCGCGGGCGCACGGTCGAAATCGGTCGCCCACAGCACCGCACCTTCGGCGTCGGTGACCCGGATCGCGTAGACGTCGGGCACCCACGCGTGGCGCAGCCTCAGCAGCGGCTTGACGCTCCGGCCGTCGATGCCGCCCCGCGCCAGCTGACGGGCGAGGTCTTCGGCGATCGCGTCGAGCGCCAGGTCGATCTCGTGGGCGTTGTTGGAGATCGTCTGGTCGAGCAGTTCGGCAAAATTCGCGGTCGTCGTCTGCGCCTGCCGCTCGATGTGGCGGCGGCTTCGCTGCAGCTCGGACCAGCCCCATGAGGCGACGACGAGGTTGAGAATCACCACGCCGAGCAGCAGCAGGAGACCTTGCCGCTGCGCTACGGCGCCCCGGAAGCGCTGCACCAGCGACGATCGCGGTCCCTCTTGCGGCGCCACCGGAGGGTCTTGCCGCAAACCGGGGGATTTCCTGTCTTCCGTCATCGAGAACCGTTCCGTTGCTGATCGCGCGGCCGAGGCAAGCTGCCGATCCCGCAAGCGCGGAGCCCGGCAGGCCGACCGACGGCGGGAGGCCGAATCGACCCGGGCCGCCTGCCGCGCCGTCGACGCGGCGCGCGGACGCCCGCCTCAACCAAGCTTATCGGCATCCGCCGGCGAAAAATTCAGGTCAATCCGGGCGGCGGAACGGTCCCGCCGCCCGAGCCGGCGATCCGGTCGAGCGCGCGGCCCAGTTCGTCGCCGGTGAAAGGCTTCAGGATGAGCTCCCGAATGCCGGCTTCGCGCGCGCGGCCCTCGTCGCCGGCGCTGACGTAGCCGGTGGTCATCAGCACCGGGATGTCGGCCCGAAGCGCCCGCAACTCGCGCGCGAGATCGAAACCCGACAGTTGCGGCATCGCCAGGTCGGTCACCACGACGTCGAAGTCCTCCGGGTGCGCGCCGAACGCTTCCAGCGCCGCCGCGGGATCGGTGAATCCCGAGATGCGGTCACCGAGGCGCGAGAGCACGCGATCGGCGAGGAACACTAGCGCCTCCTCGTCGTCGACGTACAGCACCCGCTGCCCGGCCGCGGGCACGCTCCGCGTCGGCACGCTGTCGTCCTCGTGCAGGGCCTTCTGTCCGGCGGCGGGGAAATAGAGATGAAAGCTCGAGCCCTTGCCGGGCGAACTCTCCGCCGTCACCGCCCCACCGTGACTCCTCATCGTCCCGTGCACCATCGACAGCCCGAGCCCGGTGCCCTCGCCCACGGGCTTGGTCGTGTAGAACGCGTCGAAGATGCGCGCGACCGTCGCCCGGTCCATGCCCGATCCGCTGTCGCTGATCGTCAGGCGGGCGTAGCGCCCCGGCTCGAGACCGGGAATCCCCTGCGCCAACGCCTCGCTCAACTGCAGCGGCTGCAACCGGTATTCGATGGTCCCCGCACGGTGGCCGATGGCGTAGGCGGCGTTGGTGGTGAGGTTCACGATCGCCTCGTGGACCTCTCCCGCGTCGGCGAGCACATGCGGCGTGTCGGCCGCGAACCGGGTGTCGAAGGTGATGCCCGCCGGCAGCGTCGAGCGCAGGAGCTTCAGCACCTCGCCCACCACCGCGCTCAGGTCCACCACCGCCTTCTGCTCGACCTTGGGGCGGCCGAAGGCCATGATCCGGCGAATGAGCTCGCTCGCCCGCATGCTCGCCTTCCTGATCTCGCGCAGGCTCTGCGCCGCAACGTGATCGCGCCCGACGTCCTCGGCGGCGAGATCGGCGTTGCCACGGATCGCCGCCAGGATGTTGTTGAAATCGTGCGCGATGCCCCCGGCGAGCGTGCCCAGCGACTCCAGCTTCTGCGCCTGCAGGTGCACGGCCTCCAGGCGCCGGCGCTCGGTCACGTCCACCATCATCGCGACCAGGCAACGCTCGCCCTGCAGCTCGATGACGCGGCCGGAGACCTCGATCACGCCGACGCTGCCGCTGCGGTGACGGTAGTCGATCGGAAAGCGATCGATACGGCCGTCCGGGCCAAGCTGCTGCACCATCTCGTCGCGTTGCGCCGGATCGGCGTAGACGCCCAGCTCGGCGACGGTGCGCCCGATCGCCTCGTCGCGCCGATACCCGTACAGGCGCAGCGCCGCGTCGTTGGCGTCCAGGAGCCTGCCGTCGGCGACGCTGCTGACGGTGATGCCGATCGGACTCGCCTGGACGACCGCCGACAGACGCCCCTCGCTCTCCTTCAGCAGCTTCTCGGCCTGCCGGCGCTCGTCGTCCATCGCCGCCGCAATGCGTTCGAACGCGCGTCGCCGCCGCTGCGAAAAGGACAGACCGACTGCGGCCGCCAGCAGCAGCCCCGCGAACCCGCCGGATGTTTCTTAGACGTCGCCGCGCCAGTGCCCGAACAGCGCGGGCAGCTCCCGGCTGAAGGCGACGCAACCGCCCGCGACCAGCACCGCCAGTCCGAGCGCGAGCCATTCCAGACGAAACCGGCGATCGAGGCGCGGCGTTTCCCGCTGCGGAAGAACGCGGACCGGGCTCGCCGCTGTCGGGTTCGGGTTCACGTCGGAAGCTCTCATCGCGGCGCCCTACCCGGCCGGGAGCCGCGCCAGCCACTTGCGCATGGTCTCGAACAGCAACTCGGGGTCGACCGGCTTGCCCACGTGGTCGTTCATTCCCGCCTCGAGACAGCGCCGGCGGTCGTCGTCGAAGGCGTTGGCAGTCACCGCCAGGATGGGCAGGCGCTCCCGCCCGGGGAGCCGACGGATGGCCATCGTGGCTTCGATGCCGTTCATCCGGGGCATCTGCACGTCCATCAGAACCAGATCATAGTCGGTTCGCTCGACCAACTCCACGGCCTCGGCGCCGTCGTGCGCCAGATCGACGACGAAACCGGCTTCCTCCAGCAGCGCCTGCGAGACTTCGCGGTTGATCGGCTCGTCCTCCACGAGCAGGACCCGCGCGCCCCGAGGGCCGGGCAGGAGAGACTCGTCGGCCGCGAATGCTGCCGGCGGAAGGAGGACGTCGAAAGCCCGGTCGATCCGGCCGAATCGCGCGGTGAACCAGAAAACCGAGCCGGAGCCAAGCCGGCTTTCGACCCCGATGTCGCCGTCCATCAACTGCGCCAGACGCCTGCTGATGGCGAGCCCGAGGCCGCTGCCGCCGTACCGGCGGGTCATCGATCCGTCCGCCTGCTCGAAGGCCGTGAACAGCCGGCGCTGGTCCTCGGCGGAGATGCCGATGCCCGTGTCGTGCACTTCGAAGCGCACCAGGACGTCGGTCGCCGTCTCCTCCGCCGCGGTGACGCGTACGACGACCGATCCCGCAGCGGTGAACTTGACCGCGTTGCCCGTGAGGTTGAGAAGGATCTGGCCCAGGCGCAGCGGGTCGCCCTGAATGGCCAGGCGGGCGAGGTCCGGCGCGATGTCGATCTCCAGTCTCAGCCCTTTGGCCGCGCCCTGCGGCCCGACCAGGCCGGCCGCCTGCGCCAGGACAGCGGCCAGGTCGAAGCCGATGTCTTCGAGGCCGAGCCGGTCGGCCTCGATTTTCGAGATGTCGAGGATGTCGTTGATGACGCCCAGCAGATGCCGGGAGGCTTCGGTCACCTTGGTCAGATGATCCTTCTGCTTCGGGTCGACGGCCCGCCGCAGCGCGAGGCTGGTCATGCCGGTGATGGCGTTCATCGGCGTGCGCAGTTCGTGGCTCATGTTGGCGAGGAACGTGCTCTTGGCACGGCTGGCGGCTTCCGCGGCTTCCTTGGCGACGGACAGTGCGGCGGTGCGCGCCTCGATCATCGCTTCGAGATGGCCCCGGTATCGGGCGAGTTCGGCTTCGGCCTGCACGCGCGCCTGGTCGACGTCGCTCAGCCGCCGGCGCGTCTCCGAGAGCCAGCCGATCACGCTGTCTTTCGCGCCGGGGGGCACGTTCGCCGCGGACGAGAAATCCCCGCCGCCCATCCTGACGAGCTGGGTGTGAACCTCGTCGGCAGATCCGCCGAGCGTCCGCCGCAGCGCCAGGTAGGTCCGCCACAGCGCCAGCGCGCAGACCAGCGCGAAAACGATGAAGATGGACCGGAAAACCGTGGCCCGCACTTCGGCCGCGTGCACCGCGGCGAGCGTCCGCGCGTTCATGAGGACGTTGAAGTCGCGCAGCGGCCGCATGATCGCCGCCTTGGCCTGGTGATAGCTGTCGTCGTGCAGCATCCGCCGTGCCTTCTCCCTGGCGGCTTCCGCGTTCGGGCCGGCGGCATCGATCAGGCTCATCGCCTCGAATTCGGCGGCCGTCAGGCGGTCGGAGTTCGACTTCGCTTCCGCCAGTTTGCGAAACTCCTCCTCCCCGAAGTCCGCCTGCCGCATCAAGTCCAGCAGAGCGACGGTCTTCCCGCTGCCCTCGCGCGGCGGCGGCAAGCCGGCGAAGGCCAGGTCCCAGTAGATGTCCTGGTATTCGTCGGGCCGCGGCTTCTTCCCGTCGCGGATGTCCAGGATGTCCTGGTAGTTCTTCCGGTAGGCGGCGTCGCCGGTCACGACATAGGTTCGCGCCATTCGCGTCAGGTCGTCCGACGACTGGCGCAACTCGTCGGCCAGCGTCATCGAGAGCTGTCGCCGCTCGTGGGTCCGGTCGATCTCCTTCTCCGAGTCGACGTAGATCGCGAATGCGATCGCCAGCACGACCAGCAGGCCCGCCGTCAGCGGGAGCATTCTCGAAAATCCGGGGGTGCTGACGTCGAGAGTCACGATGGTGCCGAGCGAACGCGGAAACGGCCGGGGCCGAGGTTCGTGCCGACGCCCCGGCGGCGGTCCCGCGGCCGGGGCCGGGTGCCCGCGAAGCGCAACGCCACGCCACGAACGAGGTTATCGGCATGATACCGCCAAGGCTTTAGGCGTGCGGGGACGAGCGGGGACAGCAGCGCGCAAGCGCGAAGCTGTTACCATCGGCCGTCATGATCCTGGCAGCGGACGACCTCTGGGACGCAGGCGACATGGGCTGCGGAGAACTCGTGCTCGAGTTGCGCACGCGGCTGCGCGCGATGCCCGGCAGGACGCTGAAGGTCGTCGCCACCGACCTCGGCGCGCACGAGGACCTGCCGTCGTTCTGCCGCATGACCGGCCACGCGTTGCTTCACGCCGAAGGCCACGCCTTCTGGATCCGCGCGAAGTGACTGCCGGTCCGGCGGGCGCTGCCGCGAGCCGCCGCCGCAGGACCCCCGCTTGACCGCAGGCCCCCACCCCATCAAGGAGATCGACATGCCCGGAAAATTCGTCGTCAGCCTCACCCACGCCAAGGACAACGCGGACAAGGCCACCGTGGCTTTCGTCGTCGCCAACGCCGCCGTCGCGTCGGACAAGGAAGCGCTGGTGTTCCTGTCGATCGAGGCGGTGCGGCTGTCGCAGCAGGGCTACGCCGACGACATCCACGAGGAGGGCTTCGCCGCGCTGAAGGACCTGATGACCGGTTTCGTCAACGCCGGCGGCAAGATCTACGTCTGCTCGCCCTGCTTCAAGAAGCGCCAGCTCGACGAGACCCGGCTCGTTCCCGGCACCGTGATCGTCGGCGGCGCCAAGCTGGTCGAATTCATGAGCGACGGCTGCCCCAGCCTCAGCTTCTGAACCCCGTTCGCGACCCGCCCGCCATGGACCCCGGCACCGCTGCGCCGACGCCCGACGTCCGCTTCGACGGCGGCGACCTCGACTGCGGCAACGGCCTCCTGCTGCTGATCCGCAGGCACATCGATCCGCTGGCGCGCGGCGGCCTGCTCGAGGTCCGCTCGACCGAAATCTCGGTCGACGAGGACCTGCCCGCCTGGTGCCGCATGACCGGCAACGAACTCGTGGCGTCGACCCGGGAGGGCAGGCAGCGCAGCTTCCTGATCTGCAAGGGCGCGCTGGCCGAGCGGGTGCCACCCGCGGCTCCCGCCCCGCCGTCGAGTTCGCCGCCGCCGAGGATGGGCGAAGCCGCAACGCTGCCGCGGCGCGCCGCACCCCTCGCGGCGCCCGCGATCCCGCCGCTGGCGGTGACCGGCATCGGCAGCTGGCCGCGCCCGCGCTGGATGGTCGACGCGATGCACGGCTACGTGCAGGGCCGCCTCGACGAGCGGGCCTTCCACGAGACCGCCGACGACGCGGTGCGCCTCGTCGTCGCCGCGCAGCAGCGCGCCGGCGTCGACATGGTCACCGACGGCGAACAGCGTCGCGACAGCTACGCGAGCTTCGTCGCGACGCGGCTCGACAACTGCCAGCTGGTGCCGCTGACCGACCTGCTGCCGCTGATGGAGCACCCGGAGGCCTTCGCCGCCGAGTTGCGCGCGCTCGACGTGCCCGCCGGCGAGGTGCGCCACCCGGGCGTGTTCGGCCGCCTGCACCGCAGCCGGCCGATCGCGGTGCACGAGCTCGACTTCGCACGCAGCGCGACGGCGCTGCCGGTCAAGCTGGCGCTGCCGGGTCCCTACCTGCTGACGCGCACGATGTGGATGGAGTGCATCGCCGACAATGTCTACGCGTCGCGCGAACACATCGCCGCCGACATCGTGCGCGTGCTGCGCGAGGAGCTGATCGACCTGCTCGACGCCGGCGCGGCGATGGTGCAGTTCGACGAGCCGGTGCTGTCGGAAGTGGTGTTCTCCGGGCCCAAGAGCCGGCGCAGCTTCATGTGCGGCGCGCTGTCGGAGTCGCGCGGGCCCGAACACGAGCTCGGCTTCGCCCGCGAGCTGATGAACGCCGTCGTCGACGCGCTGCCGCGGGAGCGCATCGGCGTCCACGTCTGCCGCGGCAACTGGACGCCCGACGAATCGGTGGCGCTGTCGGGCAGCTACGCGCCGCTGGTCGACACGCTGGCCGCGATGAAGGTCGGCGCGTATCTGCTGGAGATGTGCACGCCGCGCGCCGGCGAGCTGGAGATCCTGCGCCGGCTTCCCGACGACGCGCGCATCGGCGTCGGCGTCGTCAACCAGAAGGACCCCGCGGTCGAAACCGTCGACGCCATCGCGGCGCGCATCGGCCACGCCATCGACCTCTTCGGCCGCGACCGGCTGCTGCTGCATCCCGACTGCGGCTTCGCGACCTTCGCCGACAACCCGATCTGCCCGGCGTCGATCGCCGAAGCCAAGCTCGGCGCGATCGTGCTGGCCGCGCAGAGATACCGGCGCTAGCCGCGCCCGCCGGCGCCGCGCGCCCGCCGAACCGTCCGCGGCGCGGCGCGCCCGTTCGGGCGCGTCGGGCGCGCAGTTCCCCCCCGCGCGTCAAGCCTTGCCGGCGCGAATCGCTGCGCGTAGAGTCCGCCCCCTCCCGCTTCTCACGGTCCCCTCATGCTGCCGCCCATCGAACACCGCATCGCCACCGAACTCGGAGCGCGTCCCGCGCAGGTCGCCGCCGCCGTTCGCCTGCTCGACGAGGGCGCCACGGTGCCGTTCATCGCGCGCTACCGCAAGGAAGCCACCGGCGAACTCGACGACATCCAGCTGCGCGCGCTGGCCGAGCGCCTGATCTACCTGCGCGAACTCGAGGAGCGCCGCGCCGCGGTGCTCGCCAGCGTCGACGAGCAGGGCAAGCTCACGCCGGCGCTGAAGGGGGAGATCGACGACGCCCAGACCAAGCAGCGCCTGGAAGACCTCTACCTCCCTTTCAAGCCCAGGCGCCGCAGCAAGGCGCAGATCGCGCGCGAGGCGGGCCTCGAGCCGCTGGCCGACGCGCTGTTCGGCGACCCGACGCTCTCGCCCGAGACCGAGGCCGCCCGCTACCTGCGCGTCGAGCCGGAGCCGCCCGAACGGCACGTGCCCGACGTGAAGGCGGCGCTCGACGGCGCGCGCCAGATCCTGATGGAGCGCTTCTCGGAGGACGCGGCGCTGCTCGACCGGCTGCGCCGCCGCCTGTTCGACGAAGCGCTGCTGGTGTCCAGGGTGATCGAAGGCAAGGAGCAGGAAGGCGCCAAGTTCCGCGACTGGTTCGACTTCCGCGAGGCGGTCAAGGCCGTGCCCTCGCACCGCGCGCTGGCGATGCTTCGCGGCCGCAACGAGGACATCCTGCGCCTGGGCCTCAAGACCGCGCAGGAGCTCGAGGACCCGCCGCGGCCCTCGCCCTGCGAGGCGATGGTCGGCAGCCACTTCGGCCTCGCCGACCGCGGCCGGGCCGCCGACCGGTGGCTGCAGGAATCGGCGCGCTGGGCGTGGATGATCAAGCTCTCGCTGCACCTCGAGATCGAACTCATGAGCCAGCTGCGCGTGCGCGCCGAGGACGAGGCGATCCGCGTCTTCGCCCGCAACCTGCACGACCTGCTGCTCGCGGCCCCCGCCGGACCGCGCATCACCCTCGGCCTCGACCCGGGGCTGCGCACCGGCGTCAAGGTCGCCGTCGTCGACAGGACCGGGAAGCTCGTCGACACGGCGACGATCTACCCGCACGAGCCGCGCCGCGACTGGGAAGGGTCGCTGGAGGGCTTGCGCGCGCTGGCGCACAAGCACGGCGCCGAGCTCATCGCCATCGGCAACGGCACCGCCAGTCGCGAGACCGACAAGCTCGCCGGCGAACTGATCCGCCGCCATCCGGAACTCAAGCTCGCCCGGGTCGTCGTGTCGGAGGCCGGCGCGTCGGTGTACTCGGCGTCGGAGCTGGCGTCGAACGAGTTTCCCGACGTCGACGTCAGCCTGCGCGGCGCGGTGTCGATCGCGCGCCGCCTGCAGGACCCGCTGGCCGAGCTGGTGAAGATCGACCCCAAGAGCATCGGCGTCGGCCAGTACCAGCACGACGTCAACCAGACCAGGCTCGCGCGATCGCTGGACGCGGTGGTCGAGGACTGCGTGAATTCGGTCGGCGTCGACGTCAACACCGCGTCGGCGCCGCTGCTGATGCACGTTTCCGGCCTCAACCCGACGCTGGCCGCCAACATCGTCGCCTACCGCGACGTGCACGGCGCCTTCGCCAGCCGCAGGGCGTTGAAGCTGGTGCCGCGGCTGGGCGACAAGACCTTCGAGCAGGCGGCCGGCTTCCTGCGCATCCGCCATGGCGACAGCCCGCTCGACGCCTCGGGCGTGCATCCGGAGTCGTATCCGGTCGTCGAGCGCATCCTCGCCGACCTCGGCCGCGGCCTGCGCGAGGTCATCGGCGACAGCAGGCTGCTGCGCTCGCTGCCGGCGGAGAAGTACACCAGCGAGCACTTCGGGCTGCCGACGATCCAGGACATCCTCGCCGAACTCGAAAAGCCGGGCCGCGACCCGCGCCCGGAGTTCAGGACCGCGTCGTTCGCCGACGGCGTCGAGGAGCTGAAGGACCTCGTGCCCGGAATGCGGCTCGAAGGCGTGGTCACCAACGTCACCAATTTCGGCGCCTTCGTCGACATCGGCGTGCATCAGGACGGCCTCGTCCACATCTCGGCGCTGTCGACCCGGTACGTCAAGGATCCGCACAGCGTCGTCAAGGCGGGCGACGTGGTCGCGGTCAAGGTACTCGAAGTCGACGTCGCGAGAAAACGCGTCGCGCTGACGATGCGCCTCTCCGACGAGCTTCCGGCCAGGCCCGACCCGGGTGCCCCCGCCCCGCGCCGCGGCGGGCACGCAGCGCCGCCCAAACGCGAAGCCCCGCCGGCGGACGGCGCGATGGCCGCGGCGTTCGCGAGGCTCAGGCGCTAGCAGCAGGCCGGCGCGGGCGGCGGACGCGCCGACGCAGGATCGAACCGACCAGGCTCACTCCCTGCGCCTTTGACCCGCTACACTTGTCCGCTTCGACCACCACGCCACGGATAGCTCGGGTCCCATGAAATTCATCCACGCCGGCGACATCCACCTCGACAGCGCGCTGTCCGGGCTTTCGGCGCACGAAGACGCGCCGGTCGATCTCCTGCGCACGGCGACGCGGCGCGCGTTCGAGGCGCTGGTGGAGCGCGCGCTCGCCGAGCGGGTCGACTTCGTGGCGCTGCCGGGCGACCTCTTCGACACCGGCTGGCGCGACTACAACACCGGACTCTTCTTCGTCCGGCAGGCGGCCCGGCTCAACCAGGCCGGCATCCTCGTCTTCCTGCTGCGCGGCAATCACGACGCCGAGCAGGACATGACGCGCAACCTCACGCTGCCGCCCAACGTGCGCATCTTCGGCACCCGGCGGCCGGAGACCTTCGAGATCGCCGTCGACGGCCAGAAGGTCGCGCTGCACGGCCAGAGCTTCAGGACCGCCGCCACCACCGACAACCTCGCCGCGGCGTACCAGCCGCTCCCGGGCTGCATCAACATCGCGCTGCTCCACACCGCGCTCGCCGGCGGCTACGCCGAGCACCAGCCCTACGCGCCCTGCTCGCTCGACGAGCTGAAGAACAAAGGCATGGACTACTGGGCGCTCGGCCACGTCCACGAACACGCGATCCTGAGCGAGGCGCCGTGGGTCGCCTTCTCCGGCAACCTGCAGGGCCGCCACATCCGCGAGCGCGGCCCCCGCGGCGCCTTGCTCGTCACCTGCGAGCAGGGCGTCATCCGGCCGCCGGAGCGCATCTTCCTCGACGTCGTGCGCTGGGAGCGCGCCCTGGTCGACCTCGCCGGCGCGGCGACGCGCGCGGACGCGATGAACCGGACGCGCGCCGCCTTCGAGACGATCATGGCGGCCGCCGAAGGCCGCCGGGTCGCCTGCCGCGTGGTCCTCACCGGCAGGACGGCGGCGCACGGCGAGCTCTTCGGCCAGGCGCGCGCGCTGCGCGCCGACGTCGTCGGTCAGGCGCTCACCGTCGGCGGCGACGACCTGTGGATCGAGAAGATCGGCGTCGCGACCGAGCCCGAACTCGACCCGGCGGTGATCGCCGGGCGGGCCGACGCGCTGGCCGACCTGCAGGCGCTGCTGACCAAGGCGGCGACGGATGCCGACTTCCATGCCGCGCTCGCCGACGACTTCCGCACGCTGCTGACCAAGATGCCGGCGGACCTCTTCAGGCAGGAGCTGCTGGCGCTCGACGCCGTCAGGGCGGGCGACTTCGCCGGCCTCATCGCCAGCGTCGCCCCCAGCCTCGTCGACCGCGTCGCGCGGGAGGGATAAGACCATGCGCATCGCCCGCCTCGACGTCAGCCGCTACGGCGCCTTCACCGACTTCTCGCTCGACTTCCCGCCGGCGGCAAGCGACTTCCACGTCGTCTACGGCCCCAACGAGGCCGGGAAGTCGACGCTGCGCCATGCTCTGCTCGACCTCCTCTACGGCATCCACGGCCGCTCCGAATACGGTTTCAAGCACGGCCTGTCGGAGATGCTGCTGGGCGGCGTGCTCGACGACGGCGCCGCGCACCCCTTCGCCTTCCAGCGCTTCAAGCGCAACAGGAACCCGCTGGTCGACGCCGCCGGCGGCTTCTTCACCGAGGGCGATCTCGCCCGGCGCCTGGGCGGCACCGACCGCGAGTTCTTCGAGCGGATGTTCGGGCTCGACCATCCCTCGCTGGTCGCGGGTGCGAAAGAGATCCTGAACAGCGCCGGCGACGTCGGCCAGATGCTGTTCCAGGCGGCCGCCGGCGTGTCGAGCCTGCACCGGACGCGCGAGGCGCTGGAGCAGGAAGCCCACGCGCTGTGGGGCGAGCGCAAGCGGCGCGAGGCCGTCTACTACGGCGCGCTGGAGCGCTACGACTCCGCCGCCGTCCGGCTGCGCGAGGTCGGCGTGTCCGCGCACCGGTGGCTGGCCGCGAAGCGCGCGCTGGACGACGCCGCCGCGGCCGCGCAGCGGGCGCTCGACGACTACAACCGGCACCTGGGCCGCGGCAAGCAGCTGGAGCGCGTGCGGCGGGTCGCCGTGCCGCTGCAGCAGCTGCGCGAGGCGCAGGCCGCGCGCGCCGCGCTCGGCAACCCGGCGCCGCTGCCGGAAGACGCCGCGGCGACCTTCCGTGCCGCGCAGGAGGCCATCGCCACCGCGCTGGATCGGCAGCGGATTCACGCCCAGTCGAAGCAGGACCACGAGACCGCCCTCGCCGGCATCGTGCTGCGCCCCGCGCTGATCGAGCACAAGCCCGGGATCGACGACCTCGGCGGCCGCGTGGCGAAATACCTCGACGCCCGGGCGGACCTCCCGCGCGTGCTGCGCGACATCGACACCCGGACGACGGCGGTGCGCCGCTGCGCGGCCGACCTCGGCTGGCCCGAGACCGACGTCGACGCCATCGCGGCCAGGCTGCCCACGGTGCTCGTCCGCGAGGACATCCGCGCCAGCGTCCGCTCCGAAGAGAAGCTGACCGGCGCCGCGCAGCGCGCGCTGCGCGAGCGCGACGCCAGGCTCGCCGCGCTGGCCGAGCTCGATCGCCAGCTCGAAGCCGCCCCGGCGACCGACGCGCGGCCGGAGCTCGACCGGGCGCTGAGCGCGGCGCGTGTCCTGAACGTCGCGAGCGCCGCCCCCGCGGCGCGCAGGAAGGCCGCCGCCGCGAAGGGCGCGCTGGAGTCGGCGCTCGCCGCTCTCGCGCCCTGGAGCGGAACGCCGACGGCGCTGCGCTCGCTCGCGCTGCCGAACACCGCCGAGATCACGCGCTTCACCGCCCGGCGCGGAACGCTGGAGGAGCGGGCGAGCCACGCCGCGAAGGCGCTGCAGGCGAAGCAGCTGGCGGCGGCCGCTGCCCGGGTCGAGGCCGAGGAGTTCGTCCGGCGGCACGACCCGGTGACCCACGACGTCCTGACGACGGGTCGCGCCTCGCGCGACGCGCTGTGGCAGGCGATTCGCGCCGGTGCGAAATCCGCGGCCACCGACGGCGACGCGTACGAACACGAGCTGCGCGCCACCGACCAGCTCGCCGACCGCCGCTACGAAGGCGTGGCGGTGGTCGAGCAAGCGTACGCACTGGACACCCGGCGCAGGCAGTTCGATGCCGAAACCGCGCTGCTGCAGGCGCAGCAGGACGCCGCCGACGGCGAACTCGCCGCGCACGCCCACGGGTGGCTGCAGCAAGCGACGGCGCTGGGGCTCGCGTTCCTTTCCGCCGACCAGTTTCCGGCGTGGTCGCGGATGCGCGACGCGGCGCTGCTCGCCGCCGACGCCGGCGTCGCCGCGACGGCCGAACTCGACGCGCTCACCGACGAGGCTGCCCGCGTCACCGGCGACCTGCGCGCCGCGCTGCAGCAGGCGGGGGTCGCCGGCATCGACGCGGCAGACCTGCCCGCGCTCGTGGTCCGCGCCGAGCAGCTCGCCGCGGAACAGGGCGAGATCCGCGGCCAGGTCAAGAACTGGCGCAAGCAGCGCGGCGAGGCCGCCGTCGCGCTGCCCCTGCTGGAACGCGAGGTGGCGACGACCGCCGCGGCCGTGCAGGCCTGGAGCGCGGCCCGCGCGGCGCTGCTCGCCAGGGCGGGCCTCGCGGCCGAACTCGGCGCCGCGAGCGTCGAGCGGGCGCTGGCCATCTTCGCCGACATCGACGAAGCCTGCCGCCTGATCAGCCAGGAGTACGCGCCGCGCACCCGGTCGATGCAGGGCGAGATCGAGCGCTTCGAGCACGACGCCGGCGCGCTCGCCGTCGGTTGCGCCGCCGATCCGGCCGCCGGGACGGCGACCGACGTCGCGGCGAGGTTGAAATCGCTGCTGCACGATGCCGAGGCAGCCCGGACCGAGCACGGCCGCC
>CAIWHR010000273.1 GCA_903912485.1 uncultured beta proteobacterium | reverse complement strand
CTGGCTCAGCCTTGCCGCCGCCGGATTTTCCGATGCGCGGTCCGATCTGCGCGACCTCGCGCGGGAGAGGCTCGCCGCCCTCGCGGCGCAGATGACGCCGGCCGAACTCGAGCACGCGCGGGAACTGGCGCAGGATCAGCGCCGCCCGTGAGTTGCGCCACGGGCAGGGGCGCCGCTGCGGCGCCCCTGCGGTGATGCATCAGTGCGCCGCGCCCGTCGGGCGCGACCGCGCCGACGGTGCGCCGGTCAGCGCTTGATTCCGGGCATCGACTGCTGCGCGAGCTTGGCGAAGTCGCCCATCACGCGCTGCATCGACTCGAACGTCGACCCGCCCGACGACATCACGCCCTGCATCGCCGTCACCAGATCCTTGGCCGGGGTGAGGTCGGGCATCATCGCCATCGCCGCCTTGGCTTCCTTGACGCCGGGAACGCCAGCCATCTGGCCTTCGATCAGCGTGAACAGCCGCTTCTGCATGTCGGCGATCAGTTCGAACATCTGACCCCAGTACTGCATCGACTGCGCGACCGCCTCCTGCGCGGCGGTCTGGCCGGCGGCCATCAGCGACTGCGCGTCGGGCGCCTCGGCGGCGTGGCGCGCGACCTTCTTCTGCATGCTGCGCGCCTGCTCTTCGCCCTCGAACTGCAGCTTGCGCATCTTGGCCGTCTGCTCGATCGCGGCGTTGATGATCTCGAGCGCCATGTTGGCGTTCGTCTTGTAGAGGTCGAAAGCCTGCTCGGGCGTCATCACCTTGGCGAACTTCGCAAACTGCGCCGGGTCGGGCATCGCGAACGGGGAGCCGTGCTGGATGGGGATCGCGCCGGCGGCTTTGGGCGCGGCCTTCGCGGCCGCGGGCTTGGCGGCGCCGGACTTGCTCGCAGCGGGGGACTTCTTCGCTCGTGTTGCCATGGTCAACGCTCCTTTGCGGGGTGAAGAAAGGAAAACGGATCGGCGGATGCGCCCCGCGGCAGCACGGGGATTGGGTCGAAACGCGGAAAGCGGCGCGGGACGGGGACGCTCATTGCACGCCTCTTACCCGCCTGTCGTCAATACCGCGGCGCCGGAAACCGCGCCGCAGCGCAATCGCGCGAGCGCGACATTGGCCTCGGCCAGCGGGAACGGCTCGACGTGCGCCGTCAGCGGGATCGCGCCGGCCAGCGCCATGAACGCCTCGCCATCGCCGCGGGTGAGGTTGGCGACCGAGCGCACGACGCGCTCGCCCCACAGCAGCCGGTACGGGAACGCGGGGATGTCGCTCATGTGGATGCCCGCGCAGACGACGACGCCGCCCTTCGCGGTGGCCGCCAGCGCGGCCGGCACCAGCGCGCCGACCGGCGCGAAGATCAGCGCGGCGTCGAGCCGCGCCGGCGCCTCCTGGTCGCTCGCTCCCGCCCAGTGGACGCCCAGTTCGCGCGCCAGCGCCTGCGCCGCGTCGTCGCCCGGCCGCGTGTAGGCAAAGACCCGCCGTCCCTGCGCCAGCGCGATCTGCGCAATCAGGTGCGCGGCGGCGCCGAAGCCGTAGAGGCCGAGATTGCGCGCGCTTCCGGCCAGCGCATACGCGCGGTAGCCGATCAGCCCGGCGCACAGCAGCGGCGCGGCGTGGATGTCGTCGTAGCGCTCCGGCAGCGGCAGCACGTACGCCGCTTCGGCCACCGCGTATTCGGCGTAGCCGCCGTCGCGCTGATAGCCGGTGAAGCGGGCTTCGCCGCAGAGGTTCTCGCGCCCGCTGCCGCAGTAGTCGCAGCGGCCGCAGGTGTGCGCGAGCCAGGGGACTCCGACGCGGGATCCGAGCGCGGGTGCGGCGACGCCGGCGCCGCGCGCGACGACGGTGCCGACGATCTCGTGGCCCGGGATCACCGGCCGCTTGGGATCGGGCAGTTCGCCGTCGACGAGGTGCAGGTCGGTGCGGCAGACGCCGCAGGCATGGACGCGGAGCAGCACCTGCGACGGACCCGGTTCCGGGCGCGGGAGCGTGACGAGGGTCAGCGGGCGGCCGGGTCCCTCGCACACCATCGCCTGCATCGTCGCTGCCGCCATTGCGATCGCCGCCTAGCCCCGGAAGTTCATCGTAACAGCGGCGTCGGCCCCCGGGTTGACGCCGATCAAGCGCCGACTCCGGTCCGGCGAGGCGGGTAGAATCGTGGACCCCCTCGACGCCCTTTCCCCTGCTGCGGAGCCCCCATGACGGCAAACCCGGTGAAGCAACGCCTGCTGCAAGGCGAGCACGTTTTCGGCACCATGGTCTTCGAATTCTTTTCGTCGGGGATGCCGCAGATCGCCAGGGTCGCGGGCGCCGAGTTCATCCTGTTCGACATGGAACACACGGCGCTCGATCTCGCTGCCGTCAAGCGACTCGCCGCCTGCTGCCGGGGCATCGGCCTGCCGCCCTACGTGCGGGTCCCGGTCACCGATTACCACTTCATCGCCCACGCGCTCGATGCCGGCGCCATGGGCATCATGGTGCCGATGGTCGAGACCGCCGAACAGGCGGAATTCGTCGTGTCGTGCACCCGCTACCCGCCGGCAGGCCGGCGCGGCGCCGCATTCGGCTTCGCCCACGACGACTACACGGGCGGCGACATGGCGGAGAAGATCGCCGCAGCGCATGCGCGGACGCTGGTCATGGCGCTGATCGAGACCGAGCGCGGCGTCGCCAACGTCGACGCCATCGCCGCGGTTCCCGGCATCGACGTGCTCTGGCTCGGTCACACCGATCTCACGAATTTCATGGGCATTCCGGGGCAGTTCACGCATCCGCGCTACCTCGCCGGCGTCGACGCCATCGTCGCCGCCGCGGACCGCAACGGCAAGGCCGCCGGCGTGCTGGCACCGGACGTCGCCTGGGGTCGCGCTTACATGGCCAAGGGGTTCCGCGCCGTCGCCTACGGGGTCGACCACCTGCTGTTCCAGAAGGCGCTCGGCGACGGCATCGCCGCATTGCGCGGCGCCGCGTAGCCCGTTTTGCTGGCGCTCGACTCGGGCAGCGCCGCCAGGTGTCGCCGTCGGGTTGACACCGATCGGTTGCCGAATATAATCACGGTAACCGTACATCCGTACGGTATTTGACCGCCGCCGCCATGCCGCTTCCGCTCACCTCCCGCCAGCAGCAGGTCCTCGACTGGATCCGCGCGCATCTCGAGATGACGGGCATGCCGCCCACGCGCGCCGAAATCGCTGCCGGTCTCGGCTTTCGCACCGCGAGTTCGGCCGAAGACCACCTGCGCGCTCTGGCCAGAAAGGGCGCGCTCCAGCTCACGCCCGGCGCCTCGCGCGGCCTGCGCCTCACCGAGCCGCCGGAACTGCCCGGCACCGGCCTGCCGCTGGTGGGCCGGGTCGCCGCCGGCAATCCCATCCTCGCCGCCGAGCACATCGAGGCGCACCTGCGGCTCGACCCCGCGCTGTTCTCGCCCCGCGCCGATTACCTGCTGCGCGTGCACGGCCCCAGCATGAAGGACGCCGGCATCCTCGACGGCGACCTGCTCGCCGTGCACAAGAGCGCCGATGCCCGCCCGGGCCAGATCGTCGTCGCCCGGCTGGGCGACTTCGTCACCGTCAAGCGCTTCCGGCGCGACGGCGCGCGCGTGCTGCTCGTCGCCGAGAATCCGGACTTCGCGCCGATCGTCGTCGAGGGCAAGCGCGAGGCGCTGACGATCGAAGGCATCGGCGTCGGCCTGATCCGCAGCGAAAGCTGGGGCCAGACCCGGCTTGCGTGATCCGATGCCGAACGCCGGCGCAGCGGCGCCCGCCGCAGGCGTGGGGGTGGTCCGGTGAACCCCGCGCTCGCCGCCGCGCTGGCGAACCCCGCGATCTGGCGCGGCGGCGACTGCGCGCCCGAGCCCGCCGCGATGCCGTCGGGCTATCCCGCGCTCGACGCCGTGCTGCCGGGCCACGGCTGGCCGGGCAGCACGCTGACCGAGATCGTGCTGACGCGCGAAGGCATCGGCGAGATCCGCCTCGTGCTGCCCGCCCTCGCCCGGCTGCAGGCCGCAGGCCGCGACGTCGTCTGGATCGCGCCGCCGCACCTGCCGTACGCGCCGGCGCTCTCGGCAGCCGGGCTCGATCTCGCGCGGCTCATCGTCGTCCGCTGCCGCACCGCCGCCGACCAGCTGTGGGCCTACGAGCAGGCGTTGCGCGCGCCCGAGTGCGGCGCCGCGTTCGCGTGGCTCGACCTGGCCGACGATCGCGCGCTGCGCCGGATCGCGGTCGCGGCACGCGAAGGCGGCACCTGGGGCGTGCTGTGGCGGCGCCCCGGCCGGCACGCGACCGCCGCGGCCGCGCCGCTGCGGCTGGCGCTCGCGCCGCAGGACGGGAAGCTGTCGGTGCGCGTCCTGAAGCGCCGCGGCGGCGACCTCGCGCAGCCGGTGCTGATCGACGTCGACGCCCCGACGGCGGCGCTGCCCGATCCGCGGACCTGCGCCGGATGGAACGCGCCGACGGAACCCTTCCCCCACGCCTTCGGTGGCGCCGCCCGGCGCGCTTGACGGCGGGCGCCGCAGCGCCCGATCCGGTCGCACCGGGACCTTGCCATGCTCTGGACCTGCCTGCTCCTGCCTTCGCTTCCGCTCGAGGTTTTCGCCCGTGCGCAGGCGCCGGCCGACGCCGCGCAGCCATTCGCGGTGACAACCGGCGGGCGCACCCCGCGCGTGGTCGCCGCCAACGCCGCCGCCGCCGCCGCCGGCGTGCACGCCGGGCAACCCGTCTCGGCCACGCTGGCGCTCGCTCCCGGCATCGCGCTGCGCGAGCGCGACCCGAACGCGCAGGCCGCCGCGCTCGCGGCCGTCGCCGCCTGGGCGATGCAGTTCACGCCGACGGTGAGCCTCGCGCCGCCGGACGCGGTGCTGGCCGAGATCGCCGGCAGCCTGCGCCTTTTCGGCGGCCGGTCGCGCCTTGCGGCGCACGTCATCCGCGGCACGCGCGACCTGGGTTACACCGCAGCGATGGCGTTCGCGCCGACGCCGACGGCGGCGCTGCTGTTCGCGCGTGCCGGCGCCATCGGCGTCGGCCGCGACGAGCCCCCGAGCCCCAGGCAGGCCCCGCGAGCGGCGGCAGCACCCGGCGCCGACCCCGGTTTCGCCGCCGCGCTCGCCCCGCTGCCGCTCGCGCATCTCGACCTCGACCTCGACGCCGCCGCGCTCGCCATGCTCGAAGCCGCCGGCATCACGACGTTCGGGCAGGCGCTGGCGCTGCCGCGCGATGCGCTCGCGCGCCGCGTCGGCGCGAAGTTCGTCGCCGCGCTCGACCGCGCGCAGGGGCTCGCTGCCGATCCGCGCCCGCCGTTCGTGCCGCCGCCGCGCTACGAGGGCAGGCTCGAACTGCCGGCGGCCGTCGACAGCGTCGAGGCGCTCGCGTTCGCGGTGAACCGGCTCGTCTTCGAACTCGCCGGCTGGCTGCTGGGGCGCGGGCTCGGCGTCGGCGCGATGTCGCTCACGCTCGCGCACGAACGGCAGGTCGCGATCCGCGCGGGAACGCCGGAGACCCGCGTGCGCTTCGCGCTGGCCGCGCCGGCGCGCGAGCCCGCCCACCTCATCGCGGTGCTGCGCGAGAGGCTGGCGCGGGTCGCGCTGCCGGCGCCGGTGGTCGCGATCGCGCTCGCCAGCGAGGAGACCGCACCGCTTGCCGGCCGCAATCTCGGGCTCCTGCCCGGCGACGCGGCCGCCGCGGCCGTCCCGCTGCTCGACCGGCTGCGCGCGCGCCTGGGCGAAGCGGCGGTGATACGGGTGCTGCCGCACGCCGAGCATCGCCCGGAGCGGGCGTGGACAGGCGGAGGCGGTCAGGATTTTTCCCCGGCCCTCGCCAGGGCGGCGGGCGCCGCCGGAAGCGCCCCGTCCGACCCCGCTTTGCCTCCGCGGCCGCTGTGGCTGCTGGCGGAGCCGGAGCCTCTCGGACCCGTGGTCGAAGCGCGGCCGTGGGTGCTGAAGGACGGACCGGAGCGGATCGAGTCGGGCTGGTGGGATGGCGCCGACGTCCGGCGCGACTATTTCGTCGCCGAAAATCCGCGCGGCGAAACGCTGTGGATCTATCGCGATCACCGGCGCGGCATCGACGACGGCGAGTGGTTTCTCCACGGCGTGTTCGCGTAGCCCCGCCTCGCGCAACGCGTGATCGCGTCACCCGCGCCGCGGCACGCGCCGCGCCGGCCGCCCGGCTGTGCCATCATGGCGCCCATCGATCCCCGCGAGGCGCCGCATGAAGTTGAAGATGGCCGAGAATTCCCTGTTCGCAATCCTGCTGCGCAAGCCGTGGTGGATGAGCTTCGGCGTCGCCGCCGGCGTCGTGCTCGCCGCCCGGCTGCTGCTGCCCGAGAAATACGTGATCGCCGGCGCGCTGGGCGGGATTCCTTTTGTCATCGTCGGCGTCATCGCCTCCTGGCGGCAGTTTCAGCTGCCGAGCACCGCCGGCGTCGCTTCGACGATCGATGCCGTCGGCGCCATGTCTTGGCGCGAGTTCTCGACCACGCTCGCCGACGCGTTCCGTCGCGACGGCTACGCGGTGACGCCGCTCCCCGGCCCGCACGCCGATTTCGAGATCGCCAAGGCCGGACGCACGTCGCTCGTCAGCTGCAAGCGCTGGAAGGCGGCCAGCACCGGCGTCGAGCCGCTGCGCGACCTGCACGCGGCGAAGGAGGCGCGCGACGCGCAGGAGGGCATCTACGTCGCCGTGGGCAGCATCACCGACAACGCCCGCCGGTTCGCGACCGGGAACAGGATCCGCATCGTCGGTGGCGCCGAACTCGCGCAGATGCTTCGCCGGCTCCGCATCGTGCTCAAGGAACGCAGCAGTGCGGACGCCTGACCGACGCCGCGCGGCGAACGGCTAACGCCCGCCGGCGCCCATCAGCGCCAGCAGCACGCCGCCCGCCACCACGCTGGCGATCTGGCCGGCGGCGTTGGCGCCCATCGCGTGCATCAGCAGGAAGTTTTCGAAGTCCTCCTCCTGCGCGACCCGCTGCACGACGCGCGCCGCCATCGGAAACGCGCTGATGCCGGCGGCGCCGACCAGCGGATTGACCCGCCCGCCGCTGACGCGATTGAGCAGTTTCGCGAACAGCACGCCGGCGACGGCGTCGACGCCGAAAGCGACGATGCCCAGCACCAGGATGGCGAGCGTGCTGGCCTTCAGGAACTCGGTGCCGACCATCGTCGAGCCGATCGCGAGCCCCAGAAAGAGCGTCACCGCATTGGCGATCTCCTGTGCGGACGCCTTGGTGAGCCGCTCGACCGCGCCCGACTCCTTCATCAGGTTGCCCAGCATCAGCATCCCGATCAGCGGCGTGGCGAAGGGCACCAGCGTGCCGACGAGCACGGTGACGACGATCGGGAACAGGATGCGCGTGCGCCGGCTGATCGTGCGCTGGCTGTACGGCATCCGGATCAGCCTCTCTTCCCGCGTCGTGAGCAGGCGCATGATCGGCGGCAGGATGATCGGCACCAGCGACATGTAGCTGTACGCGGCCACCGTGATGGGCCCCAGCAGGTGCGGCGCCAGGATGCCGCTGACGTAGATCGACGTCGGGCCGTCGATGGCGCCGATGATGCCGATCGACGCCGCCTCCGGGCGGCTGAAACCGAGCGCCAGAGCCAGCAGCAGCGTGAGGAAAATGCCGAATTGCCCGGCCGCGCCGAGCAGCACCATCCGCGGGTTCTCGAGCAGCGGCCCGAAATCGGTCAGCGCGCCGATGCCGATGAAGATCAGCAGCGGAAACAACTCGTTGGTGATCCCCATGTCGTAGAGCACCCGCAGCATCCCGTCCTCGGCGATCAGCGGCGACAGCGGCAGGTTGGCGAGCATGCAGCCGGCGCCGATCGGCAGCAGCAGCAGCGGCTCGTAGTCCTTGGCGATCCCGAGGTAGAGCAGGACCATCGCCACCGCGATCATCGTCACCGACTGCCACGAGACGTTGGCGACGCCCTGCAGGAGAAGGCCGAGCGTCTGGTCGTCGAGCATCGCTCAACCTTCCTCGTAGCGGATGATCGGGTCGCCGTGGCCGACCGCCTGGCCGGCGTTGACGCAGACCTCGCGCACCGTGCCCGCGCGCGGCGACTTGATGCTGTTGTGCATCTTCATCGCGTCGAGCACGGCGATCTCCTGGCCGCGGGCGACGCGATCGCCGGCCTTGACGGCGACGTCGAGGATGACGCCGGGCATCGGCGCGTTGAGCGTCGCGCCGCCGCCGCCCGCCG
>CAIWHR010000272.1 GCA_903912485.1 uncultured beta proteobacterium | reverse complement strand
TGCCGCGGTCGATCTCGGCCTGCAGGCGCGCGGCGGGCGACGGTGGGACCATGGGGATGGAGTCGAACGGTGGCGGGAGGCAGGCTCCGCGGCGGGCGCCGGCGGAACTCAGGCGGCGGGGGCGGACGCGCGCGCCCGGCCGAGATAGCGCGTGACCGCCCAGGCCGAGAGCGCCGCCGCGGCCAACAGCACGGCGAAGGCGGCCCAGCCCGCGGGCGTGCCCTTGCGCGCCGCGGTTTCGATCGCCTGCAGCACGATGCCCGCCGCCAGGAACGCCGGCACGGTGCACGGATCGAAGCGCAGCAGCGCGTAGACGACGACGGCGGCGAGCAGACCCTGCGCGCTTCCGGCAATGATCGCCACGACGGCGTCGTCGCCGCCGGCGAACCCGGCTGCACAGGACGCGAGCACCAGCACCGCCAGCGCCAGCCACCGCCGCCGCGTGAAGTCGCCGGTGACGCGCGATAGCCAGTGCAGCAGAAACAGTGCGACGCCGGACAGCGTCAGCACGCGCGCGCCCTCCAGCGCCGCGGCCAGCGCCGGCATCCACGCCTCTTCGAACGCGTAGCTCGGCCACAGCGGGACCGTGCGCGGCGTCAGCGCTTCCACGACGGCGCCGGCACCCGCGGTCAGCAGCAGCGCGGCGACGCCGGCGGCCCACGCCGGCAGCGGCCCGGCGAGCGGGCGCAGCGGCTGGCGCTGCGCGCCCCAGGCGCCGACGCCGGCGGTCAGGCCGTAGAGCAGCGACGCGACGAGCCCCGCCAGCAGCATGCCGCCCATCGCGATCGACGCCTGCGCGGCGACCGGTTCGGCGGTGGCGAAGCCCATCTCGATCTTCGGCCAGTGGTTGGCGACCTGCGCGATGGTGACGGCGAACGCGATCGCGATCACCGCCGTCATGGCACGGCGGTCGCAATCGCCGCGCGTCCAGGACAGCACCGCCGTCACCAGCGCGGCCAGCGCAGTCAGCGCGAACGCGGCGCCGAGGACGAGCTTGACGATGGTCAGCCTGCCCTCGCGCTCGCGCAGGGCGCGCTGCCACGCCTCGGGCACGTGGACGAGCCGTCCGACCGAGACGACCTCGTCGCCGGCGACGCCGACTGCCACCCGCGCCTGCGCGTCCTTGCCGACGTCGACGCGCGGGTCGGCGAAGAAGAAGCTCCAGTCGGTTCGCGCCGGGCGCTGCCTCTCCTCGGCGCCGATCGGCGTCAGCGCGCGCGGATCCTGGCCGAGCCGGTCGCGGATCGCGCCCTCCGCCAGCGCCAGCGCCGCCTCGCGGTCGGGCTTCGCTCCGGCACGCCCCTCCGGCAGCGCGTGGTGGACGAAACGCGGCGACCCGTCGCCGTTGACGAAGACGCGCCACTCCTCGGCCCGCTCCGCGACCGGGCCGTCGAACAGCGCGTACCTGACCTCCCACAGCGGCGGCGCGAGCGTGTGGCCGAGGAGCTTCGCGTACGCGTCGGGGCCGGCCTCGCGCCACACGAACTCGTGCCACGGTCCCTGCCCCGGATCGCCGGGGGCGAGTCTGGGCGCGGCGCTCTTCCGCCAGCCCGGCCCGGGCGTCACGCCGCGCGCCTTCAGCGCCGCGTCGGCCTGCACCTCGGCCACGGCGCGGCTCTGCGGCAGCGCCGGCACGTCGACGCGAAACGGCGTGCACAGCAGCCACGCAGCGAAGCCCGCGACGCCCAGCGCCGGCAGCGCGCGCTGGAAGGGAGCGATCCACCCGCTGGCGACCGCGATCG
>CAIWHR010000271.1 GCA_903912485.1 uncultured beta proteobacterium | reverse complement strand
TCCCGGGGGGTAATCCGCCGAGGCGCCGCGCCGACCGGCTGTTGCCCGGGGCTTACTTGTCGTGGCAGGTGAGGCAGAGCGCGCTGCCGGCGGTGGTGACCTTCAGCAGCCCGGTCCCGGCCACCGTGTAGGTGTTGTGGACGTCGTGGCAGCTGGCGCACTCGACCTGCTCGGAATACAGCATCTTGGTCGAGATGGTGCCGGTGCTCGACTTGGTGGACCCGATGGTGACCGCCTTCGACGTCGGGAACAGACCCGGGTCGGCGGTGACCAGCGCGGCGTTGTAGATGAAGCCGATCGGGTGATCGTTCTCCAGATGTGTGCCGCCGGTGCCCGCGCCGCCGGCGCCGATGCTGCCGATGTTGTCCGTCGCAGGAACGTAGTGCGTTCCCGTCAGCGCGCCGAAGCTGTCGACGGCGACGGTGCCGTCGTGGCACGACAGGCAGAGCTTGGAGATCGTTCCCGGTTGGCCGGTCGTCGCGTTCATGCTCGGGCTGCTGTACACCGTATAGCTGGCGACGGCGGACAGCGCGTGGTTCCAGAGCGGCGCCCCGGTCACCGACGTGTTCGCGTTGTGCGGCGTGTGGCAGAAGACGCAGATCTCGGTGCTGCCGTAGCCCTTGGTGGAAAAGTCGTGCCCCGACCCGAGGATCGTCCCGGGCGCCGCCATCGCCAGCGGCGACACCAACAGGCCCAGTGCTGCCACGGCCAAGCCGCTCACTGCCCAATGCATGCGCTTCATGTTGTCGCTCTCCCTTCGTTGTTCGCCCGGACGATCCACGTCGCCCGCCGGCGATGCCTTCAAGAAAACCCTGTCCTGCCTGCCGCCTGCTTCCGCCCGGTGGGCGGCACTCGAACTCAGCTTCGGAAATTCACCTTGCGTCCGCCCCGGTCGCGCGTCACTTGTCGTGGCAGGCGAGGCACAGCTTGCTGCCCGTCGCCGTGATCTTGAGCAGCCCCGTGTACATCGCGGGATCCGCGGTGTACGAGTTGTGGACGTCGTGGCAGGACGCGCACTCGAGCTGCCCGCCGAACAGCAGCACGTCGGCGATCTTGCCGGTCTTGACCTTGCCGGCGCTGCCGATGGTGACGTCCTTGACCGAGGGATCGAACAGCGAACCGTCGGCGCTGGCCAGCGCCGTGTTGTAGGTGAAGCCGATCGGGTGGTCGTTGCGCAGGTCGGTGCCGATGTAGCCGGTGTCGCCGGGGCCGAACGTTATTCCGCCGGAAAAGCCGCCGGGGCTGAAGTCGCTGATGCCGATGGTGCCGTCGTGGCACGACAGGCAGAGTTTGGAAATGGTGCCGGGCTGGCCGACGGTGGCGTTGAGGCTCGGGCTGGCGTAGATCTGGTAGGTCGCCGTCGACGGCGCGTGGCTCCACAGCGGCGCGTTGGCGACCGCCTGCGCGTTGTGCGGCGTGTGGCAATAGTTGCAGATCTCGCCGCCGAAGCTGAAGAACGACATGTTGTGCATCGAATCGACGATCGACCCCGCGCCCGCCAGACCCGCCGCGGCCCACAGCACCGCGCCGACTCCCCATCTGTTCCACCGCCGCATTTCAGTTCCTCTTCAAGCCAGAATCCTCGCCGTTCCGAACCCGGTGCCGCGTGCCGGCGTCTGTCGCCTGCGGGGTCCGGCCTTGAGTCGTCCGCGACCCGACCGGAGCCGGTCGGCTTTCCCTGATCGATCGCGATGTCGACGACCACGGCACTCGCCACCCCTTTAGCAGTTAACGTGCCACGATGCCGGCTCGCGCCGGAACCGCGGGGAGGCCGGCGCGCGGCGGCGCGGCCTACGCCCGGCAGCACGGGACGATCCAGGGGTTTCGCCGGCCGGCGGCGTGCGCCGCGCGGACCCCGATCGCCCCGCGCTGGACGCCGGCGGCGGCGCCGGAATCTTCCCGAATCCGGGAATCGAATCCCGAAACCGGGGAAACCGTGCGCCCGCGAACGCAAGCTCCGGCGCCGTCCGCGCTATGGCGACCGACGATGGCACGTCGATTGCTTAGGGTTGGACTTCCTCATCGTTCGAGTGCGCCTCCGGCGTTCCTGCCGGGAACCCCCCTCCATGGATTCCTCGCTGGCGACGACCGAACCCTTCCGCTGGCCGAGCCGCGGCTCGCCGCAGGGCTTCCTGCCGCTGGTGCACCGGCTGGTGCCCTGGCTCGCGGCCGGGGCGCTGGCCTGCTGCGCGCTGGGGTTCTGCGTCGGCCTCCTCGTCGCGCCCGTCGACGCGCGCCACGGCGACGTCCACCGCATCATCTACATCCACGTTCCCGCGACCTGGATGTCGGTGCTCATCTTCATGCTGCTGGCGTTCTGTGCGGGCGTCGGGCGCTTCGGCAACGTCCGGCTGGCGGCGATGATGGCGCAGGCGCTGGCACCCACCGGCGCGATGTTCGCGTTCATGGCGCTGTGGACCGGCTCGCTGTGGGGCAAGCCGATCTGGGGCGCGTGGTGGGTGTGGGACCTGCGGCTGGCCGCCGACCTCGTGCTGATGGCGCTGTACCTGGCGATCATCGCGGTCCACGCCGGGATCGACGACGCGCGGCGCGCCGACACCCTCGTGGCGACGATCGCGCTGGCGGGCAGCGCGATCGTCCCCGCCATCCTCGCGTCGACGGTGCTGTGGCCAGCGCTGCCCGTGGATCCTGCGCTCCCGCTGCGCGAATCGGGCGGCCGCGCCGCGCTGCTGGTGGGCCTGCTCGCGGTCGGCGCGGGCTTCTGGCTGTACAGCAGCGCGACCGCGCTGCTGCGCCTGCGCGGCATCATCCTGGAGCGCGAACGCCAGAGCGACTGGGTGGCGACCTGCGTGCGCGACGGCCGATGATCGGCGACACCGCGCTGTACGTCTGGGGCTCCTACGCGATGGGCATCGCGCTGGTGCTGACCGAGTGGGTGCTGCTGCTCCTGCGCGACAAGGCGATCCGCGGGCATCTGGGCTGGCTGCACGGCTACGGGCACCCCGCCGCCCCGCCGGAATCGCCCGCGGGTCCGGCGGCCCCGGCGGAGAAAGCCTGAGCACCGCCCCCCGGACTGGTATTCTGGCGGGCGACGCGCGCCGGCATCGAGCGCGCCTGTCGTGGGACCCGGGGGACAGCATGAGACGCTTCATCGGGGCGTGCGCGTGGCTGGCGGCGTGCGCGACCGCTGCCGTCGCGCAGGACGACGGCACCAGGAAGGCGGTCGGGGAGAACCGCAAGGTCGCCGCGCAGGTCTCGCTCGCGCCGGCGCTGCAGGCGCAGCTGGCGCTCGACTACCCGTTCGACCGCGCCACCGGCTACGCCGAGGGTCAAGTCTACGGAATCGTTGCGATAAAGCGGCCGCTCTGATGGTCAGCCGCGAGACCGCCGCGCGGGGCCGCGACGGCGGCGCCCCCCGCGCTGCCGCCGTCGCGATCAAGCTGTCGCTGCGCACGCGCGGGTTTCTCGCGTTCCTGATGCTGATCGCGTACCTCGCCGGCGTCGGCTTCGTGCTGGGAGGCGAACGCCAGAAGCTGCTGGGGCTCTCGCTCGGCCTCGAGCAGCTGCACGCGCAGGAAGCCGCGCTCAGCAGGGCGATCAACGCCATCAATCACTCGATGCTGCGGGTGCAGCGGCTGATGTTCGCCGCCAGCCCGGGCAGTTCGTACGGCGACGACCTCGCTCTCGACGTCGAGCTGATTCAATCGGCGCTGCAGGGGCTGCAGACGCATTTTCCCGAGTTCGACGACGATGTCGCGCAGCTGGATCAGGTGGCGGCGGAGCTGCGCCGCGCGCCGTCGGGCAGCGGCCTGCTCGCGCTGCAGGTCGCCGAGGCCGCACTCGACACACGCCTCGTCGAACTGGACGGCCAGGTGCGCGAACTGCGCAAGGGGCTGTGGGAGACCTACTACCGCGTGTACGACCGGATATCGCTGCTTGCAGTGACCATGAACCTGGTCGGCGCGCTGATCTTCGGCGGCCTGATCACGCTGTTCTTCACCCGCCTCGCGTGGGACATCCGCAAGCTCGAGGCGCGCGGCGCCGACATCGTCGGCGGCTACCGGGGCGCGCCGCTCGACGTCACGCGGTCGGACGAAGTCGGCGGACTGATGGCGGCGGTCAACCGCATGCAGCAGGAGCTGCGCGAGCACGAGCGCAAGCTGGAACTGTCGCGGGAGCAGCATTTTCACCGCGAGAAGATGGCGGCGGTCGGATCGCTCGCGGCCGCGGTCGCGCACGAGATCAACAACCCGATCGCGGCGATCGCCGGCATCGCGCAGGCGATGTGCGACGCCGGCCCCGCCGGCGAGCCCGGCGCCGCCCCCGGCGGCGCGGCGCTGATCCTCGAGCAGACGCAGCGCATTGCCGCGATCTCGCGCCAGATCGCCGAGTTGACGCGCCCGCCGGTGACGACGCCCGAACTGCTCGACCTCAACGCGCTGGTGCGCAGCACCTGCAAGTTCATCGGCTACGATCAGCGCCTGCGCAACGTCGACGTCGCGCTCGACCTCGACCACGAACTGCCCGCCGTCAACGCCATCGCCGATCATCTGACGCAGGTGCTGATGAACCTCCTGATCAACGCCGCGGATGCGCTGGCGGGCGTGACCGACCCGAAGCCGACCATCCGGGTCGCGACCCGCCCGGCTGCGGACGGGGTGACGCTGACCGTCGTCGACAACGGCCACGGCATGGACGCCGCGGTGCTCGCGCGCGCGTTCGAGGAATCGTTTTCGACCAAGCCGCCGGACAAGGGCCGCGGCCTCGGCCTGTTCCTGTGCCGGGCGCTGCTCGAGCGCGACGGCGCCGCGATCGACATCGCGTCGGCGCCGGGCGCCGGCGCCACCGTGACGATTCACCTTCCGCTGCAACCCGACCTTCAGACCTGAGCCTGCCGACCCCCCATGCACATTCTCGTAATCGATGACGAGCCTGCCGTGCGGCAGATTCTGGCCGCGGCGGTGGCCAAGGGCGGATACACGGTGGACCAGGCGGCGACGGTCGCGATCGCCCGGGCCAAGCTCGCGCGCGGCGACGTGGACGTCGCGCTGTGCGACATCAAGCTGCCCGACGGCAACGGCATCGACCTGGTGCGCGAGACCCGCGCCGCCGGGACCGAGACGACGTTCATCATGGTGACCGCGTTCGCGTCGATGGAAACGGCGGTCGAAGCGCTGCGCGCCGGCGCGGCCGACTACGTCACCAAGCCCGTCCACAACGAGGAAGTCCTGCACCGCATCGCGCAGATCGCGGCGCTGGGCGGCCTGCGCGAGGAGAACCGCGCGCTGCGCCGGACCGTGAGCGAGAGCGCGCCCAGGCTGTACCGGTTCTCGTCGCCGCCGATGCAGGCCGTCGAGCGGCTGGTGTCCAAGGTGGCGCCGACCGACAGCACGGTCCTGATTTCGGGCGAGAGCGGGACCGGGAAGGGCGTCGCGGCGCGGATGATCCACGAGCAGAGCGCGCGCCGCGACGCGCAGTTCCTCGCCGTCAACTGCAGCGCGATACCGGAGCAGCTCCTGGAGAGCGAGTTCTTCGGGCACACCAGGGGAGCTTTCACCAGCGCCGTGGCCGCACGCAAGGGACTGTTCCTGCAGGCCGAGAAGGGCACGCTCTTCCTCGACGAGATCGGCGAACTGCCGCTGGCGATGCAGAGCAAGCTGCTGAACGTGATCGAGGACAAGGAAGTGCGGCCGCTGGGCAGCGAGCAGGTGCGCCGCGTCGACACGCGGATCATCGCCGCGACCAACCGCAACCTGCAGGACCTGGTCGGCCGGGGGACGTTTCGCGAGGACCTGTATTTTCGCCTCAGCATGTTCGAGATCGTCATGCCGCCGCTGCGCGAGCGGCAGGGCGACATCCGGGGCATGCTCGCCTTCCTGCTGCGCGGCACCGCGCACAGCGGCGCCGGACCCGGCGAGGTCGCGATCGACCCGCTGGCGGAAGAGATCCTGCTGGGCTACGGCTGGCCCGGCAACGTCCGCGAGCTGGAAAACGTCGTCAACCGGGCGCGCATCCGCGCCGAGGACAAGCGCATTGCCGTGGGCGATCTTCCCTCGGGCGTCATCAACGCCGGCGCGCCGGCCGCCGCGGGCGCCGCCGGCGCAGCGTCGGGGGAGCCGCTGCGCGAGCAGGTGCGCAGGTTCGAGATCGACGCCGTCCTGCGCGCCATCGAGGACGCCGGCGGCGACCGCAAGCTCGCCGCGCAGAGGCTCGGGATCGGCCTGTCCAGCCTTTACCGCAAGCTCGACGAACTCGGACGCTAGGCCCGGCGCTGCAGCCCGCGCCGGGGGGGGGGCGGCGGGCGCCGCGGTATACTTGTGCCCGGCGCCGGTGCGGACGATCCGCGGCGATGCGGTCGGCGGCGGCAACCTGCCTGCAACCCGTGGTCGTGGCGTGAAATTCAGGCTCCGTTAAGGTAAGGCGCGTAGTCTCCCGCGTGACTGCGGCATTCCTGCCGGACTCCGATCCCCGCCCGAGCCGCCGCCCGACCCGGCGCCCCCGCCACCCTCGCCAACGACACCATGCGTTTCCTCAAACCCCTGCTGGCGTGCCTCCTTCTGCTCGCCATCGCCGATCTTGCGCCGAAGGGAGCCCATGGCGCCCTCGCCGCCAGCGTGCCGCCGGCGGTCGAGGGCAGGATCCTGCAATGGCCGGTGCCGACCGCGCAAACGGCCCGCGATCCCGTCGCCGACGCCGAGGGCAACATCTACTTTGCCGTCGCCGGGGCCGACCGGATCGCCCGCTTCGATCCCAGGTCCGCGCAGTTCCGGGAGTGGGTCCTGCCCGAGGGGACCAAGCCGCACGGCGTGGCGGTGGGCGGCGACGGCAAGATCTACTTCGGCGGCAACGGCAACGCGACGCTGGGCGAACTCGACCTGCGCACCGGCGCCGTGCGCGCGTATCCGGCACCCAGCGCGGCGAGCCACCCCTATTCGCTGGCGCTGGACGCCGACGGCAACGTCTGGATGACCGAGCGCACCGCGGGACGGGTGGCGAGGTTCGACCGGACCACCCGCACGATGACCGAATACCCGATGGACGGCGAGCCCTACGGCCTGGCATTCGACCGGCGGGGGCTGCTCTGGGTCACCCGCATCGCCGCCGGCAAGCTCGGCAGCCTCGATCCCGGAACCGGCAAGACGACGGAACTGTTCCTGGGCGCCGGGTCGAAGCCGCGCCGGATCGCGCTGGCGCCGGACGGCATGCTGTGGGTCTCGCTCTACGGGACCGGCAAGCTGGTCAAGGTCGACCCCGCGGCCAACCGCGTCGTCAGGGAGTATCCGCTGCCGGACGGGCCCAACTCCGGCCCCTATTCGGTCAACGTCGACGCCCGCGGCTGGGTCTGGGTCCTCGAGTTTCAGAGCGATTCGGTGGCCATCCTCGACCCGGTCAGCGAAAAATTCCGCGTGATCCGGCTGCCCGACAAGCAGTCGGGCGCGCGCAACGCGAACTTCGACGCGCGCGGCCGCTACTGGTACGTGGCGACGACGACCGGCAAGCTCGGCGTCATCGACTAGCCGGCGCGGCGCGCGCCGGCACGCTTGCGCGCCACGGGCTTCGCCACGGGCTTCGCCACGGGCTTCGCCGCGGGCTTCGCCGCGGCCGGCGCCGGCGCGGCCTTCGCGCGGGCGGCGAGGGCCAGCCTGCGCACCTTGCGGATGTCGGCGTCGGAGTACACGCCGTTGACGCCGGAGATCGCCGCCAGCTTCATGCCGTGCTTCAACCCCAGCTTGTAGATCTCGCGCACCTTCTCCCACTCGATGTTGCGGCCGACGGTGAAGTTCTCGAAGCGGCCTTCCAGCGCCAGCACGATGGTCTCGGCGAGACAGGCGTAGGCGACGTTCCGCGGCAGCCCGATGTTCTTCATCCGCACGTTGCCGGGCATCAGGATCTCGCCGGATTCGATCACCAGCACGTCGGGGCGCTTGGCGACTTCGCTGGGCGGCAGGTCGAGCGGCCGCGCGACGTCGGTGATCACGCAGCCGGGCTTGACGTTCATGATGTCGAGCACCTTCTTGCCCGCGCCCGACGTCGCGGTGACGATCATGTCCATGCCGGCGATGTCCTTGTCCGCCTGCGACGACAGGAAAAGCTTCGCGTCGGGCGTCTCCTTCAGGATCGACTCCTTCAGCGACAGCAGCTTGGCGGTCTCCGGCGACACCATGTAGACCTCCTCGGCGACCATCGACAGCAGCCGCGCGCAGACCGAGCCGATGGCGCCGGTGGCGCCGACGACCATCGCCTTGAACGGCACCTTCTGCCCGTCCTTCACCGGCGGCAGCAGGTTAAGGCGCAGCATCGCGTCGTGCGCCGCCCACAGCGCGCCCGACGCAGAGTAGCTGTTGCCGGTGGTGATCGGCAGCGACGCGCGCTTGGCCACGGTGAGGCCGGCGTCGCCGACCACCTTGGTGAACGCGCCCAGGCCCATGATCTGCGCGCCCAGCTGCTTGGCCATGTTCGCCGCCTCGAGCAGGCGGCGGTAGGTGAACTCGGGGCTGTGGCTCATGATCTCCTTCGGCGTCCCGCCGACGGAGATCAGCCAGCCCTCCACTTCGACGCCGGTCGGCGACTTGATCCCGGTCACCTTCGAGTAGACGAACGGGGGCGCGTACGCCATCGCCTTCTCCAGCGTGTCCATGAAAATGGGCGGCGACACCTGCGACAGCAGCTCGACCGGCTTGATCTGCTTGAAGTACTCCTGCGACAGCGGGTGGATGACGAAGGCGAAGCGGTTGATGCGGCGGAAACCGCAGGGATAGATGACGCGCGGCTCCATCCCGAGGTCGGTGATGATCTGCAGGTAGTCGTCCTCGAGTATCTCGTCGGGGTCCTTGCCGGTCGCGGCGATGATCATCGCGTCGAGAACGCTGGGGCCCAGCACGTGGTCGAACATCCGCGGCGCGCCGTCGATCACCATGTCGACGCCCTTCCGCTTGAACTCGGCGATCCGCTCGTCGTTGACCGTCGAGGTGATGACGGTCTTGCCCGCCAGCTCGTCGGCGCCGAAGCGGTCGAGCTCGTGCACCGGCGCGACGATCACCGTCGCGTGCTGCATCGCCTTTTTCAGCATGAACCGCATCCACTGCCTGACCGGCGCCGACGACATCACGCTGGCCGGCGCGAGGTCGAGCACGTAGTGCGCGCCGCTGGCGTAGAGCTCCAGCGCGTCCAGCGTGGTCAGCATCTTGGGCACGCCCAGCTGCAGCAGCGGATCGGCGAATTCCAGGTTCTGCGTGAACTCGGACATCGTCATCGCCAGCTTGTAGTTGGTCATGCCCGAGAAGAACAGGACGTTGGCGTTGTTGAAATACTTGCCCAGCTTGACCTGCACGTGGCGCAGCGCCCACTCCTGCAGGATGTCGGACAGGCGCCCGCCGGTCGTGACCGGGATGTGCGTCACGATGCCCTTCAGGCGCGTGCTGTCCTTCTCCACGTAGACCTTGGATCCGACCGTGTAGCTGTCCTTCACCACGCCCAGGCCGATCGCATCGGCCTGCGCCCCCCACTGCTTGAGCAGCTTCGCCGCCTTGGCCGTGCTACCGCTGGTGCCCAGGCGCCGGACGTTGAGCCGCTGTCCCAGGAAACGGGTGGTGAATTCGAAATCCTGATCGCCTGCACCCAGGCTGATGCCGATCACTTTTTTCATGCGATCCTCGACGTTGGTTCGCTGCGGGCGGCAGGGCGGACGCGGCCGGCGGCGCAGACGCGCTCCGCCCGGAAAGGACTGGTCCGCCATGCCGGTTTAGGGCAAGCTTTACGCTCTGGAATGCGCGAACGCAAAGGGGGAAACATGGACTTGATGCCGAATTTCGTGGGCGACATGGTGCGCTCGGTCGGGCTGTCGGCGGCGATGCGCGCGGCGGGCGTCGTCACCGGGCTGCTGCCGATTCCGCAGCCGACGCTGCTGGTCGGGCCGGGGTCGAGCCGGCGGCTGGGGCAGACCATCTCGGGCTTCGGCCACAAGAAGATCCTGATCGTGACCGACGGCGTCATTTCGAAACTGGGCCTGCACCAGGGCCTGACCGATGCGCTGACCAAGGGCGGCGCGGCGTTCGCCCTCTTCGACGAGGTCACCGCCGACGCCCCGATTCCGCTGATCGAGCGCGGCATCAAGTTCTACCAGAGCGAGCGCTGCGACGCCATCGTGGCGTTCGGCGGCGGCTCGGCGATGGACGCGGCGAAAACCATCGCGCTGGCGGTCGCCAACAAGAAGAAACCTCGTCAATTGGTCGGTTATTTCAAGGGCCTGCATGAGCCGGTGCCGATCTACGCCGTGCCGACCACCGCGGGCACCGGGTCGGAGGTGACGGTGGCCGCCGTGGTGTCGGACCCGCAGACCGGCAGGAAGCTGGTGATCGCGGATACCCGTATTGTGCCTCGAATGGCGGCGCTCGACCCCTCGCTGATGACCGGATTGCCGCGCGAGGTGACCGCGGCGACGGGCATGGACGCCCTGACGCACGCGATCGAAGCGTTCATCGGCCAATGGTCCACCGGCACGACCGACCGCATGGCGCTGTCGGCCACCGGCCTGATCTACGACAACCTGCGCGTTGTCTGCCGCAACGGCAGGAACCTCGCCGCGCGCGAGCAGATGGCGCTGGCGGCGACCTACGCCGGCTTCGCCTTCACGCGCGCCAACGTCGGCTACGTCCACGCCATCGCGCACCAGCTGGGCGGCAAGTACCACACGCCGCACGGGCTGGCCAACGCCATCGTGCTGCCGCAGGTCCTGAGGTACCTCAGTCCGGCGATCACCGGCAAGCTGGCGACGCTGGCGGTTCGCGCCCGCGTCGGCGCCGAGGGCGAGCGGCCGGCGGTGCTGGCGGAGAAGTTCCTCGATTCGATCGACGCGCTGAACCGCGACATCGGGATTCCTCCGCAGCTCGACGCGCTGCGCGCCGCCGACATCCCGGCGCTGGCCAAGGCCGCCTGCCGCGAGGCCGACGCCAACTACCCGGTGCCGCGCTACATGTCGCCCGCGACCTGCGAAGGGCTGATCCGAGAGCTGCTGCCGAAGCCCGCGCGCCGCCGCAAGCGCCCGCAACCGTCATGACGCACACCCCGCTGGCGTGGATCGGCCTGGCCGGCGTCGAGCCCGACGACAACCCGCGCGCGCTGCACTGGCACGCGCGGCTGCACGGCCCGATGGTCGCCGTCGCGCTGCTCGCGGTGCCCGCGTACCTGCTGGCGTCGCTCGAAGCCAGCCCGCTGCTGCACCTGATCTCGACCATCCTCGACGTGGTCATTTTCGTCGCCTTTCTGGCCGAGGCGCTGTGGATGGCGTCGGTGTCGACCCACCCGCTGCGCTACCTCGCCGACAACTGGCTCAACCTGGTGATCCTGCTCGCCGCGCTCGGCAGCATGCTCGGCGGGACCACCGAATGGGTGGCGCTGGTGCGCGTGCTGCGCGTCGCGATCGCCGGACTGGTCGTCGTGCGCACCGTCACCGGGTTCACGTTCCTGTTCACCCGGCGCGGCGCGCCGGTGCTGGTCGGCGCCGCGTTCCTGATCCTGCTCACCGCCGGCGGCATGTTCTACTGGCTGGAGCCGACGATCACGTCGTACTGGGACGGCCTCTGGCTGGCGTTCGTCACCGGCATGACCATCGGCTACGGCGACGTGGTGCCGACCACCGGCGCGGCCAGGATCGTCGCCGCGGGCATCGGGCTGATCGGCGTCGCGCTGGTGACGCTGTTCACCGCCAACGTCGTCACGTTCTTCGTCGGCGGCGAGGAGACGCAGCTGCGGCGCGACCTGCAGCGCGACATCGTGCAGCTGCGCGAGGAGATCGGGCGCCTGTTCGACACCGAGGAGATCCGCTTCCGCGAGGACCTCCACCGCGACGTCGTCCACCTGCGCCGGCAGATCGGCGAGCTCGTCCACGCCGAGGAGCTGCAGTTCCGCAAGCAGTTCCAGCACGAGATCGCGCTGCTGCGCGCCGACGTCGCTGCGCTCGCCGCCGAACTGCGGCAGCGCGACGCGCGCAACGCGACGTCGCCGCCGCCGGCCGACGAGCGCTGAATGCGCGTGCCTGCGAGCGCGCCGCGCAGCAGGGCGCGCAACGCCGGCGTGCCGGGCTTGCCGCGCCCGACCGCTTCCGGCCGAATTCACCCGGACCGGCCGAAGACTCGCCGTCGGAAGGATCAGCCGGCTCCGGACAGGCCGGCGTAGCGATGCCTGATCTTCGCGTAGCCCCAGTGAAAGTGGTAGAGCGAGGTCGAGTCCCACATCATGTGCAGCCGCTCGGCGCGCAGCAGGTCCAGCGTCGCCGCGACCAGCGGCAGGTGAGCGTAGATCGCGTGCACGTAAGCCAAGCGCCGATGCGCTCCCACGCGCTCGGAGACGGGGCGCGGATCGAGGCGCCGCCGAACTGCGGCCGGCACCTCCGAACGCAGGAAGTCCTGGAAGTCCCGCTCGCTGTCCTCGCTCAGCTCGCGCGCACCCATGCCCGCGCCGAACTTGCGCTGCCCGAACCACTCGCGCGGCACGCCGGCTTCCTCGGCGATGCGCCGCGGGATCGGCCGGTCGTAATAACCGGTACCGAGCCTCCAGTGCCGCATTTCCGCGGCCTGCGTGATGCGGAAGATCGCCGGGCCGTGCAGCGCCCCCACGTACGCCACCGGATAGTGGACGAAACCGACGCGCAGGCGAAACTCGCCCAGCGCCTGCCCGTGCAGGTGGCAGTCGTCCACCTCGGCGAAGCCGGCGCGGCTGCACCTTCGCGTCGGGCCCCAGTACCGCTCGCCGTGGCGGCCGGAGACATAGACGCTGCCGCGAAGCGTGCCTTCCATGAGCCGGGTCGCGGCGTCGGTGATCGCCGCCGGGCTGTTGATGAAGAACTCGGCACGCGGATGTCCCGGCAGCAGCGGCAGGGCGGCGCGGTCGAACTCGGCGACCTGCATGCCGAGCACGCGCAGCGTTTCGGCGCCGCTGTCGTCGTCGACGCGTTCGGTGACTCCGGTGAGCGGGTGCCCCGAGCGACCGGCGCCGCGGACGAAGGTCACGCCTTCGCGGCAGCCCGCGCGGCTGGCGATGACGGCGGTCGCGGTGGAGTCGTAGCCGCGCGAGCACGCCGCGACCAGACGATAGGTCGCGATGCGGCCGCGCGTGCCGGCGTTGGCGGCGAGGCGCCGGGTGGTGCCGAGCAGCAATTCCACGTACTCGGCGTAGCAGGCCGGCGGCGGTCCCAGCGGCCTCGCAACGTGCCGCAGCGTCGCGTCGGCGCGCAGCTCCAGGTTGCAGCACGGGAACAGTTCGACGCTGTTCCCGGCCGCCGTGCGCCATTGCGCCGCCGGCGGGGCGATTCCCCGCCGCACCTGCGCCAGCAGATCGAAGAAGTAGCCGGGGTGGGAAAGATCGAGCGCGTCGCCGGCCGCGGCGAGCAGGAACACCAGCGAGTTGGAAATACGCGTCCGTCCGGGGCGCCGCAGCACGAACAGACGCTCCAGCGGGTGGAAGGGCGCGGCGAAGACGAGCGTCGCGCCGCGCAGGCGCGCCCCCGATCCGGCGAGCGCGCCCGCCCGGTCGAAGTCGAACGCATCGAAGTCGCCGTCCCACGCGCCTTCGACAAAGCCGTCGCGGCGGGTCTCGACACCGGGGCCGTGGCGGACCCGCACCGCCGCCCCGGGGCGCGCGTCGGCGCACCACGCCAGCGGCGGCAAGTCTGCGACGGGCTCGAACTCGATCTTCAGGACGGAACCCCTCCCGCCGGCGTCGCCGCAGGCTCGCGCGGATCCTGCTTTACCGCGGAAGTTGCATCACGGTGGCATCTTACCCGGACATCCCGGGCATGACGCCACCCTTGATCGGCGCGGCGGCAACGCGGCTCCAGCGCGGCCGGATTTCGCGCCGCCGGCTGCTCGCCCTGCTGGCGCTGGCGGGGCCGGTGGGCAGCTGGGAGCGCGGCGCGGCGGCCGAGTCGCGGCGCCCGATCCGGTTCGTCGTCCCCAATGCGACCGGCGGCAGCAGCGACCTCCTGGCGCGGCTGTTCGGCGGGCACCTCGCCGAAGCGTGGGAACAGCCGGTGATCTTCGATCTGCGTCCGGGCGCCGCGGGCAGGATCGCGGCGGATTTCGTGGCCCGGGCCGCCCCCGACGGTCGCACGCTGCTGCTGGCCAACAACGGAACGCTGGCGCTCGCCCCCGGCGCCGGGGGCGGCGCCGACCCGGGGGCGGCGCCGCTGGTGCCGGTGACGCGGCTGACCACGCTGTCGATCGTCATCGCGGCAGCGCCGTCCTCCGGCGTGCGCAGCCTCGCAGCATTGATCGAGCGCGCGCGCGCCACACCGGCCGGGCTGGCGTACGCGAGCGGCGGCATCGGTTCGACGTCGCACGCGGCCGCCGCGCTGCTGGCGCGGCGCGCGGGGATCGGGCTGCTGCAGATCCCGTACCCCGGCACCGCGACGGCCGTGAAGGACGTGCTCTCGGGAGAAATCCCGCTGCTGTTCACGCAGCTCGCCACGGTGGCGCCGCTGTTACGGAGCGGACAGCTGCGCGCGCTGGCGGTGACCGGGGCGTCGCGCGCGACGGCGTTTCCCAACATCCGGACCGTGGCCGAGTCGGGATTCCCGGGATTCGACGTCACGACCTGGCACGGCGTGCTGCTCCCGCCCGGCACGCGGCGCGACGTCGTGATGCACCTGCACGACGAACTGCTGCGCATCCTCGCGCTGCCCAGAGTGCGCGAACAGCTCGCGGCCATGGGCATGGAGCCCGTCGGCAACGCGCCGGAGCAGTTCGCCGCCGAGTTGCAGGCTGATCGCGTGCGCTGGGCGGTCGTCGACGGCGCCGGGACGGCGCCCGATTGAAGGCGCCACCGAGGCGAACGACTGCCCGTACAGGTTGGCGCTCGCCGGCGCGACGGCGAGTCGACGCCTTCGGGGCCGCCGCGGCCACGCGGTCGTGCCGGGCTGCCGGCTCAGCGGCCGCCCGCGGCGCGACTCAGCGCTTCCAGCAGGTCGCCGACGGTATTGAGACGCAGGATGACGTCGGGCGCGAAGCGCATCCGGTAGCGCGACTCCAGCCGCGACAGCACGCGCAGCATCTGCTGCGAGTCGATGGCGATGTCTTCGCCGAGGACGCACTCCTCGGTCACGACGACGTCCAGGAGATCGACGACCTCGCCCATGGTTTCGACGACGTCGTCGAGCGTCGGCCGGTTCACGCGCGCGACCCCCGGCGGCCGCGCGCATCGCGGACGGAAGGCGCCGCGGCCGCGACCGAGTAGACGAACTCGCTGTCCCGATACGCGACGGCCCTTGCCGGGCCCGCCGGATGGCCGTCGAAGTCGCACACCACGTGGGCGCCGTCGGCGCGCACTCGCCGGAGCCGCAGGTCCGCCGCTGCGCAGGCGGTTGCGCCCAGCGCCTTGAGGACTGCCTCTTTCGCCGACCAGAGGATGGTCAGCGCGGCGATCTCGGAAACCTCGATGGCGCCGCGGATCGCGCCTGTCTCGTCGGGCGCGCAGAACCGGTGCGCGACCTCGAGCATCGATGCCGAAATCTCCTCGACGTCGACGCCGACGCATCCTCTCGGCGACGCGCCGGCGACGGCCATGCCGCCGCTGTGCGAGATGGAGACCCGCGCGCGCTCCCCGCCGGGCATCCCGGTCGCCTCGACGGTCGGCGCGCCGTCCTGTCCCCGCCGAATGCGGATCGACGGCGCCGGCGGCGCAGCGGCGCCGGCGAGCGAGCGCAGGGCAGCCTTCGCCGCCACGCGTCCGGCGAGCCACTCGCAGCGCCGCTTGGGATGCGACAGCGCCGCCCACTCGGCCATCTCGTCGGGACCGAGCTGCCGCCGGACCAGATCGCTCGCACCGTCGGCGGCCAGCGCGCCGCGCAAGTCCGCGATCGGGACCTGCGTCAGCGCCAGCGGATGGTCCAGCTCCAGCAGCGCGGCGAGCCGCGCGGCCTGGCGATCGGACCGCAGTTCCTCCAGCAGCCCGGCATCGAGCTCGCGGGCGTCGCCGGGCAGGACCGCGCGCCGGCGCAGTCCGCGCACGCGCACGACGAC
>CAIWHR010000270.1 GCA_903912485.1 uncultured beta proteobacterium | reverse complement strand
TGCCACCTTCGCCTGGGCTCGACCCCTCCCGCGCCTCGCCCGCTCTCGCCTCCATCGCCGTTCTCCTTCACCGTCACGTCGGAGAACGAACATACCCAGTCGGGCGCGGCGATTTCAATACGGGTTGTGGGGACGCTTACCAGCTTTCGCACTAGCCGCCCTGATCAACGCTCCCGACAAGTGCGTGGCACGACATGTGCCTATTCAGGCCGATGCGCGGCTTTCAATGAGATGGAATCAAGACGAACGGCCGCTACCGGGTAATTTTGGCGGCGACGCCGGGAGACTGGTAGTGGCCGTCAGCCGACGGTCATGGATTTCAAACGCTGCGGCGGCACCCATCGCCGCGCTGCACAACCGGCAACCAATCGCAGCTTCTCATCTGCCCTTCTCGACAACCGTCAAGCACAAAGCGGGCCACAAGAGATTGGTGCATCACGCTGATTCGGAACAGAAAAGAAATGATCACGATAATTGAGGGTCGTTTCGCCCTTTCCCTCGCCTAATTTGATCAAAAAACCCGAATCTGCCATCAATGTTCTTGCTCGCGCTCATACGCTGCCCCCGCGCGCCGCACCAGGCTCGGATGCAGGATCCCGAGCTTCGGTGTCTGCCCGTGGGCCGGCGTCGGCGGCACGCGGAACCACTCGTCCGTGTAGGGCAGTGCCTGCGTCTGGCGGAGGTCGAATTTGGTCGGGTCGCTGAGGCCCGCGACGCGATACGCTTCGCCGTCCGCGAGCGAGATCAAGAACCCGCCGGAGTGCAGGCGGTTGGTTCCTTGCGACGTGCCGTAGGCAACAACCACCCCTTTGGTCTGGTCAGCGAAGGTGGCGTGCCCAACGACGAGCGCCGGCCTGGGCTTCGGCCCCGGCTTCCCGATGCTTTCCGGGAAGCGGCAGTACACGATGTCACCGAGCGCGGGAAGCGGGAACGCGTTTGCTGCCACCGGACTTCACCTTGCGCGCGGGTTGCGAGGGCGCGCCAAACAACATCTCGGTGATCACCGGCTCGCCGTGCTTGCTGCGAACGGCCTCGGCGATCGCGCGATGCTGGTCCTCGGCGACCGGGCCGTTGTCGCGCGGATACTGCGGGACGTAGCGCTGGGCGAGCTCCACCAGGCCGCGATGCACCGCGGCGGTCTCCGTCAGGTCCAGGGCTTCCGCGATGGCTTTCATCGTCGCGCGGCTGACACCTTCCCTGGAATAATTCGGCGTAAACGCGCCCCCCGATGTGCGGAATGTAAGACACTGCCATAGCCGGGCGCCGTGCTTGCGGCGCGGCGCCCGCCACCGAGTGGCGTCACGGTGTATAGACCTGCTTCAGATGCCCTGTGAACAGCATCCAGACAGCGAGCACCCCAAGCACCACGAGGCTCAGCGCGACCATCAGCTCGATCTTGTTGTACGGTGATTCGTGGGGTGCCTGCTCCTTGCGCGCCCAGATGAACACCAGATTCCCGAGCGCAAAGAAGACGGCGCCTGCGATCATGAACTGCAGGCCGGCGGCGTAGACCAGCCAGAGCCCGTAGAGCGTTCCCATCACACTGACGACGAGTGCCGTCGCCCTGCTCGTCTTTGCCGTGGCCGGATACTGGCCGGTCGCCATCAGCTTCCAGAGATACCCGGTGGAGCCGATATAGGCGGGAAGGATCACGACTCCGGTGATCGAGAGCATGACGTTCCAGGCGTTGTTGGCAAAGTAGACAAGGATCATCATCGCCTGCATGAGCGCGCTCGAGACCCACAGCGAGACGGACGCCGTGTCGTTCTCGTTGGTCTTGGCGAACACCTTCGGATAGGTGCCGTCCCTGGCGCCCGCCCAGGGCAGCTGGGCGACGAGGATCGTCCACACCAGCCACGACGACAGGATCGCCACGACGACACCGGCATTGACGAAGTATTCGGCCCACTTGCCGAGCAGCGTTCCCAGGATTGCCGCAGCCGATGGCGGCGCCAGCGCGGACAGTTCGCCCTGCGACATGACGCCGAACGGCAGCACCGAGACGAGCACGTAGAGCGTAGTCGCGATGACGAATCCGAGCAGCGTTGCCCGGCTGACCGTCTGTTCGTCCGCCCTGTCGGACATCACGACCGCGCCTTCGATGCCGATGTACACCCACAGGGTGACCAGCATCGTGCTCCTCACCTGGTCGAAGACGCCGCCTAGCGGCTTGTCCGCGAGCGCGTTGGCGGAGAGGCTGCCCCAGAAATCGCTGCCCCACATGCCCGCCTTCATCGAATTCGCCACGATCACCATGACGAAAAGGATCGGGATGAACTTGGCAATGGTCCCGATCACGTTCAGCACCGCAGCGCCCTTGACTCCGCGCAACACGAGCCAGTTCATCAGCCAGATCATCGCGGAGGCGAAGAGCACCGCCTCCCAAGTGTTGCCGCCCTTGAAATACGGCGGGAAGAAGTAGTTGAGCGCGTCCATCAGCAGCACGCCGTAGCCGACGTTGCCGAAGACGGAGGACAGCCAGTAGCCCCACGCGATCTGAAAGCCGGCGAACTTGCCAAAGCCACTGCGGGAGTACATGTAGATGCCCGACTTGAGGTCGGGCTTGACGTCGGACAGCACCTGAAACGTTCGTGCCAGGAAGTAGATTCCCAGACCGGACACGACCCAGGCAATGAGCACTGCGCCCAGAGACGCCGACTGCGCCATGTTCTGCGGCAGGTTGAATGTGCCTCCCTCGAACATCGCGCTTACGACGAGCAGAGTGAGCGCGATCAGGCCCAGCTTCTTCTCGCTCGGCGAGCCCTTCGATGTTGCTTGCGAGTCAGCCATCGTCATTCCCCTGGATTACTTGGCGGTCGCCAACCTGGGCGACCGCCTCGGGCGCAGCAGTGGGAGCGAATTCGTTCATGAAGGAGTCGCCCGGGTTGGCGACTCCTGTGCAGATTGGCCCATGTGCGGGCCAATTTCGATCACCGCTTCCCGCAGGATCCGGTCGCGGCCCGGTCGTCCTCGACTTCGATGCCGTGCGTGTCGTTTCCGTGATCAGACCTTTCCTGGGGCTCGCTTCGTTACACGCGACCGCTCGGAATCTGTTGCGTGATGCAATGGATGTCGCCCCCACCCAGCACGATCTCGCGCGCCGGGACGCCGACCACGTTGTACTTCGGAAAGATCGCCTGCAGCGTGCGCTGAGCGAGCGCGTCCGTGTTCGGGTCGAGCATCGGCAGGACGACGCGGCCGTTGGTGATCAGGAAATTGACGTAGGACCCGGCCATCCGGCGCCCCGCTGCTCGATTCATCCCGGAACTCGCCTGAATCGTCGCCGCCTCTTCCGGCGTAATCGCCAGCGGACCCGGCTGCTGGATCTTGTTGACCTTGAACTTGCGGCCTTTGGCATCGACTTCCTTCGCCAGCACGTCGAGCGCAGACTTCGACCGTGCATACTGCGGGTCATTCTCGTCGTCGGTCCAGGTGAGAATCACCTCCCCCGGACGGGCGAAACAGCACATGTTGTCGATGTGACCCGCGGTCTCGTCCTCGAAGACGCCCAGCGGCAACCAGATGATCTTGTCGACATTGAGATAGTCCTTGAGGAAATCGCCGATCTGCTCCTTCGTCAGCGCCGGATTCCGATCGGGATTGAGCATCACCTCCTCGGTGACCAGCAGCGTGCCGTCCCCGTCGGTGTGGATTGCCCCACCCTCGAGGACAAGCGCCGCCTGGTAGCGCGGGAACTTGTGGTGCGCGCAGACCTGCGGCGCGATCTGCTCGTCCCGATCCCAAGGGTAATAGAGTCCGCCCTTGAGGCCGCCCCAGGCATTGAAGATCCAGTCGATCCCGCGCCGCTCACCCCTGTCGTTGATCACGACCGTCGGTCCGACGTCGCGCATCCATGCGTCGTCGCTCTCCATGGGGACCACGGTGACGGCGGCAGGCAACACTCGTTTCGCCTGCGCGGTGAAGCGCTCCGGGACGCCCATGAAGACGGGCGTCGCGCCGCAGATGGCATCCGCCACCGCGGCATACGTCGCCTGGGCCGGCCGACCGGAGTCGCGCCAGTTGTCGGCCCGGTAAGGCCAGAGCATCCACACAGCTTCGTGCGGGGACCACTCGGCCGGCATCCAGAAACCGTCCGCGCGCGTCCGGCTCGTCAAGGTCGTGAGTTCCATGTCAGTTCCTTGTCTTCCAGGGATTCCTGCCGTCAGAGGTGAGCAGCGTTCCGTACATTTCCGGCCGCCGGTCGCGGAAAATGCCCCACCAGTCGCGCTGCTGCGCAATCGCGTCGAGGTCGAACGTGTGCAGGATGAACGTCTCGGTGACCTTGTCCCCCTGTGCGACCAGGGCGCCGGTCTGGTCGGCGATGAACGCCGAGCCGTAGAACGTCATCGACAGGTCCTTCACGTACTTGCTGGTCTCGGTGCCGATGCGATTCGAAGCAATGATCGGCGTGAGGTTGGCGCCGGCGGCTCCCTGTTGCACGCGTGTCCAGTGTGGCTGGCTGTCGTAGCCCTCCACACCCGGTTCGGAACCGATTGCGGTAGGATGAAAGATCAATTCCGCCCCCTTCAGCGCGAGCGAACGCTGTGTTTCCGGGAACCACTGGTCCCAGCAGATGCCGACGCCGATCCGCGCATAGTGCGTATCCCAGACCATGAAGCCCGTGTCGCCCGGCCGGAAGAACTGCTTCTCCTGGTAGCCTACGTCGTTGGGAATCTGCGTCTTGCGATAGACGTCGAGTGCCGTGCCGTCGGCGTCGATGACGACCAGCGAATTGAAGTACGCGTGGTTCGCCTTCTCGAAAAACGAGATGGGCAGCACGACGTTGAGCTCCTTCGCCACTCCCTGAAAATGCCTGATGAGCGAGCTGTTGTCGGCGGGCTCGGCAATGGCGAGGTGGCGCATGTCCTCGTCGATGCAGAAATACGGCGTGCGAAAGAGCTCCTGCAGCAGCACGATTTGGGCGCCTTTCGAATGCGCGGCACGAACCAGCTTCTCGGCCCGCGCAATGTTGTCGTCGATGTTCCAGGTGCAATGCATTTGGGTCGCGGCGACGGTGACCTTTCTGGACATGGATGGATCCCTTGGGCGGGGTTGATGGCGGGGTTCGGCTTTATCGTAGCGCAATCGTAGCTCAGAACATGAGCGTGGCGCGCCGTGAAGGAACCGATACGTTGCTCTTCGACGTGTTCCGGCTCGGATTGTCTGGACACGGTCTTGCGACTCAGGCCGCCTTGCGCAAGGCATGGGCCTGGCCGGTCATCGAGGGCTGGTTGGTCGCCGAACCCGCGGTCGATCAGAAGGCGCGGGTGGGGAACAAAGCCGATTGCCGGGTCGGCTGCGGCCGAGTTGTCGAATAGCCTCAGCGCTGCGACATGCGGGAGAATCCGGACAAGGTTCTCGCGTCCACCGTCAAATCGCTCCCGAATCCTGGTGACCGGAATGTCGTGGCCACCTTGTGCGACGCGCTGCCGCAGCTCCTCCGATGCTGCTCTTGCCGGCCCCATTGCAGCCGGCAAGGACATAGATCGCAGCTATGCCGCGCCTCGCTGCTTGCGAACGCGGCCGCGCGCAGGCTTCGGGGCGGCGCCCTTGCTTGCTTGTGCTTGCTGCACGGCAGCACGCCCCAGCTCTTCGGGGACACTTGCGCGAACACCCCCCTCGGCAGCCAGCCACGCCGGCGAGCCCCGGACTTGGTCACACTGGCACCGCCATGAGCCCCCCCCCTTTTACAGGTTCGCCCCGCCGCTGGCGCGACAGAGCACCCGGCCACGATTCGTCCCGGCTTTCTTGCCTGAGTACGCATTGCCATCGACATGCAATTCGAGGTTGGATCGGCAACAAGGAGGTCTCCGCCGGGGTCACGAAGCGCTGGCTGAACGCACAGGCTCCCGCAGTCCATCGGTTGTCAAACCCGGGGACGGTCATGAATCGGTGGTACCGTTACGCGGCAGCGTGCGCAACTGCTCCGCGACGCCGGCGCGCAGCTCGTCGCGTCCGGCACCCCGGCCCTTCTGCGTGCGCTTCTCCGTTTCCACGCCGGCCCTCGAAGGGCAGGACGAGAGCGTTGACTGCCGATTCCTCGAGATGACCGGCCAGTCAGAGGATCCGCAATGACTCGCACCGCGATCTTCACCATCGTATCCAACAACTACCTCGCGTACGCCCGGGTGCTGATGCGGTCCGTGCGCAGCCAGCACCCGGATTCGGATCGATTCTGCGTCGTGGTGGACCGGGACTACCGGCATGCCGACGGGTTGAGCGAGGAGTTCGCGCTGATCCGGCTGGAGCAACTCGCGCTGGCCCAGCTGGCGCGGCACCTCTTTCAATACTCGGTCCTCGAGGCGAACACGTCGGTCAAGCCGATGGCTTTCACGTATCTCTTCGACCAGGGATACGACCAGGTCATCTATCTCGATCCGGACATCGCACTCTTCTCCCCGATGAACGAGGTGCTCGACGCGCTTGCCGCTCAGGCCACCGCGGTCCTGACGCCGCATCTGCTGGCTCCCCACGACGACGGGAAGCATCCTTCCGATCTCGACATATTGCGTGCCGGCACGTACAACCTGGGATTTCTGGCGCTTCGCAACGCGCCCGATGCGCGCCGCCTGCTCGCGTGGTGGCACGGCAAGGTCGAGCATCAGTGCGTGATCGACCAGGACGCGGGCATCTTCGTGGACCAGCGGTGGATCGACCTCGTCCCCGGACTCTTCCCCGGGATACACATCCTCCGCCATGCCGGATACAACGTCGCGTACTGGAACATCCCGCACCGCGTCGTCGCCTGCGACCGGGGCAGCTATGTCGTCGGCGCGTTTCCGTTGGTCTTCTTCCACTTCAGCGGCCTCGACCCCCATCAGCCGCAGCGCTTTTCCAGATATCAGGACCGGGTGCAGCTCGCCGATCTGGGTGCGGCGATTCCATTGGTCGACGATTACGTTGCGCAGCTGTTCGACGCGGGAATGGAACGTTTCGGGCAACTGGAGTACGGGTACGGGCGATTCGACGACGGAACGGTGATTGCGGACGCATTGCGATCGGCGTACCGGAAGGACTCCCGGCTGCGATGGATCATGGGCGACAATCCGTTCGAGCATCCCGAGTCGCTTTCCGCGCTGCGCCCCCGAGCTTCGCCGGCGGGAGGTTACTCCGGAATCTACGGCGACGATCCCGCCGATTGCGTCGACGGATTGTGGATCGGAGATCGAGCGACGATCCCGCTGCCGCCGCAATCCGGCCCAACGGTGAGGCTGTGCGGCGTTCATTTTCCCGAGTGGCATCAATCGATGCACGGAAGCGGAACGATACAGCTCAGCGCACTGCTCGGGAATCACGCCCTGGGCGTCCACGAGATCCAGGCGCCGGGCGAGTTCGAGGTCGCGTTCGAGATCCCGCCGTCCGTCGCGCAGGAACAGCGGCTTTCCATCGAACTGAGATGCAGCGGCTATTTTGTCCCCGCAGCGATCGGACACAATGACGATCCGCGCCGCCTGGCGCTGAAGTTGCAGAAGGTCGTCGTCGGCACCGCGGCGATCGTCGACTACCTCAGGACCCCGCCGCTGCTCGAGTGGCCCTGGTCGGCGCCGGAAAGCGGCGTGGCCCTGCCCCCCCGCATCCCTGCGGCCGTGCACCCGTTGCATGCTGCGCCACCCGAGCTGCCGGGTGCGCCGGCCGCGACGACGGGAGTGTTCGTCGTGGGAATGCATCGGTCCGGCACCTCGCTCCTGGTGCGCGTGCTGGAGTCGCTCGGCTGCGTCGCCGGGACCGACGCCGATTTCTACCCGCCCACCGCGCACGATCCCGCCGGGCATCGCGAACACAGGCTGGTGTGGCGCGCCAACGAGATGGCGCTGGCCGCCGTGGGACGCGCCTGGGACGACCCCGTCGGCATCGAATGGGGCCTGCTCGCCGAGACCGAGCGCAACGAGATTTCCGCGGCCATCCGCCGTGCCGTCGTCAGCCTCGAAACTCACCGTCCCTGGGTGGCAAAGGATCCCCGACTCTGCCTCACGCTGCCGCTCTGGCGCAGCGCGACCCGCCCCGTCTGCGTGATGACGCACCGCAATCCGATGGAAGTCGCGCGCTCGCTCGCAGCGCGGGATGCGATGACGGTGTTCGGTGGCCTGGCGCTCTGGGAGTGGTACCAGCGAGCCGCGCTGATCGGCTCGAAGGGGCTCACCCGCGTGTTCGTCGCCTTCTCCGACCTCGTGGCCGACCCCGACCGCTTCCCCGCCTTCCTGTCCGGTCGGCTTCAGGCTGCAGCGCCTGAACTCGCGCCCGGAGGCGCGGCGGGGCCGGCCCGCCTTGACCTGAGCCTGATCCGGCAGAAAAGCCAGGACCACGAAGTGGCAAGCTGGCTCAACCCCGGCCAGCGCCGCCTGTTCGACGCGCTCGAACTGGCGGTCGCCGGCGCGGCCGGCGCCGACGACGCCATCGCCGCCGCCGCTGCCGAAGCCGTCTCGCCGCAAGCGCTCGAAATACTCGCGACGCACGCGCACCGCTGCCGCCTCGCCGGGCAGACATAGCGGCGTCCCGTCGGGTACTTCCTTGCAGTCTCGAACCGCAGACGCTGCTGCTGTGCGAGAGCATTCGCCGCCACGGCGGCCGCTACCGCGACGCCCCCATCGTGGCAGTGTCGCCGCGGCAGCGGCTCCGGGCCGGATCTACCTGCCGCTCTGCCTTTCCCGACGGAAATGTGCGACCGCGAGCAGCAGCGCCGTGGCCTGCAGCGCCGCGCAGAAATAGAATGGCGCGCCGATGCGCCAGTCGCCCACCGGCAGGTGCGAGACCATGCCCAGCAGCGGTGCGCCGATGACGGGGGCGACGACGGCCATCATGCTGTTCAGCGAACTGACCGCGCCGAGCGTCCTGCCCTGACTCTGCGCGTCGGCCGCGGACGAGATGATGCTCTGGATCGACGCCGTGACCGTGGCGCCGAGGACGTTGACGACGATCACGGCGAACATCATCCAGCCGGCCGTGGCGGCTCCCCACATCGCGTACGCGACCGTCGACGAGACCAGCCCGATCAGCGTCAGTCTCTGCGCGCCCAGCCGCTTGATCAGCGGCCCGAGCAGAAAGCCCTGCGCGATCACCGACATCACGCCGACCGCCGCGAGCGACCAGCCGTTCTCGCGCGGGCCCCAGCCGAACTTGAAGCTCGTGAACAGCACCCAGCACGTGTACAGAACGAACTGCGCGAGGCCGGTGCAGGCGACCACGCCGACCAGCAGCCCGACGCCCTTCAGGCTGGCCAATCCGCGCAGCGAGCCGATCGGGTTGACCGCCTTCCATGCGAATGCGTGCCGACGCCCGGCGGGCAGCGACTCGGGCAGGACGAAGTACCCGTACAGCAGGTTGAGCAGCGCAAGGCTGCCGGCGACAAAGAAGGGCAGCCGCAGATCGACCGCGCCGAGCAGGCCGCCGATCACCGGTCCGACGATGAAGCCCAGTCCGAACATCGCGCCGAGCAGGCCGAAGCGCTTGGCGCGATCCTCGGGCGCGGTGATGTCGGCGACGTAGGCGTTGGCGACCGCCTGATTGGCCTGCATCGCACCGCTGACCAGCCGCACCGCGATGAGCATCCACAGCGCGGTGGCCAGCGCGGTGGCAAAGAAACTCAGTGCCAGGCCGCAGAAGCCGAGCAGCAGCACCGGGCGCCGGCCGTAGCTGTCGGACAGCACGCCGAGCACCGGCGAGCCGAAAAAGTTCGCGAGGCTGAAGGCGAACGTGACCATGCCGTACCAGAACGCCTGGTCGGCCTTCGACCCGGCAAACATGCCCACCAGCGCCGGAAGCACGGGGATGATCAGGCCGATCGCCACCATGTCGATCAGGACGGTCAGCATGATGAACGGCATGGCGGCCGTGCGGACGGCGCCGGGAAGCTCGGGGACCATCTCCGGATAGTAGCGTCCTTTTCCGCGCGACCTTCCCGTTCGCCGTCGTTCGGGCAGCGCGGATGACGCCGCGCCTGGAGATCGGCCCTTCCGGGTCGCAGGCGGCCGCGGCTACGAGCGGCCGAACACGTCGTTCGTCTGCTGCGAGACGCGCACGAACGTGGTCCGCTTCGACAGCTCGCGCAGCCGCCGCGCTCCGACGTAGGTGCACGCCGAGCGCACACCGCCGAGGATCTCCTGCGCGGTTCCGGCGACCGGTCCGCGGTAGGGCACGAGCACTTCCTTGCCCTCGGGCGCGCGGTACTGCGCCACGCCGCCCGAGTACTTCTCCATCGCGGTCCTGCTGCTCATTCCGTAGAAGCGCTGGCAGGTCTGGCCGTCGCGCTCGACGACGTCGCCGGCGCACTCGTCGTGGCCGGCGAACATCCCGCCGAGCATCACGAAGTCGGCGCCGCCGCCGAAAGCCTTGGCGACGTCGCCCGGCGTCGCGCAGCCGCCGTCGGCGCAGATGTGGCCCTCGAGCCCGTGCGCGGCGTCGGCGCATTCGACGATCGCCGAGAGCTGCGGATAGCCGACGCCCGTCATCTTGCGCGTCGTGCACACCGACCCGGGGCCGATGCCGACCTTGACGATGTCGGCGCCGGAGAGGATCAGTTCCTCGGTCATCTCGCCGGTGACGACGTTGCCGGCCATGATCACGAGGTGCGGATAGCGCTCGCGGATCTTCGCCACGAAACGCACGAAGCCTTCGGTGTAGCCGTTGGCGACGTCGATGCAGATGCAGCGGATCGGCGTGTCGCTTCCCGGGCCCGCCGCCGCCATCACGCGGTCGAACCTCTCCTCGTCGGCGGGCGCGATGCCCATCGAGTAGAACGCGGCGAACTTGCGCTCGAGACCCTTGAAGAAGGCGACGAGTTCCTCCACCGCGTAGTGCTTGTGCAGCGCGGTCGACAGCAGGAACGGCTCCAGCGCACGCGCCATCTCGAAGGTGCCGGTGGTGTCCATGTTGGCGGCGATGATCGGCACGCCGTGATAGTCCACCTGCGCGTGCCGGAACCGGTACTCGCGCGAGATGTCCACGTTCGAACGCGTCGAAAGCGTGCTCCGCTTCGGGCGAATCAGCACGTCCTTGAAGTCCAGCTTGACGTCGTTCTCGATGCGCATCAGCAACTCCTCGCGCCCGACGGCGGGCGGCAGAACACCGTTGTGCCCCAACCGGCGCAGCGTCAGCGGATTTTACAGCAGCGCGCCGCCCGCTCGCGCACCGCTGCGGCGAGACTTCAGTGTCATCCCGCGGGTACGGCTGCATAATGGCGAATCCGTGCATCGTCCGCCTCCGGGAAGCGCGCCGGGGCGGATTCACAACCAGACCGATGGGAGCTTGCCGTGGCGTTCAAGGAACAATACCTGCAGAAGCGCACGACCGCCGCCGAGGCGATCCGTCTGGTGCGCGATGGCGACGCCATCATCGTCCCCACCGGCGTGGCCGAGCCGCCGGCGCTGCTGACGGCGCTGTCCGAGCAGCGGCGCGACTATCGCGACGTCTCGGTGGCGCAGATCCTCCCGGTGCGCAAGTTCGGCTACTTCGACCCGGAGACGCGGGACCACATCCGCCACACCGCGCTTTTCTACGGCGGCGCTTCGCGTCCCGGCGGGCAGGCCGGCTGGATCGACTTCCTGCCCGCTTATTTCGCCGAAGTGCCGGCGATGATCGACCGCGGACAGGTCCCCGCCGACGTCGTGTTCTCGCTGGCTTCGCCCATGGACGCGCACGGCTACTTCTCGCTCAGCCTCGGCACCGACTACACGATGGCCGCGTTGCGCAAGGCGCGGGCGATCGTGCTCGAGGTCAATCCCAACGTGCCTTTCGCCTACGGCCACTGCCACGTGCACGTCTCCCGGGTCTCCGCGCTGGTCGAGAGCGACGATCCGATCCTCGAGGTCGGCCTGCCGAAGATCGGTCCGGTGCAGGAAGCCATCGGCAGGCACGTCGCCGAACTCATCGACGACGGCGCGACGCTGCAGATCGGCTACGGCGGCATCCCCGACGCCGTGGTCATGCAGCTGACGAGCAAGCACGACCTGGGCATCCACACCGAGATGATCGGCGACGGCATCCTGACGCTGGTCGAGAACGGCAACGTCACCAACCGCCGCAAGAACTACCTGCCGAATCGGATGGTGGCGACGTTCGCGCTGGGATCGCGCCGACTGTACCGGTTCATGGAACGCAACCTGATGCTGGAGATGCACCCGGTGGAATTCACCAACGATCCTTACCTGGCCGGGCAGAACGACAACCTGGTCGCGATCAACGCCACGATGCAGGTCGACTTTCTCGGCCAGTGCGGCTCGGAGAGCCTGGGCGCCCTGCCGTACTCGGGCACCGGCGGCCAGACCGATTTCGTCCGCGCGGCGAACCGCTCCAAGGGCGGCAAGGCCTTCATCGTCCTGCCGTCCACCGCCAAGGGCGACAGCATCTCGCGCATCGTGCCGACGCTGACGCCGGGCACGCACGTCAGCACCAGCAAGAACGACGTCAACTACGTGGTCACCGAGCACGGCGTCGCCCAACTGCGCGGCAAGACCGCGGGGCAGCGGGCAAGGAGCCTGATCGCGATCGCCGACCCGAAATTCCGCGCCGAACTGACCGACGCGGCCAAGCGCATGCGCCTGTACTGACCGGCGCGGCGCGCCGGGGCCTCAGTGCAGCGCGCAGGCTCCCGGCCCGCCGGCGTGCGGGCACGACCCGCACGCGCCCGCGCCGGCCGATGCCGCTTCGGCGGTCGACCCCGCCGTGGCGAAAACCGACAGCTTTTTTTCGAGGTCGACCGAGTGGCAGCCCGGGCAGTCGGGAACGGTGTCCGAGCGGACGAGCGTTTCGAATTCCTGCCCGCAGTTCCTGCACGCGTATTCGTAGATCGGCATGGCGAACTCCTTGTCTGCTGCCCATTGTAAACCGGCCGCAGCTTCGGCCCCTACCCGGGGAGCGGCTGCAGCGTGCGCGAGGCCCAGTCCAGAACCGCCGTGCGGACATGCATCCGGGCGGCCAGCGCAGGAAACTCGGCGCGGATCACTCCGGCGGCGAATTCGCACAGGAAGCGCGACTTGAGTTCGGCACGCGCGCGATCGACCCCGATCTCGTCGTAGGGCGACGAGGCGAGCAGCAGGAAGCCGTCGTCGGGAATCCGCCTCGCCGTCATGTTGTCGCCGATGATCGCGGCGGCCTTGCGCACCGGATCGTCGAGGTTGGGGCTGTAGGGGCCGATGATCAGCGCCAGGTTCGGCATGTGCAGGAAATCGAAGCCGCGGCCGATGCAGATCATCCACTCGCGGTGCTCGATGTCGAGCTCGCGCGGAGCGCTGCGCACGGCGGCGATGTGCAGGACGTTGCCGGCGATCAGCGGCAGGATGTCCTCGCAGACCTGCGCGGGCATGTCGGGGAACAGCGCGCGCAGGCGCGGCGACAGCGTCGCGGCGTCGGCGAGGCCGAGCTCGCCGGCGTTCAGGTGCGTGCCGTCGGAACCGTGCACGACGAGCGCGTCGCCGTCGGTCTCGAATCCGCAGACGATCGGGTAGACGGTGCCATGACCGGCGCCGAAGACGTGCTCGACCTGGCGCTTGATCGCGCAGGTGTGCTCGATGGCGGCGGCAGTGTCGTAGTGGAACCCGGCACAGCCGCGCCGTGGGTCGCTGCGCGAGAAATGGTAGGTGATCAGCATCAGCGCGCGCCGGCCGGTCGCGACGACGCTCTGCACGTGGCTGGTGAGCACCTCGCCGAGGTGCGGCCAGCCCAGGTCGAACATGCCGCCGAGATTGCGGAAGGGCTGGATGATGCCGGTGGGCGTGCGCGTGGCCACCGGGATGTTGATGCGCCCATCCATGCACTTCAGTACCATCACCGCGGTCGGGTGCTCGGCCACGTAGCGCTTGCGCGCGAGCCAGGCCTCGGGCGCGGCGAACGCCGCCGAGTGGCGGCGGGCGAGCTCGAACAGCCAATCGATGCGCTCGCCGATCGGTCGGCAGTGAATGTCCATGGCACCTCCTCTGCCTTCGCCGTCGTCGACGGCCCACGGGGGCGCGGATCGGCGCCAGCCTGGCCTGCATCCGCGACGATGCCGCAATCGGGCAACCGCGTCAAACGCGCCCCCGGCGCCGATCGCGGCTCCGGTCGTCGATCGAACACCTGGTGACCCCGCTTGACCCGGCGCCACCGCCGCGATCGCGCCGCCGATTCCGAATGTCACCAGCCCTTCACTCGCCGTAGGTCCGCCGCAGTTCGAGCCCCATCGGCGCGTCGCTGAACAGCCGCGCGTCCATGACCTTGAGGCCGGGATCGACCTCGAGCGCGAAATCGGCGAGGTCGAGCACGTCGCGCTGCAGATCGATGCCGGGAGCGATCTCGCGCAGCGTCAGGCCGCACTCGGTGAGATCGAACACGCAGCGCTCGGTGACGTAGGTGATCTGCTGGCCGCGCCGCCGCGCCATGTCGCCGCTGAAGGTGACGTGCTCGACCGCCTGCACCAGCTTGCGGCCCTTGCCTTCCTCGACGATGGTCAGCCGGCCGCCCCCCGCCTCGAGCTTCGCCCCGGCGGTGAAGTATCCGCAGAACAGGATCCGCCTGGCGTGCGTGGTGATGTCGACGAATCCGCCGCAGCCGGCGGTCAGGTAGGGCCTGGCGCCGAGCTTCGACACGTTGACGTTGCCGCGCGCGTCGATCTGCAGGAACGACAGCAGCGCGACGTCGAATCCGCCGCCCTGGAAGTACGTGAACTGGTTCGGCGAGGGAACGATCGCGTCGGCGTTGGACGCGCAGCCGAAGCCGAAGCCGAGCAGCGGAATCCCTCCCACCGCGCCCTGCTCGATCGCCCAGGTGACCTGGCCGTGCAATCCCTCTTCGAGCAGGATGCGCGGCACGTTGGCGGCGATGCCGAAGCCGAGGTTGGCCACGGTGCCGCCGACCAGCTGCAGCGCAGCCCGGCGGGCGATGACCTTTTCCGGGCCCCAGGGCTGCAGCTCGAAGGCATCTTCGGGCTGGACGATTTCCCCGCTCATCGCCGGATCGTAAGGCGTCTGCGTCGTCTGCCACTGCGCCGGATCGACGACGATGCGGTCGACCAGAATCCCCGGCACGTGCACCTGCTGGGGCTTGATCGAGCCCGCGCGCACCGTCCGCTTCACCTGCGCGATGACGACGCCGCCGCTGTTGCGCGCGGCGAGCGCCTGGTCCAGCGCGCCGAGAAACGCCGCCTCGTGCTCGAACGACAGGTTCCCGCGCTCGTCGGCGGTGGTCGCCCGGATGATCGCGACGCGCGGCGCAATGACGGGGAAGAACAGCCACTCGTCTCCGGCGAAGCGGACCTTCTCGACGATCGGGTGCGCCGCCGCCCGCGGGTTCATCGCGCAGCCCTGCAGGTCCGGATCGACGAACGTTCCCAGGCCGACCTTGGTGAGGACGCCGGGGCGCCTGGCGGCGGCGTCGCGGTGCATGTCGAACAGGATGCCGCTGGGCACGTTGTACGCGGCGATCGCGTCGTCGACGATCAGCCGCCAGATGTCGGGCATCGGCAGCGACGAAGGCCCGCTCGGATACGAACCGGCGAGCACACGGCCGATGAGTCCCGGCCGGGCGAGGTGATCGATGCCGCGGATGCCGTACAGGTCGCCGGCGGCGATCGGATGGAGCATGGTGAGATCGCGCGGGTGCCCCTCCAGCGCAAACCGCTCGCCGATCGCGGCAAGCACCTTGTCCGGGCAGTTGAGGCCCGAAGACGAGCAGACGGTGACGACGTCGCCGTCGCGCAGCATGGCGGCGGCGTCCTGCGCCGACACGACCCGGGTCCTGTTCATCGGACTGCTCCTCGCCGGGCTAGACACAGGAACCGAACCGCGCGATGCAGGTCGCGAGAACCTCGTCGCCCGGCCGCTGCCACCAGTTGCCGGCGGAGAAGATCTCGACCTCGCAGGCGCCGCGATAGCCCGCGCCCTCGACCCAGCGGCGAATCGCCGGGATGTCGATGACGCCGTCGCCCATCATGCCACGGTCGAGCAGCAGGTCGGTCGTGCGAACGAGCCAGTCGCAGACGTGGAAGGCCAGAATGCGATCCCGGCCAGCCCGCGCGACCTGCGCCGCCAGCTTGGGGTCCCACCACACGTGGTAGACGTCGATCGCCACGCCGACCCCGCCGCCGCGGCCGGGATCGACCGCGTCGCAGAGGTCGAGCGCCTGCTCCAGCGTGTTGACGCACGACCGGTCGGCCGCGTACATCGGATGCAGCGGCTCGATCGCCAGCGGCATGGCTGCTTCGCGCGCGTATTCCAGCAGCGCGGCGACGCCGTCGCGGACCTCGCCGCGGGCGCGGCCGAGGTCCCTGTGCGCCGGCGCGCCGTCGAGCGCTCCGGGGAGTCCGCCGACGACCAGCACCAGGCACGGGCTGCCGAGCGCAGCCGCCTCGTCGACCGCGCGGAAATTGTCTTCGAGCGCCGCCCGGCGCGCCGCCGCGTCGATCGCCGGGAACATGCCGCCGCGGCAATAGCCCGAGAGGGCGAGGCCGTGCGCACGGATCAGTTCGCCGGCGCGGGCGAGACCGCAGTCGGCGACCTGGTCGCGCCACGGCGCGATCGTGCGGATGCCGTGCCGGGCGCAGGCGTCGACGATCTCCGGCAGGCGCCACTGCTTGCGCACCGTCGCGGTATTGAGCGACAGCGCGTCGTGGCTGCGGGAGAAGTCGCGCATCGCCGTCGGCCGATCAGTCGATTCCGTGGACCGACAGCACCGCGCGCATCCTTCGCGCGGCGCGGTCCGGATCGTCGACGAGTCCGGCGCGGTCGGCGAGCACCAGCAGTTCGCACAGGTGCGCGACGGACCGTGCGCTCTGGGCGCCGCCCAGCATCGTGAAGTGATCCTGGTGCCCGTTGAGGTAGGCGAGGAAGACGACGCCGGTCTTGTAGTAGCGCGTGGGCGCGCCGAAGATGTGGCGCGACAGCGGCACCGTCGGCTCGAGGATGCGCTCGAAGCTCGCGGCGTCGCCGGCCGCGAGCGCAGCGAGCGCCGCGGCGGCGGCCGGCGCGATGGCGTCGAAGATTCCGAGCAGCGCGTCGCTGTGCGCATCCCCGTCGCCGCGGATCAGTTCGGCGTAGTTGAAGTCGTCGCCGGTGTACATCCGCACGCCCGCCGGCAGGCGGCGGCGCAGCGCGATCTCCTTGTCCTTGTCGAGCAGCGAGATCTTGATGCCGTCGACCTTGTCGCGCCGCCGCCCGATGATGCGGACGACGACTTCGAGCGCGTCGTCGAAGCCGGCGCAGCCCCAGTATCCCCCGAGCGCGGGATCGAACATCTCGCCCAGCCAGTGCAGGATCGCCGGCTGCGCCAATTGCCCGAGCAGCCGGTCGTAGACGTTCTCGTAGTCTTCCGGCGAGCGCGCGACGCGCGCCAGCGCGCGGCTGGCCATCAGAATCACGCGGCCGCCGGCCGCCTCGATCGCGCCGACCTGCTCCTCGTAGGCGTGCACGACGTCGTCGACCGAGCGCGCGGCGGAAGCATCGAGCTGGTCGGTGCCCGCCCCCGACGCCAGCTGCGCGCCCGGCACGGTGCGCGCCTCGGCGACCGAGCGGCGGATGAGCTCGAGCGCCTGCGGCCACGCGAGCCCTCCGCCCCGCTGCGCCGTGTCCATCGCCTCGGCGACGGCGAAGCCCAGTCCCCACAGGTGGCGCCGGTAGGCGAGCGTGGCGTCCCAGTCGATGACCGCCTCCAGCCACGGCGCGACGTCGGCGCGCGGATCGACGACGACGTGCGCGGCGGCGTAGGCGACGCGGTTGAAGGCGCCCACCGAGCGCGGCGGGTACGGCGCGACACCCGACAGCCGGTAGGTGTCGACGCGGCCCTGCCGCAGCAGTCTCACTTCGCTCATCGCTCAGCCCTCGAATGCGTGGCCGAAGAACCTGGCCACGCCGACCGCCGGTCCGGTGGGCGCGTGGCAGCCGTTCCGGGCGCAGCGGCGCTTCGCCGCGACGCGCTCCGGCAGCGGGCAGTTTGAACCGGTTCAACGCGCGTTGTCAACTTCCTCGCGCGCATCCTCGCGCCGGTTCGCATCGACCTGCCCGCTGCGCGCCCGCCGCTTCCGGCCGGCGGCGCTGCGAGCGCCGATCCGGGGGACCGCCTCCGGCCGCCGCCGTCGCCGCGGGCGGGCGGCCTCTTGCGCTGCGGCGGCGCGCGACGCTATGCTGTTTGAATCGGTTCATCCCAAGCCTCCCCGATGCCCCCTCCACGCGACGAACGACGGGAACCCCCATGCGCAATGCGATGCACTTCGAGGACATCCGGGTAGGGATGCGGATCGAGACCGGCGGCATCAACGTGACCGAGTCGCACATCGTCGCGTTCGCCGGGCTGTCGGGCGACTTCTTCGGTCTGCACATGGACGACGAGTTCGCGCGCGAGCTGGGATTCCCGCGGCGTGTCGCGCACGGGCTGCTCTGCCTGGCGCTCGTCGACGGGCTGAAGAACCGCGCCGAGGAGCAGTTCGCCGCGGTCGCATCGCTGAACTGGAACTGGAACTTCCGCGGCCCCGTGTACGCCGGCGACCGTCTTTCGGCCGCGATCGAGGTGACGCAGATGCGGCCGACCGCGGACGGCGGCCGCGGCCTGGTGTCGCTGCGCCTGGAGGTCCGCAACCAGGACGGCGCGATCGTCCAGGACGGCAGCAACCTGCTGATGGTCCGGATGCGCGCCGCCGCGGCCGCCGCGAGCGCCTCGTGAGCCGATCCGCCGCCGCGGCCGCCGACGTCGACCTGAGCCTCGCCGCCATCAGGGAGACGACCCGCGGGTTCGCCGACGGGCGGATCAGGCCGCTCGCCGCCGAACTCGACGAGCACGAATCGTTTCCTGCCGAACTGTATCGCGAGTGCGGCGCGCTCGGCCTCTTCGGCATCACCGTGCCCGAAGCGCACGGCGGGCTCGGCGCCGACGTGCGGACCTACGCCGCCGTGATGGAAGAGCTCGCGCGCGGCTACGCGTCGGTCGCCGACCAGTGCGGCCTCGTCGAGCTGATCGGCACGCTGTTCACCGGCCACGGGACGCCCGGGCAGATCGCGCAGTACCTGCCGGCGACGCTGCGCGCGGACAGGCGCTGCGCGTACGCGCTGACCGAGGCGGAGTCGGGCTCCGATCTCGCCAGCCTGAAGACGACGGCGGTTCCGGACGGCAAGGGCTGGCGGCTGACGGGACAGAAACTCTGGATCCACAACGCGCCGGTGGCGGACTACGCGCTGGTCCTGGCGCGGACCGACCCGGAGGCAGGGCGGCGCGGCATGAGCATCTTCGTCGTCGACCTCGACGCCAAGGGCTGCACCCGCGGCAGGAAGGAGCACAAGATGGGGCAGCGCGCGTCGCAGGTCGGCCCCCTGTTCTTCGACGACGTGAAGCTGCCGGAGACCGCGCTGCTGGGCGCGCCCGGACGCGGCTTCCACATCATGATGAGCGTGCTCGAAAAGGGCCGCATCGGCATCGGCGCGCTCGCGGTCGGGATTCTGCAGAACGCGCTCGAGGAGAGCGTCGCCTACGCCAGGACCCGGCGCCAGTTCGGCAAGGCGATCGCCGAGTTCCAGGCGGTGCAATGGATGCTTGCCGACATGGCGAAGGACACGCTGGCGGCGCGGCTCCTGGTCGATGCCGCGGCCGCGCGCATGGACCGCGGAGAAAAGGCGACGATGGAAGCGTCGATCGCCAAGTGCTTCGCCAGCGACGCCGCCGTCGCGCACACGCAGAACGCGGTGCAGGTGCACGGCGGCAGCGGCTACATCCGCGGCGTGACCGTCGAGCGCCTGTACCGCGACGCCAAGATCACGCAGATCTACGAGGGCACCAACCAGATCCAGCGCATGATCATCGCGCGGCAGTTGCTCGGCGGCTGAGCCCGCCGCCGGTCACCGGCCCGGCGTGCGCGCCACCGCGACCGGCGCGCCGCTCGCCGACGACGCCAGCATCGCGTCGATCAGCGCGTGGACGGCCAGCGCGCTGCGGCCGCTGGCCTGCGGCTGGCGGCGCTGCGCGATCGCGTCGACGAAGTCCTCGATCAGGCGGCGGTGGGCTTCGTGCGAGAACGCCATCGGGTCGGCGCCGCCGCCGCCCGCGCTCGAGCCTTCGACGACGATGGCCGGCCGCCCGACGAGTTGCGCGACCATGCGCTCGGCTTCCAGCACCGCGCTGCCGCGGGTTCCGGCGATCTCGATGCGTTCCGGATAGCCCGGGTACGCGGTGGTGGTGGCGTCGATCACGCCGACCGCGCCGTTGTCCCAGGTGACGGTGGCGCAGGCGATGTCCTCGGTGTCGATGCGCCGCAGCGGACTCGTCCGGCACGCCGCGACGACCTGCCGCGCCGGGCCGACCAGATCGAGCAGCAGGTCGAGCGTGTGGATCGCCTGCGTCAGCAGGACGCCGCCGCCGTCGCGCGCCTTCATGCCGCGCCCGGGCTGCGCGAAATAGTCGGCGGAGCGCCACCACCGGATCGACGTCGAGACGCTGACGAGATCGCCGAGCGCGCCGGCGCGCAGCAGGTCCCGCAGCGCGCTGGCGCCCGCCCGGAACCGATGCTGGAAAACGATCGCCAGCACGCGGCCGCGGCTCTCCACCGCATCGACCACCGCCGTGGCCTCGGGAAGATCGACGGCGACCGGCTTCTCCAGCAGCACGTGCTTGCCCGCCTGCGCCGCCGCCGTCGCGATCTCGAGGTGCGTGCGCGGCGGCGTGAGGACCAGCAGCGCGTCGATCCGCGGGTCGCCGCAAAGCGCCTGGAAGCTGTCGACGACCGGGAGCCGATACGCAGCCGCGAACTCCGCGCGGCGCGCGGCGCTCGGACTGTATCCGCCGATCACGTCCACCTTGCCGGCGAGGTCGTGCAGCGCCAGCGCGTGCGGCTTGACCGCAAGTCCCAGTCCCACCAAACCGACTCCGACCTTCTTCACGTCATTCCTCCCGTTGAACAGGCGGCGGACGTCCGCAGCCCGCGTGGACACAGTTTGGTCGACTCCTGCGCGCCCGCTCCGGCGCCCGACGCGTTGCGCGCCCCGGGGCTCAGGCAGCGGCCCGCACGCGCCTGCGCCCGGCCGCGGGCGCCGGGCCGCAAGAGGACCGGACCACCAGTCGCGGCGCAAGCACGACGCGCTGGACTGCCGCGTCGGGCGCGGCGACTCGCTGGAGGAGCACCGTTCCGGCCGCTCGGCCGATGCCGTTGGCGTCGATGGCCACCGTCGTCAGCGGCGGCATCCACAGCGCCGCTTCGGCGACGTCGTCGATGCCGACGACCGAGCACTCGCGGCCGGGCTCCAGCCCGAGGTGGCGCAGACCGAGCATGACGCCGAATGCGAGGAGGTCGTTGAAGCAGACCGCCGCCGTCGGCGGCTGCGCGAGCCGCAGCAGCGAACCGG
>CAIWHR010000269.1 GCA_903912485.1 uncultured beta proteobacterium | reverse complement strand
TCAAGATCGGTGAGGGTCGCCGGCAGCGTTTGGGGCGGGTCGGATGCGATGGTGCAACGCACAACAAATGAGTTCAGGCAGGGTTTTCAATGAACACGCTGACCGACCGGTAACGACCCACTCCAGCCATCGAGTCCGACGAAAACCAGACCTTCGACGTTCGAAATCGCCAGCATCCAAGGCAGTACGCTAAGACGAAAAGGCAGGCGTCACCTCGGCGAGTAGATACCGATCCCTACTCTTGCGGGACCAGCGCGTCTAGCTCCGGTCGCATGGTCTGCCTTTCCTTCACGGTCGGCTCCCTGCGAGCGCCAATGAAGACGTCAGGTGTAGTTCCGCGATTGACGGCGACGTGCGGCAGCTTGTCGGGCATCCGCGGGATCAGTCGGCGAGATTGGATCGCCCACAGCCATTGGGCTGGAAAGGAGCCTTTCTGATCTGTGTCAAGGCGGATTGCCACTACACAAGGGAGATTGATACCGCGCCGACCAGACCGTTGCGCGCTCGCAAGCCCATGCGTGCCTCTTCTGCCCGGTCGGGCTGACATCTCACGTATCAATGCAGGAGCGTGCAATGAGGGCAAACCATAACGACCAACCCAGCTCGGTCTGATAGGCCGATGAGAGGGCGACGAGATGAAAATGGAACAAGTCAGCGCGAACTGTTTTGCGGTGTTAAATGAGAAGAACCTCGTGTGCGATGCCAACTCGGGACTCATCAACTTGGGCGGCGGCGTGGTTATCGATACGCAATCGGACTTGCCCCACGGACGTCAGATGATCAAGCTGTTCGGCAAGGTCTGGCCGGGTATGCCTAAGCGTGTAGTCAACACGCACGAGGATGCTGATCACGTCTGGGGAAACCAGCTCTTCGACGGTGCCGAAATCATCGCCCATCGAAAGGTGGCGGAGCGCATGCCGCACGTCGCCGATCCGAAGGAGACCCAGGGTCTGCTCAAGGCTGCCAGCAACTTCCTGCCACGACAGCTGCTTAAGGTGCTCCACCCCGGCGCGCTGGCCATCGCCAGGCAGTTGCTGCAGGACTACAACTTCGACGGGATCAAGGTGGTGCTGCCGACGACCGTGTTCGACGAGCGCCACGTGCTCGATCTCGACGGCACGGAAGTCCATCTCATCTTTGTGGGACCGTGCCACCAGGCCGGGGACACGATCGTTCACGTGCCCAAGGAAGGAGTCGTGTTCGCCGGCGACGTGCTCTTCCGCGAGTGCACCCCCATGGGCTGGACCGGCAGCTACGCGAAGTGGATCAAGATTCTCGATCTGATCGTCGCACTCGATCCGAAAGTCATCGTCCCCGGACACGGGCCGGTGTGCGGAATCGAAGGGGCGTTGGAGATGAAGGCGTACCTAGCATACCTGCGCGACGAATCGAAGCGCTGCTTTGAGCAAGGGCTCACCTCCGTGGAGGCTTCCAAGCGGATCGATCTCGGACCGTACGGCGCATGGCGCGCACCGGCGCGCCTCTACCTGAACGTCGAGCGGGCCTACCGGGAATTCCGTCACGAACCGGAGGACAAGCCCTGGGATGCGGCCAAGAGTTTTGATCTAATCTACAAAGTTGCGAAGTCGCGGGGGCTCGCACTCGAGTTCTGATCCCGCCGACACAGACAAGGAGCACCGCGATGAAACTTATTCGTTTTTCGGTCGACGACGTGCAGCCCAGTTTCGGTGTCGTCGTCGGCGACCACGCTGTCGCGTTCGCGAGCCTGGAACAGCGAAGTGGCATCATGCAGCCCGATATAAGCCACAGCACATCCTATCTCGCCGGCCTTCCGGAAACCGAACAGGCGGCGCGCAAGCTGCTGGCCTGGGGCGAAGCGCATCTGGCGGATCTGAGCGACATCGAGAAGCCCAAGCTCGACGTGGTGCGCCTGCACGAGCCGATCGAAGTCGCTGCGTTGTTCGACTTCGGCCTCACGCCACGGCATCTCAGGAACTCCGGCGAAACCATCATGAAGTATGAGAAGGACAATCCGCAGACTTCGGCGATGCTGCAGGCGTTCGCCAAGGCGGTCATGGCTCCGAAACCCAAGCCCGCCGCCGGTCAACCCGAGCCGCTGTCCTATTACAAGAGCAATATGAACACGATCGTCGGCGATGGAGTGACCATCCCCTGGCCGGCCTATACATCGAGGCTGGACATCGAGCCTGAGCTTGTCGTCGTGTGTTGTCGCTCGGATTGTTTCACCGTTGATCTTTCGCGGTGATTTGCGGTCGGGGGCGGACGATCTCCCGGATTGGGTGACCGGGTGAAGTAATGCGGGAGGGTGAAGTAAAGCGGGAACAGCACACCGCCCGCGGAGT
>CAIWHR010000268.1 GCA_903912485.1 uncultured beta proteobacterium | reverse complement strand
TCAAGCAATTTGCAAATCAGAGTGTCCCAAAGCCACCGCGGGCGAACCACCCATCTATCGCCCGTCGACCCTCACCGAACGTGCAAATCACAACATCAAACAAAGTGATCGCGCTCACCAGCACGAGGCGAGCTTGCGCTGATCCGCCTCTTCACGCTCACCCAGGCCCACTCGACGGCCGCGGCAGCGTCTAGCCGAGCCGAAGCATGAGCAGCATCGGGTCCACCGGCGAGACCGCGAAACCGCGCTCGACATAGAACGTTCTGGCCTCGTCGGTCATGGCGGTGCAGAGAAGCACGCGTGCGCCCACGACCCCGGCAGCCTGCCGCGCGCGGAGCACGGCATCCTTCAACATGCCGCTCCCGATGCCCTGCCCCTCAAAGCCGGTCTTCGTGGCCAGACGCCCAAGGACGATGGCGGGAACCGGTTCCGGCATGTTGCGTCGGACGCTCCCCGGCGCGAGACTGTGGGCGACGCCGCCAGCCGCCAGGCAATAGTACCCGACCACGATGGTGCCGTCGGCAACCACATAAGTGCGCGACGCGCCGCCGACCTCATTCCTTCGGGCCTGTCGCGCAAGCCAGGCCGTGAGGACCGATTCACTGCAGGCGAAGTCGTTCAGGTCGTGCGCATCGGCCGAGGGGGTTGGCGCGCTGAGGGCCATCCCCTAGCGTTCCCAGGGTGCCGGCGTGGCCAGCAATCGCTCCAGGCGCGGGTTGGGCTCGATGGGCGCGTCGAGCGCTGCCACGAAGCGCAGGAAGGTTTCCTCGTCGACGTGGAAGACTTGCCGGCTCGACAGGACGTCGTTGGCCCGATCGACGGCTGCATTGAGCATGAACTCGGTTCGGTTCTTGCCCTGAACCTCGGCAGCGCGGTCGATGAGCTCGCGCTGGGGTTCGCGAGCGCGCAGGTTGATGACGCAGTTCGGGCGCGGCATGGACGGCTCCTGTGTGTACGACGAGTATACGTATCCATGTATACATCGTCAACACAGCCGCCGGCCGTACCGCCGTCCTACGCCCGGAACGTTCCCTGATTGGCGAGAAACCAGCGGTAGGTCTCGCGAATGCCGTCGGCCAGCGCTATGCGCGGCTGCCAGCCCAGCGCCCGCAGGCGTGAAACATCGAGCAGCTTGCGCGGCGTGCCGTCGGGCTTCGACGGATCGGTGACGATGCGCCCGGTGTAGCCCACCGCGGCGGCGACGAGATCGGCCAGTTCGCGAATGGTGACGTCCTCGCCCACGCCAATGTTGACGATGTCGGCCGCCGAGTAGGTGTGCATCAGGTGCACGACTGCGGCCGCGAGGTCGTCGACGTGCAGGAACTCGCGCCGTGGCGTGCCGGTGCCCCAGATGACGACCTCGGGGTCGCCGCGCAGCCGGGCCTCGTGAAAGCGGCGCATCATCGCCGGCAGGACGTGCGAGTTTTGGGCGTGGAAGTTGTCGCCGGGACCGTAGAGGTTGGTCGGCATCACGCTGATGGCGTCGAACCCGTACTGCCGGCGATACGCCTGGCACAGCTTGATGCCGGCGATCTTGGCCACCGCGTACCACTCGTTGGTTGGCTCCAGCGCGCCGGTGAGGAGGCTGTCCTCGGTCATCGGCTGCGGCGCGAGCTTCGGATAGATGCACGACGAGCCGAGAAAGCAGAGCTTCCGCACGCCGAACTTCCACGCCGCGTGGATGACGTTTGCCTCGACCATCAGGTTGCTGTAGATGAACTCGGCGGGATAGCTGTCGTTGGCCTGGATGCCGCCGACCCTCGCCGCAGCCATGAACACGTACTCGGGCCGCTCGCTTGCGAAGAACGCATCGACCGCGGCCTGATTTTCCAGATCCAGTTCGGCCCGGGTGCGCGCGACCTGTTCGCGATAGCCGTCGGCAGTCAGCCGGCGCGCGATGGCGCTGCCGACGAGGCCACCGTGGCCGGCGATGAAGATTCGGGATTCGGGCGTCATCGACGTGCATTCCATGATTGTGGGCGCGGTGTCGGCGCGGTCCGCACCGGACGAGCTCCCAAGCGCCCAAAGCGAATCGGGCAGCCCCTGGATCCAGGAGCTGCCCGACCGTGGATCACGCCGCTGTCAGTCGAATCAGTGCAGCACGATGGACGGGTCGCCCAGCAGGTTCCAGGTGCGGCGGACATCGAGGTCGGTGGTCGCGGCTTTGGCTGCAGCCGCGGCCTCGCCGACCGTCATCGCCGTCGGCCCGTACAGCGCCTTCACCATCGCCTGGTTCATCACCGCCTGCGGGTCGGAGTCGGTCAAGCCGGACGACGCCCAAACAGCGACCGCGCCGCCGGCGGGCGCGCTCAGCAGCGCTTTGCCGAGTCCCATCGAGTACACGTCCTGGAAGTATCCGGTCATGCAGGTCATCGCGATGACCAAAGGCGTCTTGGCACCGTTGGTCAGGCCGAGAGCTGCGGCCGAGCTGAACAACCCACTGCCCCATGACTGGGGAGCGCCGTGGCCGGCGAAATTGACCAGCACCTGTCCCGCATTGATGCCAGCGACCAGATTGGCCGCGGGACTCGCGTCGGTCGCCTGGATCAGGTGGGTCGCGGTGACGGCGGCCGGCAGCAGGTCGTCCACGCTCTGGGACGCGCTGACGAAGTCGTCGGTCGGGGCCTTGTTGCTCCCGCTCACCAACAGCACCCGATCCGTCCATGCGCCGGCGCCGGGCGCGTCGTAAGCCACGGTCCGGGCCACCATCACGTCGGCTGCAGCGCTCGACTCCGCTGGCAGCCGGCCAATCGCCATGTCCGGCAGACCGTCGTCGTCGAAATCGACAAACCAGTCGTCGGACGCGGTCTCCATCGGCTTGGTCTCGACCAGCTTCGCCGGCACCAGGTCGGGGGTGGCGGACGCCAGATAGTTCCGTGGGTCCACCGTGCCGTTGCCCAGCAGCAGCACGTACTTGGGCTTGGTGCTCCAGTTGGCCTTGGCGGTGGCGAGGAAACTCTTGAGCGCGTACGGGCTCTTCACGCCGAAGTTGAACTCGTCGTAGAGATCCTGCACGTCGATGACCGCGACCTTCAGTCCCTGCGACGTGCGCAACGCCGCCAGCGGAACCGCGCTCGGCAGCAGGCTCGAGTGGCCCAGGATCACCATGTCGTACCCGGGCTGGCTCGCGTGCCACGACGACGGACGATTCGACGCCACCGTCGGCGACTGGATCTTGCCGCTGCCCAGGAAGAGCAGCGTATGGGCGCCCTTCGCACCCGTCGGCACCACCGTCAGCGCATAGTTCGACGCGCTCCCGCTCATCGTCCCCTGCACCAGCATCGGCAGGTCAGGGTTGGTGACGTCGATTGCGATCGCCGATGGGCTGCTGAAACCGCTGACCTTGGTCGTCTGGTTGGCGAGCGTGGTTACGCGCAGCGCGTCGCCCTCGGCCACGTAGGTGTGCGGGTACGTCAACTGGACCTCGTCCACCAGGGTCACGTCGCCCGCGGTCGTCGCGGTCAGCTTCAGCGGATTGGCACCCTCGCTCACCGCGGGCAGCGCAAACGTCGCCACGCCGCTCGCCTGGTCGCTGAAATTCACGGTGCCGAGCACGGCCCCGTTGAACGCGACGATAACCGAGTGCTGCCCCGCGGTCACGCCCTGCAGTTTCACCTTCACGCTGGCAGCACCTGCCCTGGACCGGCTGACCGTCAGCGCCTGGCTCACGGGTGTGTCGGTGACCGCCGGGCCGAAGAAATTGCTTCCGTCGCCGTTCAGCAGCGCCGAGAAATACAGCGTGCGCGGCTTCCACACCACGGTGGCCGGGAAGCTGGCCGAGGCCGTGAGACCCTTGGAGGCGCCGACGTTGTCGATGCGCAAGCCATCCTCACTACCGGCCACCAGCCAGTACGTCTGCGCCTCCGACCACAGCGTATCGATCCCGCGGCCGTAGAAGTAGACTGCGTCGCCCGCTGCGAGCGGGCTGTCCGACTTTCCGTCGACGTAGATCGGCTGCTGCACGCCGCCCGCGTACAGCTGAAGGCTCTTGCGCTTCGCCGTCGGGCTGAGACCCGCGGCGACGAGTTGCGGCTGCGTGACGCGGTACCAGCCTTCGGTCGTCACGCCCAACGCCACCGCGGTGCCGGCGGCCAGCGCGTACTGGCGCTGGATGGCACTCTGCGACGCGGCCTTGGCCGTCGTCACCGACTTCTGCAGCGTGCTCGCCGCGTTGGCGCCCGTGGCAGCACCGACGTCGCTCAGCGCCTGCGCCGTCCCCCCGCCCGCGGCCAGCGCGCCGGCCGCTGCCGGCTGCGCCCCTGCCACCTGCAGCGGCTCGGCGACACCCACCGCGGCCTCGGGCCTCACGCCGAAGCCCTTGCCCCCCGCCACCGCCGGTCCGTACCACGTCCGGGTGCCGTTGAGATCGACCTCTTCCAGCCAGTACACGGCGCCGGCGGCCGCGCCGCCATCGACCCAGCGGCGCGACTGCCCCGCGGAGAAGTTCGTCCCCGCCCCGCCCATCAGCGCCGTCCCCGCCAGCAGCGACGTGTTCAGCTTCACCCGCTTGCCGCCATCCTCGCGATACAGATTGAAACCCAGATTGTTCACATCCTGACCGGTCTGCAGGCTGATGGCATTGCCTCCCGCCACGGGAGTCGCCGCGAAGGAGTCGACGCTGACGGCTGTGATACTTTCCGCGACGATAGGCAGGGCGGACCAGGAATAGTTACCGCCCACTCCAAGCCAATAGACCTGAATGAATTTATTAGTGGGTCCGGCAGGAGGATTCGTCCAAGTAGCGCCGACCCCAAAAGCTGACGCCGCGGTGCCCAAATACCTGTCATACC
>CAIWHR010000267.1 GCA_903912485.1 uncultured beta proteobacterium | reverse complement strand
GTGATGCCGGTCGTGGGCGAGTGTGACGACGGCTTTCTCAACGACCTGCGCGGCATGCATGTGCAGGAGATGCACGTGCGCGAGGCACTGGACGGCGCGACCAGCGGCCCCGTAGCCGAAGGCTGCGTCGGGGCCGGCACGGGTATGACGTGTTTCGATTTCAAGGCGGGGATCGGCACGTCATCGCGAGTGGTCACCGCACACGGCCTGCCGTTCACCGTGGGCGTGCTGGCGCTCACCAACTTCGGCGACCGCGCCCGTCTCACCGTGGACGGGTGTGTCGTCGGCCGCGAGCTCACAGACCTCATGCCGCTCGAGCACCGCGAGGGCTCCTGCATCGTCGTGCTCGCCACCGACGCGCCGCTCGACCATCGCCAGCTGAGGCGCGTGGCCACGCGCGCCGCCGCCGGCATCGGCCGCAGCGGCTCGTATTACGGCCACGGCAGCGGCGACATCGCGCTGGCCTTCTCGACCGCGGCGACGCTCCCGCACGATCCCCCGGGCCCGCTGCGCGACGTCCGCGTGCTGGTCGACGTCGCGCTCGAACCGCTGTTCGAGGCCGCGGCCGAAGCCACCGAGCAGGCGATCGATGACGCGCTGTTCTCGGCGCAGACGGTGACCGGATTCGCCGGCCACACCCGCTACGCGCTGACCGACCTCGCGCCCGACTGGCCGGAGCTGTTGCGCTGATGGCGCCCGACGCCGCGCCTGCGGGCGCCGCCGCCGGCCCGGCGCTGGTCGCCCACTGCCGCGCCGGCTTCGAGCCCGAGGCCGCCGCCGACCTCGCAGGCCTGGCCGAGGCCGCCGGGACGGCGCTGGCCCTCGACGCGCCGTCGGGGCGCGGCTTCGTCGTCGCTCGGCCCGCGCGCTTCGAGCGCGCGCGCTGGACGCGGACGCTCGCCGACGCCGCGCCGATCTTCGTCCGCTCGCTGTTCGTGGGCTCGGGGCCGCACGCGCTGTTCGATCCGGCGACCACCAAGGGCCGCCCCGACCGCGTCGCGCCGCTCCTCGCGCTCATCGCTGCGCTGCGCGCCGACGGGCCGCTCGCCGCGTCGGTCCCGTATTCGGAGCTGCGGCTGGAGACGCCGGACACCAACGACGGCAAGGAGCTCTCGGGGCTCTGCCGCGCGCTCGCAGTGCCGCTGGCGCAGGCGCTCACCAATGGCGGCGCGCTGGCAGCCTGCGGCGACGTGCCGGAGCGGACGCCGCGGCCGCGGCTGCACGTGCTGTTCGCCGACGGCGCGCAGGTCTGGATCGGCGCCAGCGTGCCGCCCTGGGGCAGTCCGTGGCCGATGGGCATCCCGCGGATGCGAATGCCGCGCGAAGCGCCGTCGCGCTCGACGCAGAAGCTGGCCGAGGCGTTCGTCGCTTTCCTCGGCGAGCGCGCACCCGAACTGCTGCGCCCGGGACTGAAGGCGGTCGACCTGGGCGCAGCGCCGGGCGGGTGGTCGTGGCAGCTCGCGCATCGCGGATTGCGCGTCACCGCCGTCGACAACGGCCCGCTCAAGGGCGAAGTGGCGCAGGATTCGCTGGTCACGCACCTGCGCGTCGACGGCCTCGGCTACCGGCCGCGGCGCCCGGTCGACTGGACGGTCTGCGACATCGCCGAGCAGCCGGCGCGCGTCGCCGCGCTGGTCGGGCGCTGGATCGCCGACGGCGACGCGCGGCGGACGATCTTCAACCTCAAGCTGCCGATGAAAAAGCGCTACGACGAGGTCCGCCGCTGCCGGGCGATCATCGACGATGCGCTCACGCGGGCCGGAGTGCGCTACACGCTGGCGTTTCGCCAGCTCTATCACGACCGCGAGGAAGTCACCGGCTATTGCGCGCGGGAGTGACCGCGCCCGGGGTTGCCGCCGTTGCCGCCCGGTCCGCCGGGCCGGCCCGCGCTACGCCGGCAGCGAAGCGCGCGCGGCGCGGTCGCGCGCCCAGTCGCGCAGGTGGTCGACCTTCTCCTTCATCGTCTTCGACAGCGGAACGATCCGCGCCGCGCAGCGCATCAGGTCGTCGAAGGTCAGCGCGTGATCGGCGAGCTTCGCGCGGGTGATCGCCGACACCACGCACTGCTCGACCTCGGCGCCCGTCCACCCCTCGGTCATCGCGACCAGCCGCTCGAGCCCCAGCGCGGAGGGATCGGCGCCGCGGCGCCGCAGGTGGATGCGGAAAATCTCGAGGCGCTCGTCGCCGTGCGGAAGGTCGACGAAAAAGACCTCGTCGAAGCGCCCCTTGCGGATCATCTCGGCCGGCAGGAGGTCGATGCGGTTGGCGGTCGCCGCGACGAACAGCCCGCGCAGCTTCTCCTGCATCCACGTCAGGAAGAAGGCGAAGATGCGGCCCTGCTCGCCGGCCGACGCCGCCGACGTGATGCCCAGTTCGATCTCGTCGAACCAGACCACCGCCGGCGCGATCGCTTCCATGGTGCGGCAGGCCTGCGCGAACGCCCACTCGGGCGAGCCGTGCCGGCCGGAGAATATCTCGGCCATGTCGATCCGGTACAGCGGCAGCTGGAAGCAGGCGGCGATGGCCTTGATCGCGAGGCTCTTGCCGCAGCCGGACACGCCCATCACCAGCACGCCCTTGGGCACCATGTCGGCGCCGAGCGTGTCGCGGGACTGGAACAGCGCGCGCCGCTCCAGCAGCCACTTCTTCATCACTTCGAGGCCGCCGACGGCGTCGAGCTGGCCGCCGTCGGCGATGTACTCGATGGTGCCGGTGCGATTGACCGACAGCCGCTTTTCCTCGAACAGCGCGGGCAGCGACGCGGGACCCAGGTGGTTGCCGTCGGCCCGCGCGCGCGCGATCGCGAAGCCCGCCTCGTCGAGCGTGAGCCCCGACAGCGCGCGCGTCATCGCAGCCAGCGTCGCCTCGCTGGTGTTGACGGTGCCACCCGACGCCGTGATCGCCGCACAGCGTGCGTCGAGGAACGCCCGCATCTCGACCGCGTCGGGCACGTTGAGCTCGATGCAGAGGATGTCGCGCTGCAGCTCGTCGGGGATGAGGCGGACCGGCGACGAGATGACGACGAACCGTCCGTGCCCGAGGCAGAGCTCGTAGACGTCGCGCAGGCGGCGGCGGACGTCCGCGCCCCCGCGCAGCGGTTCGTGGAAATCCTTCAGGTGAAACAGCGCCGGCCCTTCGAACGCGGCGATGAAGTCGAGCGCGGCGCGCGCATCCGTCGTGTCCCCGCCGGGCGGCGCGTCGTCGCCGCCGTCGCGGCGCAGGCCCTCGGTCAGGCTCCACGACCACAGCGGCACCGGCGCCTCGAAGAACCCTCGCGCCGCGTCGCCGAGCAGCCGGCAGACCCGCTGCTCCTCGGCCGACACGATGTAGAGCAGCGGACGGCCCGAGCCGAACAGCGCGCGCAGCTGGCGGCTGGCGCTGCTTTCCGGGGAATGGGACGGGGCGGTTGGCATGGCCGCAGGCGGCGATCGCGAGGCCCCGGCGGAGACGTCCGCCGGCCGTCGACGACCACGATGGAGTGAACGGACGCAGGCTTGGTCCGCACCATGACCGTACCACGCGCTTTGGCCGGGTGGCAATAGCGGCACGGCGGCACGGCGAGCGCACGACACGGCGGCACGGCGAGCGCCGGCAGCGCTCCGCGCACCGCAGGCGGCGAGCGCTGGTATGCTGTGCGCCGATGCAGATTCACGCACCCGACCCGGCGTACACCGGCTCCGCCCTGGCCCGCGCCAACTTCCGGCTGGCGGTCAGGATCGCGTTCGGCTTCGTCGGCCTGCTCTGGCTGGTCGCGCTGCTGGGCTGGGGGCTGGAGCTCCAGCGCTTCGGCGTGCGCCCGCGCGAGTGGATCGGGCTCCCCGGCATCCTCGCGGCGCCGCTGCTGCACGCAGGGCTCAACCACCTGCTCGCCAACACGCTGCCGCTGCTGGTGCTGATCACCGCGATGCTGCACCTCTATCCCCGCGCGGCGCTCAAGCTGCTGCCCGCGGTCTACCTGGGGCCCGGGATCGGTGTGTGGCTGTTCGCCGAACGCGGCACGCACGTCGGCGCCAGCGGCCTGGTCTACGGCCTCGTCGCCTACATTTTCGTCGCGGGGCTGCTGCGGCGCGACCGGCGCGCCATCGCCGCGTCGCTGCTGGTGTCCTTCATGTACGGCACGCTGGCCTGGGGCGTGCTGCCGATCCAGCCCGGCGTGTCGTGGGAAACGCACCTCGCGGCGGCGGTGATCGGCGTGGCGATGGCGATCCTGCTGCGGCGTCTCGACGTCCCGCCGCCCCGGCGCTACGCGTGGGAGGACGAGCCGGACGCGGACGGCGACGCGGGCGCCGCCGGCGACGGCTTCCCGCCCGACGGCGAACTGCCTGCAGCCTACGGCGAACTGCCCGCGGCCGGTGGCGACGCGCCGGCAGCCGGCGACGACCTGTCTCCGCCGGGCGCGCCGGTCCGCACGCTGCATTGACGCGGGCGCGCCGGCGTCAGCCTTCGCCGGCGATGATGCCCAGGCGCAGGTACGTCGGCCGCAGCAGCTGCGTGAGCTCGGGCAGCCGGCGCCAGAACCAGAGCGCCGCGGCGATGCACAGCAGGCCGTTCATCAGCAGCGTCGCCGGCGTGCCCATCGCCGCCGCCAGCGCGCCGGCCACGAGATTTCCCAGCGGCGCGACGCCGAGGAACGCCATCGAGAAAAAGCCGGCGGCGCGACCGCGCAGGCGGTCGTCGACGATCGTCTGCAGGATGGTGTTGGTCGACGCCGCGGCGAGGATCACGCCGCCGCCGACCAGCATCAGCAGCAGCAGCGCCAGCGGAAACACGCGCAGATAGGCGAAGCCGGCGAGTGCGGCGCCGGCGGTCCCCGCCGCCAGCGCGATCACGCGCCCCAGCCCGCGTATCGTCGACCGGCGGGCGAGATAGACGACGCACAGCATCGCGCCGGCGCCGGCAGCCGACAGCAGCAGCCCGAGCGTGCGCGGACCGCCGCCGTAGACGTCCTTGGCGTAGACGGGCATCAGCGACGAGTAGGGCGTGATCGTCCACGCCAGCACCGCGACCAGCGTCAGCAGCGCGCGCGTCGGCGCGAAGCCCAGCGCCCAGCGCGCGCCCTCGGTGTAGCTCGCCCACCAGCCTGCGGTCGGCGCCGGCTGCGTCTCCCGCGGCCAGCGCAGCCGCGCGAGGGCGACGATGACGGCGACGAACGACAGCGCGTTGAGCGCGAAGCAGACCGCCTCGCCGGTCAGCGCCAGCAGCACGCCGGCCAGCGCAGGCCCGACGATCCGCGCGACGTTGACGATGAACGAGTTGAGTGCGATCGCGTTGGGCAGGTCGGCGCGGTCGTCGACGAGGTGCACGTAGAGCGCCTGCCGCAGCGGCACGTCGAACGCCGACACGGTGCCCAGCCACAGCGCGAAGCCGATCAGCTGCCAGACCTCCACCTGGCCGAACGCGGTCAGCGCCGCGAGGGCCAGCGACTGCGCCAGCAGCAGCGACTGCGTGACCCAGAGCCCGCGGCGCCGGTTGACGCGATCGGCGACGACGCCGGCGACGGGTCCCAGCACCAGGATGCCGATGCTGGCGCAGAAGGCGACGGCGCCCAGCAGCCACGCCGAGCCGGTGAGGCGGTAGGTGAGCCAGCCCATCGCCACCTGCTGCAGCCAGGTGCCGACCAGCGACAGGCTCTGCCCGGCGAAGAACAGCCGGAAGTTGCGGTAGCGCAGCGCGCGGAAGGTGTGCGTCGGATCACCCCGACAGCCGCGACAGCTGCGGTTTCAGCTTCTCCAGTGTCGCGCTGAATCCGGCGAGCCGCGCGCGCTCCTGCAGCACCACCGCCGCCGGTGCGCGCGCGACGAAGCCCTCGTTGCCGAGCTTGGCGTTGGCCTTGGCGATCTCCCCTTCCAGCCGCGCGATCTCCTTGCCGATGCGCTCGCGCTCGGCGGCGACGTCGATCTCGATGTGCAGCATCAGCCGCGTCTCGGCGACCATCTGCACCGGCGCGTCGTTTTGCGGCAGCTCGTCGACGATCCTGACCTCGGCCAGCCGCGCCAGCGGCGCGAGGTACGCGGCAAAGGATTCGAGCCGCGAGCGGTCCTGCGCGGTGCCGGGCGCCGCGAACAGCGGCAGCTTCTGCGCCGGCGACACGCCCATCTCGCCGCGCAGCGCCCGGCAGGCGCTGACGAACGCCTTCAGCGCCGCGACCTCGGCCTCGGCCTCGGCGTCGCGCAGCGCAGGGTCGGCCTGCGGGTAGGGTGCCAGCGAAACGCTGGCGCCGGCGCTGCCGGCGAGCGGCGCGACGGTCTGCCACAGCTCTTCGGTGATGAACGGAATGAACGGGTGCGCGAGGCGCAGCGTCGCCTCCAGCACGCGCGCGAGCGTGCGCCGCGTGCCGCGCTGTCCGGCGTCGTCGCCCTGCGCGAGGCTCACCTTGGCGAGCTCCAGATACCAGTCGCAGAACTCGTCCCAGACGAATTCGTAGATCGCCTTCGCCGCGAGGTCGAAGCGATAGAGCGCGAGTTGTTCCGCGACCTCGGCCTCGGCCTGCTGCAGCCGCGACACGATCCAGCGGTCGGGCAAGGACAGCGTCACCGGCAGCGCGGGGTCGAGCCCGACGTCCTTGCCGTCGACGTTCATCAGCACGAAGCGCGTCGCGTTCCACAGCTTGTTGCAGAAGTTGCGGTAGCCGTCGCAGCGGTTGAGGTCGAAGTTGAGCGTGCGGCTGTAGCTCGCCAGCGACGCGAACGTGAACCGCAGCGCGTCGGCGCCGAACGACGGGATGCCGTCGGGAAACTGCTTGCGCGTGCGCCTGGCGATCGGCTCGCGCTGGCTTTCGAGCATCAGCCCGTAAGTCCGCTTGGCGACCAGCGTCTCGACGTCGACGCCGTCGATCAAGTCGAGCGGGTCGAGGGTGTTGCCCTTCGACTTCGACATCTTCTGGCCTTCCTCGTCGCGCACCAGCGCGTTGATGTACACGGTGCGAAACGGGACCTCGCCGGTGAAATACGTCGTCGTCATCACCATCCGGGCGACCCAGAAGAAGATGATGTCGAAGCCGGTGACCAGCACCGACGACGGCAGGAAGGTGTCGAGCTCCCTGGTCTCCTGCGGCCAGCCGAGCGTCGAGTGGCACCACAGCGCCGACGAGAACCAGGTGTCGAGCACGTCCTCGTCCTGGCGCAGCGGCGCGCCGCCGCAGGTGGCGCAGGCCGGCGGCGCCTCGCGGGCCACCGTGAC
>CAIWHR010000266.1 GCA_903912485.1 uncultured beta proteobacterium | reverse complement strand
GTACTTGAGGCCCAGCGTGACCGCCAGCGCCTGCGCCAGCGTCGACTTGCCGACGCCGGGGATGTCCTCGATCAGCAGGTGGCCGCGCCCGATCAGGCAGGCGAGTGCCAGCCGCAGCGGCCGGGGCTTGCCGACGACGATGCGCTCGAGTTGGCCGAGCACGGCGGCGAGCCGCTGCCGGACCGGGACGTTGTCTTCACCTGCGTGCTGGACGGGCATTTCGGAATCCTGGCGTCGCTCGCCGGCCCGCCGGGCCGGCGCAAGGAATTCGGCGACCGGCATTCAGTCTATCGGGGCGGCGGTGGCTAGTCATCCCCGGCCGCGCCGGGCTACACTGCGGACCATACGCCAACGCATCGATCCCCCCTTGTCGACCGCCTACATCACGCATCCGTCGTCGCTGCTGCACGACATGGGGCCCTATCACCCCGAGTGTCCCGACCGGCTGACGGCGATCGGCGACCGGCTGATCAGCGCCGGTCTCGATCCCTATCTCCACCACTACACGGCGCCGGCGGCGACGCACAAGCAGCTGGCGCGGGCGCACGGCGAGGAGTACATCGCCACCATCGAAGGCGCGAATCCGGCGTCGGGGCTGCACTACCTCGATCCCGACACCGCGCTCTGCCCGCATTCGCTCGACGCCGCGCGGCACGCCGCCGGCGCGCTGGTGCTGGCGACCGACCTGGTCGTGAAAGGCGAGTGCATGACCGCGTTCTGCGCGGTGCGCCCGCCCGGCCATCACGCCGAGCGGCACCGCGCGATGGGGTTCTGCCTGTTCAACAACGTCGCGGTCGGCGCGCTGCACGCGCTGTCGGCGCACGGCGTCGAGCGCGTGGCGATCGTCGACTTCGACGTCCACCACGGCAACGGCACCGAGGACATCTTCGCGCACGATCCGCGGGTGCTGATGGTCTCGACGTTCCAGCACCCGCTGTACCCGTATTCGGGCACCGAGAGCCCGGCGCCCAACATGGTCAACGTACCGCTCCCGGCAGGCAGCGGCAGCGACGCTTTCCGCGCGGCGGTGACCGGCGACTGGCTGCCGGCGCTCGAGGCGCATCGCCCGCAGATCATCTACATCTCGGCCGGTTTCGATGCGCATCGCGAGGATCCGCTCGCGGGGCTGAAGCTGACCGAGGCGGATTACGCGTGGGTGACGCGCGAACTCGTCGGCGTCGCCGGCAGGCACGGTCACGGCCGCATCGTGTCGACGCTGGAAGGCGGCTACTCGCTGTCGGCGCTGGGCCGCAGCGTCGCCGAGCACGTCCGCGAACTGCTTGCCGCCTGACGCGCGCGGTCAGACGATCAGCGCCGCGGCGACGCGCCGGCCCTCGGCGGCCAGGATGTTGAACGTGCGGCAGGCGGCGCCGGTGTCCATGACCTCGAGCCCGATCCGCGCTAGCGCGAGCGCGCGCACGAGCCGGGGGTGCGGGAAGCGGATCGAGCTTCCGGTGCCGAGCAGCACGACGTCGGGGCCGCCCTCGGCGAGGCGCGCGAAATCGGGCTCGCCGAGGCCGTCGAATCCGCCCGGCGCCCAGCCGACGGCAACGGCATCCGGCGTCAGCAGCAGGTTCTCGCGATAGACCGTGGCGCCGACGCGCACCCAGCCCGGACCGAGGCCGGTCACGACGTTGCCGGTGGTGGCGGAAACATGGAATTTCATGGCTGCGGATCGGGACCGGCGTCGCGGTCGCGACGGCCACGCGCGGGGCGGCGCGCCGTACACCGATTTGTGCATTGCGGCAACCCCGTTGCTTCGGCTAGCATTATAGGCTTTTCCCCGCAATGGCCGCGCAACCATGCTGAAGACGATCCGCAAGTCGGCGAAGCTCGCCAACGTCTGCTACGACATCCGCGGCCCGGTGCTGGCGCGCGCGAAGCTGATGGAGGAAGAGGGTCACCGCATCATCAAGCTCAACATCGGCAACCTCGCGCCGTTCGGCTTCGACACGCCGGACGAGGTCCGCCACGACGTCATCGTCAACCTGCCGCAGGCGTCGGGCTACTCCGACTCCAAGGGGCTGTTCGCCGCGCGCAAGGCGATCATGCACTACACGCAGCAGAAGGGCATCGCCGGCGTCGGGCTCGAGGACATCTTCGTCGGCAACGGCGTGTCCGAACTGATCGTGATGGCGATGCAGGGGCTGCTCAACGACGACGACGAGGTGCTGGTGCCGGCGCCGGACTACCCGCTGTGGACCGCGGCGGTCAGCCTCGCCGGAGGCCGCGCGCGGCACTATCTGTGCGACGAGGGCGCGGGCTGGCTGCCCGATCTCGCCGACGTCGTCGGCAAGATCACCGAGCGCACGCGCGCGATCGTGCTCATCAACCCCAACAATCCGACCGGCGCGCTGTATCCGCCCGACCTGCTGCGCGCGATCGTCGAGATCGCCCGCCGCCATCAGCTGATCGTCTTCGCCGACGAGATCTACGACAAGATGCTCTACGACGGCGCCACGCACACGTCGATCGCCGCGCTCGCCGACGACGTGCTGTTCGTGACGTTCAACGGCCTGTCGAAGAATTACCGCGCCTGCGGCTACCGCAGCGGGTGGATGGTGATCTCGGGCGACAAGCGCCACGCGCAGGACTACCTCGAGGGTCTCAACATCCTGGCGTCGATGCGCCTGTGCGCGAACGTCCCCGGCCAGTTCGCGATCCAGACGGCGCTGGGCGGCTACCAGAGCATCAACGACCTCGTGGCGCCGAGCGGCCGGCTGGCCCGCCAGCGCGACCTTGCCTACGACCTCGTCACGTCGATTCCCGGCGTGAGCTGCGTCAAGCCCAAGGCAGCGCTCTACCTGTTCCCGCGGCTCGACCCGGCGCGCTACCCCATCGACGACGACCAGCAGTTCGTGCTCGACCTGCTCGAAGGCGAGAGGGTGCTGGTGGTGCAGGGCAGCGGGTTCAACTGGCCGGGGACCGATCACTTCCGCGTCGTGTTCCTGCCGAACAGCGACGACCTGGTCGACGCCTTCGGCCGCATTGCCCATTTCCTCGACGGCTACTCGCGCCGTCACGCGCCGCGATGAACCGACCGGGCCGCTCACCTACATGAAACCCATCAACGTCGCACTGCTGGGCCTGGGCACCGTCGGGCTCGGCACCTGGACCGTCCTGCGCCGCAACGAGAGCGAGATCACGCGCCGCGCCGGCCGCCCGATCCGCATCACGTGGATTGCCGAGAAAGCGATCGACCGCGCGCGCGAACTGACTCGCGGCGCCGACGGCGTCAACCTGACCGACGACGCCGCGGTCGTGCTCGCGCGCCCGGACGTCGACATCGTCGTCGAGCTGATCGGCGGCCTGGAGCCTGCGCGGACTTTCGTCCTGCAGGCGATCGCCAGCGGCAAGCACGTCGTCACCGCGAACAAGGCGCTGCTCGCGCACCACGGCAACGAGATCTTCGCCGCCGCGCACGCGAAGGGCGTGATGGTGGCGTTCGAGGCGGCGGTCGCCGGCGGCATCCCGATCATCAAGGCGCTGCGCGAAGGCCTCACCGCCAACCGCATCGAGTGGATCGCGGGGATCATCAACGGCACCAGCAACTTCATCCTGTCGGAGATGCGCTCGAAGGGCGCGTCGTTCGCCGACGTGCTCGCGCAGGCGCAGGCGCTGGGCTACGCCGAAGCCGATCCGACGTTCGACATCGAGGGCATCGACGCCGCGCACAAGCTGACGATCATGTCGGCGATCGCCTTCGGCGTGCCGATGCAGTTCTCCAAGGCGTACACCGAGGGCATCTCGGAACTCACGCGCGAGGACATCCGCTACGCCGAGGAGCTGGGCTACCGGATCAAGCTGCTGGGCATCACGCGGCGCACGCCCGCCGGCATCGAGCTGCGCGTGCACCCGACGCTGATCCCGGCCAGGCGCCTCATCGCCAACGTCGAGGGCGTGATGGTGGCGTTCGAGGCGGC
>CAIWHR010000265.1 GCA_903912485.1 uncultured beta proteobacterium | reverse complement strand
GGACGACTACAGCGCGATCATGCTCAAGGCGCTCGCCGACCGGCTGGCCGAGGCTTTCGCCGAGTGGCTGCACATGAAAGTGCGGCGCGAACTCTGGGGCTACGCCGGCGACGAGAAGCTCGAGAGCGTGGAATTGATCCGCGAGGAGTACCGCGGCATCCGTCCCGCCCCCGGCTACCCGGCGTGCCCCGATCACCGCGTGAAGGCGCCGCTGTTCGAGCTGCTGCGCGCGCCGGAGATAGGGATGACGCTCACCGAGAACTACGCGATGCTCCCGGCGGCCGCGGTGTCGGGCTTCTACTTCGCGCATCCCGAGGCGAGCTATTTCGCGGTGGGGAAGATCGGCGCCGACCAGCTGGCCGATCTGGCGGCGCGCAGCGGAGACTCCGAGGACGCCGTCAGGCGAGCCCTCGCAAGCAGCCTTTCCTGATCGCGGCCGCGGCGGGGGGCATGTCGCGAACCCTGCGTTTCGCTGCGCGCAACCCGGGTTCGACCGCGACCCGCTGGAGGCTTGCGTCCGGCGCACCGGCCCGCGGAAACCGGGTTACGGACGATTGGGGCGGGCGGTTCTGCGCGAGGACAGGTGCTGCATCACGATCGCGGTCATCGACGCGCCGACGGCCGCCATCGTCGTCGTGTCGCGCGACAGGATCACCATCACTTGCTGCAGGACGTGGGGATTGGCCTGCTCGACGTAGCGGACGAGCTCGAACACCTGGCCTGAGGTGACGCGTGCGGCGTCCTCCAGCGACACGGCCATGCGCGGCCATCGCGCCTGCGCCGCGTACTTGGCGAAGACGCCGCCGGCCACCACGGTCAATGCCATCGGGCCGACCGGCAGCAGCAGCCGGCGCAGCACGCGCACGCGCAGTGCCAGGCGAAGCTTGGTGAATGCGCTGGCCACGACGGCGGGCAGCGACGCCGCCTCGTCGGTCGCAAGAGTGTTGGCGGGGAGCTGCGGTGGCCGGGCGGCGGGGGTGTCCCGCCGAAACTTGCGGTGCCTGGGAAATTTCATCCGGGTTCTCCTGGTGCAAACAAACGACGCCGCGCCGAGAACTGTCTGGAGCGAACCGGTGTCGCCGGTGGCGACGCCTTGCGTGGATCGGACGCGGCGGACAGGCTGTTGCGCCCGCCGCGAATACCGTCCGACCATCGATCTGCGCGGAGAGTTCCGTGGCAGATGACAACTGTCTGAAATGGCGGGGCTTTCCGGCGCGGGCCGAGGCCCCGGGCGTCGCCGGTCGGCTTCGGAGGCTGGCGGATGGCGCTGGTGGCGGCGAGGCCCGGGCTACGCCGGTCGGGCTTGGACGCTGGCGGCTGGCGCTGGTGGCGGCGTAGCCCGGGCTACGCCGGTCGGGCTCGGACGCTGGCGGCTGGCGCTGGTGGCGGCGTAGCCCGGGCTACGCATTGGCGGGTGCGTTTGCAGGTCGCCAGCCGCGACCCGGGTTGCGTTGCGGCGCGGGTCAGCCGAGGCTGCCGATGAAATCGCCCTTGCCGATGGCGATGCCGTTGTGGCGCAGG
>CAIWHR010000264.1 GCA_903912485.1 uncultured beta proteobacterium | reverse complement strand
GGCAACGCCATCAAGTTCACGCCGACCGGCGGGGTGTCGGTCCGCGTGACGGCCGCCGCCGAGGGAGCCACGGATCGCGTCGTGCGCTTCGAGGTTCAGGATACCGGCATCGGCATCGGCCCCGAGGATCAGACGCGGCTGTTCCGGACCTTCGAGCAGATCGACATGTCGCTGACGCGACCGTTCGGCGGAACGGGGCTGGGACTGGTCATTGCCAAGAGGCTGGTCGACCTGATGGGGGGCGAAATCGGGGTCATCAGCGCGCCGGGATCGGGCAGCACGTTCTGGTTCACCGCCCGCTTTCGCAAGGGCACGCAGGCCGCCGTCGTGGCCGCGACCCCGGCCGGCGACCCGGCTGAAGTGATGCTCCAGCGGCTTCACGCCGGGGCGCTGGTCCTCCTGGTCGAGGACGAGCAGCTCAATCGGGAGTTCGGTGCAGCGCAGCTGAAGGAATTCGGCCTGCGCGTCGACACGGCCGAGGATGGCGAGAAGGCCGTGGAGTTGGCCGGTCGCAACGACTACGCCGCGATCCTGATGGACGTGAAGACGCCGGTCACCGACGGCATCGAGGCGACGCGTCGCATCCGGGCGACGGCGAGCGGAGGGTCGGTGCCAATCATCGCGTTGACGGCCCTTGCGTTTCCCGACGACAGGAAGCGCTGCCTTGAGGCGGGGATGAACGACTACCTCGCCAAGCCGATCGACGCGGCACTGCTCGCCACGCTGCTGCTCAAGTGGATCCGGCCGCGCGCTTAGCCAGCCCCCGGACTTAGCCCGGACACGAACGTCCGGTTTATCCCCGACTCAAGGTAGAACGGGTCGGTAGCTCGCATTCCCACTACGGCGGTGACCGGCTTCTTACAGTCTGAACCAGGCATCCCGGTGCGGCAGGCCAACGACAACTGGTGGCCGGTCAAGCCCGCCGATTTCGATCTTGCCAAGTCCGGCGAGGGAAGTGCAGTAGCCTATCGGCGCGCTCAGTACTGCGCCCGGACCCGACGTGGACCTGACGTAGGACGCGAAGCCTGCCGATTAACCGGTGCCGCAGTCAAAGCGGCGGTAGGCAGCATCCGCATGGGTGCCGAAGATCGCCCCGAGCCACGGTTCAGCGTCCCGTCGATGAACGCCGATCCAGCCATTTCAGCAGCGTCGCGAACACCTTGTCGGGCTGCAGCGGCTTGGCGAGGAAGTCGTTCATGCCCGCATCCAGGCAGGCGCGACGGTCGTCGTCGAAAACACTCGCGGTCTTGGCGATGATGGGCGTGGCGGCGCGGCCGGGCAGCGAGCGGATGGCGCGCGCGGCTTCCAATCCATTCATCACCGGCATCTGCACGTCCATCAGGATCAGTGCGTAGTCGTTGCGCTCGGCCAGGCGCACGGCCTCGCGGCCGTCGGTGGCCAGATCGGGCGCCAGCCCGGCCTGCCGCAGCAACTCCAGCGCCACCTCCTGATTGATCGGGTCGTCCTCGGCCAGCAGGATGCGTGCGCCGCGATGGTCGCGCCGCAATCGGACATCGGCGGCCTCCACCGGGTTCGCATCGGGCGTGATCGCCCCCGCGACGCCCTTGCCCAGCCGCGCCGTCAGCCAGAACGTGCTGCCCTGCCCGACCGTGCTCGTCACGCCGACCTCCCCGTCCATCAAGGCGGCGATCCGCTTGGTGATCGCCAGCCCCAGGCCGGTGCCGCCAAAGGCACGGGTGAACGACTCGTCGACCTGATGGAAGGGCACGAACAGGCTTCGACACGCATCCTCGGGAATGCCGATGCCGGTATCGGTGACCTCGAAGCGCAGCAGGCAGTCGGCGTCGGTCTCGTCGATCAGCCGCCCGGTCAGCGTGATGCTGCCGCGCTCGGTGAACTTGACCGCATTGCCGAGGTAGTTCACCAGCGCCTGGCTGAGCCGGGTGATGTCCCCGTGCAGCACCTGCGGCACCCCGACCATGTCGACGTGCAGCGCGAGACCCTTGGCCTTGATCCCGCTTTCAACGACGGCAGCGACCTCCTGCAGCAGCCCGGACAACGTGAAATCCGCCTGCTGACCGGCGACCTTGCCGGCCTCGATCTTCGACAGGTCGAGGATCGCGTTGATGACGGCCAGCAGGTGGTGGGCCGACGCGTCGATCTTGTCCAGCCGGTCGGCCTGCTTCGGCGTGACGCCGCCGCGGCGAAGCAGGTAGGCCATGCCCAGAATGCCGTTCATCGGCGTCCGGATCTCGTGGCTCATGTTGGCCAGGAAGGCGCTCTTGGCGCGGTTGGCGGCCTGCGCGGCGTCACGGCTTTGTGCCAGTTCCATGGTGCGGGAGATGACGAGCTCCTCGAGATGGCTGCGGTGCTGCTCAAGCTCGGCTTCCGCCGCCTTGGGCGCCGTAATGTCGCGCATGATGGTAGACAGGAATTCCGGATTGCCGGACTCGTCGCGATGGATCATCAACACCTGAGACACCGGCGTCTGGTGGCCGTCCCGGTGCAGCAGCGCAGTTTCACCCCGCCAGGAACCTGCTTCCAGCACCGCGGGAATGCCTTCGTCCAGGACTCGCCGTGCCGCCCACTCGGGATGCATGTCCCTGATTTCCAGGTCGGACACGTCGACACCGTCAGGAAGACCCACCAACCTCGCTCCGGCGACGTTGAGGAATTTGAGATGCGTCTGCATGTCCGAGGTTGCGACGAAGTCCGGTGTTTCGTCGATGATCTTCAGCAGACGGGTGCGTTCGGCCTCGGCTTTCTTCCGGTCGGTGATGTCGGTGATGAAGCCATGCCAAAGCACCGAGCCATCCGCTCCCCCCTGCGGTACTGCGTTGCCGAACAGCCAGCGCACCGTGCCATCGTCAAACTTGACTCGATACTCATGGCGCCACGGCGTCATGTTCCGCGCGGACTGCTGGATGGAGGCGACGATTCCGTCATGGTCGTCCGGGTGCAGATTGGCAAAGACTTTGGAAGCATCTTCGCGCACCTCTTCCGGGCTGACGCGGTAGATCTCGCGGATCGCGGCGCTGGCAAAGGGGAAACAGGAGCTGCCATCGGGGCGCAACAGGTATTGGTAGACGACGCCAGGCACCTGACTGGCAATCCTCTGCAGCAGATCCAACGCCGCGTCACGCACAGCCTGTGCCTGCTTGCGCTCGGTGACGTCGCTCACGGTAACCCGGATCGCTGTGCCGTCAGCGCCGATCCTTCTGCGTTGGCAATCCAGCTGTGCCGGAAACACCGCACCGTCGCCGCGGTGCATCCGCAGTTCCACGCTGCCTGTGCCGTCCAGTTCCTTTAAGTCCAGAAAGAACTGCGTCCAGCGATCCTGATCCCCGGCGACGACCAAGGGGGTGAACCGTCGCTGCAGCAGCTTCCTGCGGTCGACGCCCAGCAGCCTGACGGCGGTGAGGTTGACCTCATTGATCAGGCCGCCGGTCGAGACGGTGAGATACCCGACCGGGGCGAACTCGTAGAGATCGGCAAAGCGGTCACGCGATTCCTCCAGGGCATTCTGTGCCTCGCGCAACGCCTCGTTCTGCATCTCCAGCTCGATCTGGTGCACCTGCAGCTCGTGCAGCCTCTCTGCGGCCGGAAGCGCGTCGGTCCGGGGCGCTCTTGCCAGCTGCGCCTCGGCGGCTGCCCGCAGGCTGGACCCGTCGGGTTTTGTGTCGTCGGAGGGGCTCAAGGCGCCTGCCATGGGTCGATGGCCACCATCGCCAGCAGGATCAACTCGGT
>CAIWHR010000263.1 GCA_903912485.1 uncultured beta proteobacterium | reverse complement strand
GACGACGCCGGCGGCGAGGCCTCGCCGCCGCGCCGGCCCGCCGCCTGCTCCACGCCGCAGTGGGGACAGAACTTCGCGCCGTCCTTCAGCTCCTTGTCACAGCTTCGACACTTCATGCTGGCCTCCCGCCGGCGCCGTCCAACGACCTGAGCATCTGCCCGTGCGGCGCGTGCTGCTCGGCCTTGCCCACGAGGCTCCCAGTATGATGACGAGGCAGCGGTGGACGACGTGCCCGAACTTGATCCTGCTCAAACATTGCGCGCGCTCAGGCACTACGATGGATCGATCGAGCCGGCGGTGGATGCGCCGTCGCGCGCGTCGGTCGACGCCGGATGAATTCGAGAGAGGATGCTGGTCATGTATTGCGAGAACTGCGGCAACCGGTTGGCGGCATCGGCGCGCTTCTGCACTCAGTGCGGCACCGCCGTCGGCACCGCGGCAGGCGCCCCGATGCCCCCCGGAATCCCCGTGCCTGCGCCCCCCACGCCCACCGTCTTTGCGGCACCGCCCCCGCCCCCCGCCCCACCCGCACCGCGCGGCTTCGCTCCCCCGCCCTGGGGCGCGGCGCCGCCCGCCGCCGCCGCGGGCATGCTGCCGCCGGAAATGCACTGGGCGATCGTGCTGATTCTCTCCGCCTTCACCTTCGGCCTGGGCGCCATCGTCTGGGCGTTCAGGGAGGCGCTGTTCGTGAAGAAGCTCGACCCCGGCAGCCGCGGCGTGCTGTTCCTGGCATTGGCGACGGTGGCGCTGCTGGTCCAGGCCGCGCTGCAGCTGATGATATCCGGCGTCGGCTCGGTCGATGTCGCGTACGTGATGGTGGGCGTGATCGCGCTGCTGAACATCGTCATTGCCGCCCTCGGCCTCGTCGCGGTGTTCGGCATGCGGGCGTCGCTGGTTCGTCATTACAACACCGTCGAGCCGATCGGGTTGCGTCTCTCCGGCGTGATGACGTTCTTCTTCAGCGTCCTGTATTTCCAGTATCACTTTTCGCGCATCAGCGCGTGGAAGAAGACCGGAATCCTGAAATGACGCTGCCGGCGGCGTTCACCTGATGAACGTCTCCCGCAGTTCGACCATCGAACGCGGCATCGCGGCCTGAATCTGCTGCAGCGATATTCCCATGGCCCGGATCCCGGCAAAAGCGGGATCGTTCAACGGCGAGCCGGGGCGAAGCGACATCTGGAACCCCCCGGCCTTGACCAACGCCGCTTCGGTCTCGACCGACAGCAGGTAGTCGACGAGCGCCCGGGCCTCGGCCGGATGCGGTCCCCCGGCGATCATGGCGACGGTGCCCGGAATCACCAGCGTGCCGCCCCGGTCCTGATCGGGCGCGATCACCCTGACCGGGGCGCCCCGCCGGAGCGCTTCCGCCGCATCGTCGGTGTCGGTCAGACCGAAGGCGAGCTGCCCGTTGGCCACCAGGTCGCGGACGACCGAATTGCCGTCGACCACGCGGATCCCGCGCTCGCGCAGCGCCTTGAAAAAGCCGAGCGCCGGGTCGGGGCCCCGGCTGGCGTAGAGGGCGGCCGCGTGCGTGGCGGCGGTGCCGAACAGGGGGTTGGCGATGCCGATCGAATCCGCCGGGCGGCGGGAGTCGAGCATGTCGTCGAGCGACGCCGGATACTCCGACGGCCTGAGCAACGTGGTGTTCACGATGAACACCCGCGCGCGCCCGCCGACGCCGGTCCAGCAGGCCTCCGGATCGCTGAACACCGCGGGAATGTCAGCCGCCGCAGGCGACCGATAGGGTGCCAGCACGCCGCGTTCCTTGAGGCCCATGGTCTGGGCGAACTCCCCGCTCCAGAACACGTCCGCCTGCGGACGCGCCTTCTCCGCATCCAGGCGCGTGACAAGGCCGGTGGTCTTGGCCGCCTCGACATCGTAGACCGCTTTGACGCGCACGCCGGTGCTCTGCTCGTAGGCCTTGAGAATCGGCTCGGAGTAGACCTGATCGACCGACGTGTAGACGACAACTTCCTTCACGCCCGCCTGGTCGCCGCAAGCCGCTAGCGACGCCAAGATGACTGCCGCTGCCGCGCCGCAAAGCCACGACGCCGCGGTCGCTCGCAGCGCGCTGCTGCGGCAGGTCACGTTCTCGTACCGACGGGTAGGGATGGCATCGCGGCTCCGGACTTCGATTTCTGCGTCTCGCCGGATTATCGCCAAACGCCCGCCCCGCCACAACAATCGTTGCCGGCGCAATCGCTGCCGGCGCGACGACGCGGCCGCGCGCGGCTGCTTCGCCCGAGTTTGATCCTGCGCAAACGCGGCGCGCGCGCGAACACTAAGATGGGTCGGGAAAAATGCCCGCGTCGGGCCGGATGCGCAAGCGCCGATCACCGCGGCCGCTTGCGCCGCGACAGGGAACGCAACGCCATCGGCGTCGAACGCGGCGTGGCCTTGCGGGTACGCCCCGGGTCTGGATGGCCGACAGCCGCATCGTCGTCGTGCGCGTCGATCGACGCCGGGTGACGTCGGTGGAGGAAGCGAGTCATGTTTTGCGAAAGCTGCGGCAACCGGTTGGCGGATTCGGCGCTCTTCTGCGGCCAGTGCGGCACCGCGGTCAGCCCGCCCTCAGCAGTGCCGGCGGCGCCGCCGATCCCCGCACCCGCGGCCGCACCCGGCCCCGGGTCGGCTGGGCAGCGAACGTCCGAACTGCAGGCTCCGCCGCCACCACCGACCGTCGCTGCCGCGGTCCGTGCCGCGCCGCCGCCGCCGCCCGCGCCCACCTATCCGACGCCGCCCCCGCCGCCGCCTGCTCCCGGAGTCCGCGCCGCGCCACCGCCACCGCCACCG
>CAIWHR010000262.1 GCA_903912485.1 uncultured beta proteobacterium | reverse complement strand
GAGCGCGGCGACGGCCGCGGTGGTGATGACGGCGCGCAGCGTCTCGCGCGCGCCGTGCTGCACCGCGTCCTCGGGCCGCGCGCCGCCCTGCATCTGGGCCTTCACCTCGTCGGCCATGACGACGCCGTTGAGCACCGCCACGCCCGCGAGCGCGATGAAGCCGACCGCTGCGGGGATGCTGAACGACAGGCCGCGACCGATGAGTCCGAGGATGCCGCCGACCAGCGCGAACGGGACGGTGGCGAACACCGCGAGCGCGTAGCGCACGTTGCCGAACATCCAGAGCAGCATCGCGAAGATGATGCAGAGGCTCAGCGGCACGACGACGCCGAGGTAGTGCACGATGCTGGCGCGGGAAGCGGCCACCTCGGCCCACCAGCGCGACGGCTGGAAGCGGTCGCTCTGCACCTGGCAGTTGCCGGTCAGCAGCATGCAGTAGAAGGACAGGATCGACGCGTTGACGTGGAACAGCGGCAGCGGGTTGTACAGGCGCTCCTGTCCGTCGCGGATCGCGGCCAGCCCGCCCCGCGTCGCGTACCACGCGCCGGCGGCGAGCTCGTAGCGGTGCGACAGCACGCAACCCTTCGGCCTGCCGGTGGTCCCCGACGTGTAGAGGATGCTCGCCGGCGTTGCCGCGGTGGGTGCGGTCGCCGCGGCAGGCGTCGTCGGCGACGGCAACGCGCCGTCGAACTCCTCGACGACGACGACGCGGGGCCGCGACGACGCTTCGGCCATCGCCGCCCGCAGCTGGTCGACGCGGCTCGCCAGGACGACCACCAGGTCGACCCGCGAATGGTCCAGCAGGAACGCGAGTTCGCCGGCGCGGTAGTCGGGGTTCACCGGCACGCAGCACGCGCCGACCGTGTTGAGCGCGAGCTTGTGCAGCACGTGCTCGGGCCGGTTCTCGAGGAAGAGCGCGACCCGGTGCCCGGTGCCGTAGCCGGCGCGGACATAGCGCCGTGCCAGCTCGCCGACCGCGTGCGCGGCGGCGTCGTAGCTGACCTCCAGCCCCTCCGGCAGATACGCGCGCGCCGCGTTGGCAGGCACGGCGAACAGGCTGTTGCGACCGTAGGCCGCCGCCGCGCGCCGGAAGGCGCCGCCGATGGTCGTGCTGTCGTCGATGTCGATCATGTCGGCTCCCTGCAGGTTACGGATTTCGGTCGGGCGCCCCCGCGTCCGGCGCCGGCAGCAGCGGCACGCCCTGCTCCTGCGCGGCACGGGTCTGCGCGGCCAGCGCGCGCGCGAAGGCGTCGCGGCCGCGCAGCCGCTCCCAGTAGGCGGCGACGGCGGGCGTGAAGCGCTGCTGCAGCCCGAGGTGCCCGGCCAGCAGCAACGCGTAGCCGACCGAAATGTCGGCCGCGGTGAAGCGCTGCGCGCAGAGGTAAGGCTGCCGCTCCAGCAGCGGCTCCAGCGTGCGCAGGCGCGCCAGGAACCACCGGGTGTAGTCGTCGACCACCTGCGGCAGCCGGCGCGGCTCGGGCTCGAAGCGCGAATAGCGCAGCACCAGCGCCTGCGGAAACGTCAGCGTCGCCTCGCCGAAGTGGACGTAGTTCAGGAAGGCGCCGAATTCCGGCTCGCCGACGCCGACGTCGAGCGGTGTCGGTGCGTGGCGCGCGGCCAGGTACTGGCACATCGCCGCCGATTCGGTCATCCGCGTGTCGCCGTCGACGAGCAGCGGCACCGTGCCCAGCGGGTTGACCGCCAGGTACGAACGCGCCGTCGCGCGCGGCGGAAACGGGAGCATCCGGAGCTCGTACGGGACGCCCAGCTCCTCCAGCGTCCACAGCGGGCGGAACGAGCGCGCCGCGATGCAGTGGTAGAGCGTGATCATGGCTCGGGCGGTGCCGGCGGCCGCGCGGCCCCGGCGGCCTGCGCGTGGGCGGACTTCCACCAGCCCTTTTCCAGCTCCTTGGCGATGATCGCCTTCAGGATCTGCTCGACGCGCCGCGCCGCGCGCGACAGCGGCCGGCCGCTGGCGTGCGCGATCGACACCACGCGGTCGATCGAGGGATCGACGATCCGCGCGGTGAACAGCCGGTCGCCCCGGGCGTCGTTGTGGATCGCCGCCAGCGACAGCACGGTGAAGCAGCCGGTGCGCCGCACCATCTCCTTCAACTGCTCGGGGGCGTCGAGCTCGGTGCGGACCTGCAGCGCGATGCCGACGCGCGCCACGGCGTCGTCGATCACCGTCCGCAGTCCGTGTTCGCGTCCCGGCAGCACCAGCGGCAGGCCCTCCAGCGCGCGCAGCGGCATTTCGCCGGCGTCGGTGAGCCGCCCCTTCACCGCCGCGCGGCTCTTGGCCGCGACGTACAGCTCCTCGGAGAGCAGGCGCTCGACGTCGAGCCCCCCCTCGGTCGACGGCGCGTACATCAGCCCGAAGTCGATCCTGCCGTCCAGGATCCACTGCCGGATGTGCCCCGACAGGCCCGACACCACGCGCAGCTGCACGTTGGGCAGCTCCTGCTGCTCGCGCTCGATCAGCGGGACGGTGAGGATGGACACCAGCGACCCGGGAATGCCGACGGAGACGCGCCCGACTTCGGCCGCCTGGTGCGTGCGCATGCTGGCGCGCGCATGCTCGATGGTGTCGAGCACGCTGCGCGCGTGCCCCAGGAAATCGGAACCCTCGGGCGTCACGACGGCGCCGTTCGAGCGCCGTTCGAACAGCTGCACGCCCAGTTCCTCCTCGAGCAGCCTGATCTGCGCGCTGACCGCGGGCTGCGACACGAACAGCGACTGCGATGCCTTGAGTATCGAGCGATGTTCGGCGATCGCCACGAAATAGCTCAATTGCTTCAGGTTCACTGCGTCCTCCCGCGCCCGGCCCGGAGCCATGCTCCGATCGACGGCGTGGCGACGCCGCCGGGCGATGCGGACCGGTCACCGGCCCGCCGACAGCTTAACGCATTGTCAGCGAGCCGGTTCGGCCCCCGGTGCGCCGCGGCGCGCGCCGCGGATCGCGTCGTC
>CAIWHR010000261.1 GCA_903912485.1 uncultured beta proteobacterium | reverse complement strand
GCGCCGCGCCGACGGTGATCGCGCTGTCGGCGACGTTGAACGCAGGATACGCCCACCCTGCGTAGTGAAACAGCAGGAAGTCGACGACGGTGCCGATCGCGAGCCGGTCCCACAGGTTGCCCAGCGCGCCGCCGAGGATCAGCGCGAGGCCGAGGCAGTACCACCGGCCCCCGCCGCGCCGCAGCAGCCACACGATGACCGCCGACGCCGCCACCGCGACCGCGGCGAACAGCCAGCGCTGCCAGCCGCCCGCGCCGGCGAGGAAGCTGAACGCCGCTCCCGAATTGAACGCCAGCGTGAGGCTGAAGAAGCGGGTGACGACCCAGGGCTCGCCGGGCCGGATCGCGGCCAGGATCCACGCCTTGGTCGCGTGGTCGGCAATGATCACGACGGCGCTCAGCGCGAGCCAGCGCCACCAGCCGGGAGTGGCGGTAGCGGCGGCGGTGTTCGACGATGGTTTCAAGTCAGGTCCATGATGTGCATTGGGCCGCATCGGCAGCACGGGGTTGAGCGCAACGCAGCCCGGACGCCGTCGGCGCCGCGTCCGGGTGGCGTGCTGGCTACGCGAACTGCCGCGGTTCGCCCGGACCCGCGAGGTTCGCCACGCAGCGAGCGCAGATGGTCGGATGCGCCGGGTCGACGCCGACGTCGGAGCGGTAGTGCCAGCAGCGGTCGCACTTGGCGTGAGCGCTGGCCGCCACGCGGACCGCCAGACGCTCGCCGCGCTCGACGGTCGCCGCCGACGTGATCAGCACGAAGCGCAGGTCGTCGCCAAGGCTCGCCAGCGCCTCGTACTCGGCGTCGGGGGCCGTGATCGCCGCCTCCGCCTGCAGCGACGAGCCGATGCCGCCCGCCGCCCGCAGCGCCTCGAGCTCCCTCAGCGCGGTCCCGCGCACGGCCAGGATGCGCACCCACTTGGCCAGCAGCGCTTCGGCATCGGGCAGCGCGGGCAGCGCGTCGGTCCAGGTGCGGCAGAAGATCGACGCTTCGCCCGGATGCACGATCGCCCATGCCTCCTCGGCGGTGAACGACAGCACCGGCGCCATCAGCTTCAGCAGCAGGTCGCGGATCAGCGCCAGCGCCGTCTGCGCCGAGCGCCGCGCGTGGCTCGCCTTGCCGGACGTGTACAGCCGGTCCTTCAGCACGTCGAGATAGAAACCGCCGAGGTCCTCGGAGCAGTACGTCTGCAGGCGCTGGACGACGACGTGGAATTCGTTGCGCGCGTAGTCGGCCTGGACCGCGTCGGCCAGCGCCCGCGCCGCGGCCAGCGCGTAGCGGTCGAGCTCCAGCAGTTCGGCGGTCGGGACGGCGTCGTTCGCCGCGTCGAAATCGGCGGTGTTCGCCATCAGGAAGCGCAGCGTGTTGCGGATGCGGCGGTAGCTCTCGACGACGCGCTTCAGGATCTCGTCCGAGATCGACATGTCGCCCGAGTAGTCGGTGGCGGCCACCCACAGGCGCAGGATCTCGGCGCCCAGCGTCGACGACACCTTCTGCGGCGCGACGACGTTGCCCTTGGACTTCGACATCTTCTTGCCTTCGCCGTCGACGACGAAGCCGTGCGTGAGCAGGCCCTTGTAGGGCGGCACGCCGTTCAGCATGCACGACACCAGCAGCGACGTGTGGAACCAGCCGCGGTGCTGGTCCGAGCCTTCGAGGTACAGGTCGGCGGGGAAGGCCGTCTGTTCCCAGTGCGAGCCGGCGCGCTGTTCGCGCCCCTTCGGGCCGCCCATCACCGTCTGGTGCGTCGAGCCCGAGTCGAACCAGACGTCGAGCGTGTCCTTGATCCTGGTGTACTGGCCGACGTCGTCGCCGAGGAGTTCGCTGGGGTCGAGCGTCTGCCAGGCTTCGATGCCGCCGGTCTCCACCCGCTTGGCGACCGTTTCGAGGATCTCCAGCGTGCGCGGATGCAGCGCGCCGGTCTCCTTGTGCACGAAGAAGGGCATCGGCGTGCCCCACTGCCGCTGCCGCGACAGCGTCCAGTCGGGGCGGTTGGCGATCATCGCGTACAGCCTCGCCTTGCCCCACGACGGGTAGAACCGCGTCGCCTCGATGCCGGCCAGCGCGAGCGCGCGCAGCGTCGTCGCCGGCTTGGCGCCGTTCCAGCCCTGCACGTCGTCCATGCCGGCGAACCACTGCGTCGTCGCGCGGTAGATGATCGGCGTCTTGTGCCGCCAGCAGTGCATGTAGCTGTGCGTGTGTTTGGCCGAATGCAGCAGCGCGCCGACGTCGGCGAGCTTGGCGACGATCTGCGGGTTGGCTTCCCAGACCTTCTCGCCGCCGAAGAACGGCAGGCTGCCGGCGAACCGGCCGTCGCCCTGCACCGGGTTCAGCATGGCGTCGTCCTTCATCCCGTAGCGGCGGCAGGACTGGAAGTCCTCGATGCCGTACGCGGGGGCGCTGTGGACGAGCCCGGTGCCCGTGTCGAGCGTCACGTAGTCGCCGAGGTAGACGGGCGAAGGCCGGTCGTAGAACGGATGCCGGAAGCGGATGAGCTCGAGCGCTGCGCCCTTGGCCGTCGCCACCACGGTCCCCGTGAGACCGTAGCGTTCGAGGCAGGCGGCGACCAGTTCCGCCGCGAGCAGCAGGTGCCCGCGCGGGGTGGCGACCAGCGCGTAGTCGAACGCCGGATGCGCGTTGAGCGCCTGGTTCGAAGGGATCGTCCACGGCGTGGTCGTCCAGATCACCGCCAGCGTCGGGCCGGGCGGCAGCGCCGGCAGCCCGAACGCGGCGGCGAGCCTGCCGCGGTCGGCGTCGTCGACCGGGAAAGCCACGTCGATGGCGCTGTCCTGCCGGTCCTCGTACTCGACCTCGGCTTCGGCCAATGCCGAGCCGCAGTCGAAGCACCAGTTGACGGGCTTGAGGCCCCGATAGACGAAGCCCTTCTCCAGCAGCTTGCCCAGCGTGCGGATCTCGTCGGCCTCGTTGCGCGGCGCCATCGTCGTGTACGGGTTGCCCCACTCGCCGAGGATGCCCAGACGCTCGAAATCGGGCTTCTGCCGCGCGATCTGCTCGTTGGCGTAGGCGCGCGCGAGGCGCTGCGTCTCCTCGACCGGGATGTGCTTGCCGTGCGCCTTCTCGATCTGCACCTCGATCGGCATGCCGTGGCAATCCCAGCCCGGGACGTACGGCGCGTCGAAGCCGTCGAGCGAGCGGTTCTTGACGACGATGTCCTTCAGGATCTTGTTGAAGGCGTGGCCAATGTGGATGTCGGCGTTGGCGTACGGCGGGCCGTCGTGCAGCACGAAGCGCGGGCGGCCCTTCGCCGCGGCGCGGATGGCTTCGTACACCTTGCGCTCGTGCCATTGCGTCACCCACACCGGCTCGCGCTTGGCGAGATCGCCGCGCATCGGGAACGGCGTGTCGGGCAGGTTCAGGGTCGT
>CAIWHR010000260.1 GCA_903912485.1 uncultured beta proteobacterium | reverse complement strand
GCGCCGCGCCGCCAGGGCGCGCCGGGGCAGGGCGCCCCGCGGCAGGGCGCGCCGGCATCCCCGATCGTCATGACGACGCTGACGGTGCCGGGAGCGATTCCGGCAGGGCTGCCGGGCACGGACAGGCCGCGGCCGAAGGGCGCCGGCGGTCCGCCGGGCGCCGGGCAGGGCAAGAACAAGCCGCGCGGCAACCGCAATCGCCGCGGTCCGAAGACCGAAGCCTCGCCCGGAAACGAAGCGCCGCGCAGCGTCGACGCGACGCCGCCCGACGAGGATTTCAACCGCTAGCGGGGTCGGGCGGCGGCTCGCGGAAGGGGCTCGCGGTCTCGAGTTCGTCGACCGACTGCGCGACGTCGGCGCGCTCGCGGGCGCAGAAATCGGCGATCGCCGCGGCGAAGTCGGGGTCGAATATGGCGTGCGCCGACGACGTCGTCACCGGCATCAGGCCGCGCGCGAGCTTGTGCGTCCCCTGCGCGCCGCCTTCGAAGCGCGCGATGCGGCGCTCGATGCAGAACTCGATCGCCTGGTAGTAGCACGTTTCGAAGTGCAGGCCGGGCAGGTATTCCGTCGCTCCCCAGTAGCGGCCCCACAGCGCAGCGTCGGAGAACACGTCGAGCGCGGCGCAGACGGGCGTTCCGTCGCGCGCGCCGGTCACCAGCAGCAGCCGCTCCGGCATCGTCGCGCCGAGCGTTTCGAAGAATTCGAGCGACAGGTACGGCGTCGAGCCGTGCGCGGCGTAGGTTCGCTCGTAGCAGCCGTGGAAGAAGGCCCAGTCCGCTCCCGAGATGTCGGCCCCCGTCCTGCGGGTGAAGGTCACGCCCGATTCGGCCAGCCGGCGCCGCTCCTGCTTCACCTTCTTGCGCTTGTCGTGGTTGAACGCGGCGAGGAATTCGGCGAAGTCCCGGTAGCCCGGATTGTCCCAGTGGAACTGCACGCCGTGGCGGACGATCATGCCGGCGTCCGCGCACAGCGCGATGTCGGCGTCGGCCGCGAACAGCAGGTGCAGCGACGAATGATTGCCGGCGGCGAGCAGCCCCAACGCGTGCGCGAGCAGCGCGCCGCGGGTCGCGGCGTCGGGGGCGAGCAGCCGCGGCCCCGGGGTCGGCGTGAACGGGATGGCGGCGACGAGCTTCGGGTAATACCGGCGCTGGTGGCGGCGATACGCGTCGGCCCAGGCCCAGTCGAAGACGTACTCGCCGAACGAGTGCATCTTGGCGTACAGCGGCAGCGCGCCGGCGAGCGCGTCGCCTGCCCACGCGGTGACGTAGCAGGGACGCCAGCCGGTGCGCGGCGACGCGCAGCCGGTCTGGTGCAGCGCCGACAGGAAAGCGTGCGCGAGCAGCGGCTGGCCGGGCACCAGTGCATCCCAGGCCGGCGCGGGAATGGCCGCCAGCGCGACGTCGTCGCGCAGCAGCAGCGCGGGCGCGGGGCCGGTGCCCGGAGGCTGGTGCAGGGAGTCGTTCATGGTGGCGGATTCTGGCGCGAAGACGCGTCCGTCGCAATCGCCGCCGCCGGCGCCGGCGAGCCGCGGGTCCGCGTGCTACCATTTTTGGCATGCAGATCGCCATCGCGCAGCTGAACCAGGTCGTCGGCGACCTCGCGGGCAACGCCCGGTCGATCCTGGCGGCGGCCGCGCAAGGCGAGCGCGCCGGTGCCCGGCTCGTCGTCACCCCGGAGCTGTCGCTGTGCGGCTATCCGCCCGAGGACCTGCTGCTGCGGCCGGCGTTTCTCGACGCCTGCGCGAGCGAACTCGCTGCGCTCGCGGCCGAGGTGAAGAAGAGCGTCGTGGTCGTCGGATTTCCCGAGGTCGACGGCGGCAGGCGCTACAACGCGCTGGCGGTGCTGCGGGAAGGGCGCGTCGCCGCGGTCTATCGCAAGCAGCGGCTTCCCAATTACACGGTGTTCGACGAACAGCGCTATTTCGACGCGGGAAGCGCGCCCTGCGTCGTCGACGTCGACGGCACCGCCGTCGGCTTCGTCATCTGCGAGGACTGCTGGTATCCCGGCCCGGCGGGGCAGTCGCGGGCGGCCGGCGCCGGAATCATCGTCGTCGCCAACGGCTCGCCCTACCACACGCGGCAGCACGCGCTGCGCCGCGCGCAGGTCGGCGCCCGGGCGCGCGAGACCGGGGTCCCGCTGGTGTACGTCAACCGCGTCGGCGGTCAGGACGAGCTCGTGTTCGACGGCGCGTCGTTCGTCGTCGACGCCGGCGGCAACGTTGCGCAGCAGTTGCCCGCGTGGCACGAGGCGGTGGCGCTGGCGGCGTTCGAGGGCGGCGCGCCCAAGCAGGTGCGCGGCTCGCTCGACGCCGGACTCGAGCCGCACGTCTACGACGCGCTGGTGATGGGCGTGCGCGACTACGTCCGCAAGAACCACTTCCCCGGCGTGCTGCTCGGGCTGTCGGGCGGCATCGATTCGGCGCTGACGCTTGCCGTCGCCGTCGACGCGCTCGGCCCCGACCGCGTCCGCGCGGTGATGATGCCTTCGCAGTTCAACGCCGCGATCAGCCTCGAGGATGCACGGGCGATGGCGGCCATCGTCGGCGTCCGCTACGACGAGATCTCGATCGAGCCGATGTTCGCCGCGTTCCACGCCGCGCTGGCGGGCGAATTCCGGGGCGTGCCGCCCGACGCCACCGAGGAGAACATCCAGGCGCGCATTCGCGGCACGCTGCTGATGGCGCTGTCGAACAAGTTCGGGTCGATCGTGCTGACGACGGGAAACAAGTCGGAAATGGCGGTCGGCTACGCGACGCTCTACGGCGACATGGCCGGCGGCTTCGCGGTGCTGAAGGACATCAGCAAGACGCTGGTGTACCGGCTGTCGCGCTACCGCAACCGCCTGGGAAGGGTGATTCCCGAGCGGATCATCACCCGCGCGCCGTCGGCCGAACTGCGCGCGAACCAGACCGACCAGGACGCGCTGCCGCCGTACGACGTGCTCGACGCCGTGCTCGAGGCCTACGTCGAGCAGGACCGCAGCCCGGCCGAGATCGTCGCCATGGGCTACGCCGCGGCCGACGTGCGCAGGGTGGTCAGGCTCATCAAGATCAGCGAATACAAGCGGCGGCAGGCGGCGATCGGCATCCGGAACACGCCGCGCGGCTTCGGCAAGGACTGGC
>CAIWHR010000259.1 GCA_903912485.1 uncultured beta proteobacterium | reverse complement strand
GCGATTGCCGGACTCGCCCGCGCGGCGCGCGCGCTCGCCGATGCCGGCTGCGCCGATCTCGCCTGCGCGGCGGCCGACGCGCTGCGGGCGACGGCTTTCCGCGACGGCCGGCTGCTGGCGACGCGCAAGGGCGAGCGCGCGCACCTCAACGCGTACCTCGACGACTACGCATTCCTGCTCGCCGCGCTGATCGAACTGATGCAGACGCGCTTCCGGCCGCAGGACTTCGCTTGGGCGCTTGAGCTCGCCGGCGTCCTGCTCACCGCGTTCGAGGACCCGGCGCAGGGAGGCTTCTTCTTCACCAGCCACGATCACGAGCGGCTCATCCACCGCAGCAAGCCCGGACACGACAACGCGACGCCCTCGGGCAACGGCGTCGCCGCGCAGGCGCTCATCGCGCTGGGCCATCTCGCCGCCGAGCCGCGTCTGGTCGAGGCCGGCGAGCGCGCGGTGCGGCTGTTCGCGCGCTCGCTCGGGGAGTCGCCGGGCGGGTACGCGACGCTGCTGTGCGCGCTCGAGGACGCGCTGGCGCCGCCTTCGTCGGTGCTGCTCTTCGGCGAGCCGGACGTCTGCGCGGCGTGGCAGCGCGAGCTCGAAGCCGTCTATCGGCCGACGACCCGCGTGTTCAACCTCGCCGGCTGCGGCGACGTTCCCGCCGCGCTGATCAAGGGTTCCGTCGCGGCCGGCGGCGCGACCGCGTGGGTGTGCCGCGGCACGCAGTGCCTCGCCCCGATCCACGCATTGGCCGAGCTCGCCGCCGCGCTGGCACCCGCCAGCCGGGAATGAAGCGACCCCGATGCCCGCCGTCCCCGACGGCGCGAAAGTGCAAAAGCCGCGGTCTTCCGGTATGATTGCCGCCCGTTTTTCGACTTCCCGATTTGTCCACGGAGACACCATGAAATCGACGTTCGCCGTTCTCGCCGCCGCGGTCTTCGCCACCGGAGCCGCGCAGGCCCAGGATGGCATGGCACTGCTCACCAAGAACGGTTGCACGGCCTGTCACGCCATCGCCACCAAGGTCGTCGGCCCCGCGTACAACGACGTCGCGGCCAAGTACAAGGGCGATGCCGCTGCCGCGGCCAAGCTTGCGGCCAAGGTCAAGGCCGGCGGCTCCGGCGTCTGGGGCCAGATCCCGATGCCGCCGAACCCGCAGGTCTCCGACGCCGACCTGAAGGCGATCGTCGCCTACGTGCTGGCGCTGAAGAAGTAAGCCAGGCGCGTCGATGCCGGATTGCGCCGCCGGCGCAATCCGCGGCGCGAACGGGCCGCGAACGGGCCGCGGCCGGTTCGCGCCGGGCCCCGCTTGCCACGGCCCAGGCTTTGACAGGATCCGGCGCGGCCGGTAACCTTCGATGGTCCGTGCAGGAGAGAGCGGTCCGGGCCGACTGGCCGGGGACCGCCGCCGAAGGCGCAATTCCTGCAACCGCTCAGGCACCAGGGGCTGCGCGGACGTAGGCGCAATCTGGAGAGCGGTCGCGCGGCGCGGATCGATGGCGTCGATGGCGGCCCACCGAAGGGGCACCGGTGCGGCGCCGCGCAATGCGCGGTGCGTGCCGCAATCTCTCAGGTAAAAGGACAGACAGGGCGAAGCGGCGACACCGCTTCGCCTTTTTTTCGTTCCACCGCCCGGAGAAGCGCATGCTGAAACAGACACCCCTCAACGCCGTTCACCGCGCTGCCGGCGCCCGCATGGTCGATTTCGGCGGCTGGGACATGCCGGTCAACTACGGCTCGCAGATCGAGGAGCACCACGCGGTCAGGAACGACGCCGGCATGTTCGACGTCTCGCACATGCGCGTCGTCGATCTCGCGGGGGCGGGCGGGCGCGACTTCCTCCGCTATGCGCTGGCCAACAACGTCGACAAGCTGCAGGTCCCGGGCAAGGCGCTGTATTCGTGCCTGCTCGCCGAAGACGGCGGCGTCATCGACGACCTCATCGTCTACTTCCTGCGCGAGGACTTCTTCCGCATCGTCGTCAACGCCGGCACCGCCGACAAGGACATCGCGCGCTTCCGGGCGCTGATCGCGGCGCGTGCGCCGCAGCTCACGCTGACGCCGCGCACCGACCTCGCGATGATCGCGGTGCAGGGCCCCAACGCGCGGGCGAAGCTGTGGCAGGCGCTGCCGGGCAGCGAGCCGGCGAGCGCGGCGCTGAAGCCGTTCATGGGCGCCGACATCGGCGACACGTTCGTTGCCCGCACCGGCTACACCGGCGAGGACGGGTTCGAGGTGATGCTCCCCGCGGCGCGCGCGGCGGCGCTGTGGAACGCGCTGGCCGCAGCCGGCGTGCGGCCCTGCGGCCTTGGCGCGCGCGACACGCTGCGGCTCGAGGCCGGCATGAACCTGTACGGGCAGGACATGGACGAGGCGGTGGGTCCGCTGGAGTCGGGCTTGGCATGGACCGTCGATCTGGCCAGCCCGCGCGATTTCGCCGGCAAGGCGGCGCTGCTCGGCAGGGCGCCGGCGCGCCGGCTCGCCGGGCTCCTGCTCGTCGACAAGGGCGGCGTGCTGCGCGCGCACCAGCTGGTTCACACCGCGCAGGGCGACGGCGAGATCACCAGCGGCACGTTCAGCCCGACGCTGAACCAGTCGATCGCGCTGGCGCGCCTGCCGGCGGGCGTCGCCGTCGGCGACACGGTGCGCGTCGCGGTCCGCGACAGGGAACTGAAGGCAAGGGTGGTCAAGCCGCCGTTTGCGCGCAACGGCAAGGTGCAGGTCGCCTGACGCACAGGCGCGCGCGTCACAACCCAAGGGGGAGCTCGAATGAACGTACCGCAAGCACTGAAGTACACGGCCAGCCACGAGTGGGTGAAGAGCGAGCCCGACGGCACGCTGACGGTCGGCATCACCGATCACGCGCAGCAAGCGCTGGGCGATCTCGTCTACATCGAATTGCCCGACGTGGGCCGCGTCGTCGCCGCCGCCGAAGCCTGCGCGGTGGTCGAATCGGTGAAGGCCGCGTCCGACATCTACGCGCCGGTCGGCGGCGAGGTCACCGCGGTGAACGCCGACCTGCCCTCCACGCCCGAGCTCGTCAACCAGGACGCGTACGCTTCGTGGCTGTTCAAGCTGAAGCCCGCCGACCCCGGCGCCGTCGGCAAGCTGCTCGACGCCGCGGCGTACACGGCGGCGATCGGCGACGCGTAGTCCCCGACCCCAACCGCGAACCCCGCGCAGGCTCGCCGCGCGCTGAAAGAGGCACTCCGATGAACGACCCGAAGCCTTCCCTTCCCGGCGCCGCGACGCTGTCCGCACTCGAACAGACCGATGCGTTCGGCGCGCGCCACATCGGCACCAGCGCCGACGACCAGGCGGCGATGCTGGCGACGCTGCGCTACCCGTCGCGCGCGGCGCTGATCGACGCCGTCGTGCCCGCGGCGATCCGCCGCGGGGCGCCGCTGGCGCTGCCGGGGCCCGTCACCGAGACCGAGGCGCTGGCGCGCCTGGCGGCGATCGCGGCGAAGAACCGGGTATTGAAGTCGTTCATCGGGCAGGGCTACTACGGCACGCACACGCCGGGCGTCATCGCCCGCAACATCCTCGAGAACCCGGCGTGGTACACCGCGTACACGCCGTATCAGCCCGAGATCTCGCAGGGCCGGCTGGAAGCGCTGGTCAACTTCCAGACGATGGTCTGCGACCTGACCGGCATGGCGATCGCCAACGCGTCGATGCTCGACGAGGCCACCGCCGCCGCCGAGGCGATGACGCTGTGCCAGCGGATGAGCCGCAGCGCGAGCTGCCGCTTCTACGTCGCCGACGACGTGTTCGCGCAGACCGTCGACGTCGTGCGCACGCGCGCCGCGCCGCTGGGCATCGAGGTCGTGACCGGCCCCGCGGCGGACGCCCCCGCCGCGGGCGCGTTCGCCGTGCTGCTGCAGTATCCGGGCGCCGACGGCGACGTGCGCGACTATCGCGAACTGACGGCGGCGATTCACGCCGGCGGAGGCTTCGTCGTCGTCGCCGCCGACGTGCTGGCGCTGACGCTGCTCGCGCCGCCGGGCGAGTGGGGCGCCGACGTCGCCGTCGGCTCGACGCAGCGCTACGGCGTGCCGATGGGCTACGGCGGCCCGCACGCCGGCTACCTCGCCACGCGCGACGAGTTCAAGCGCTCGATGCCCGGGCGGCTGGTCGGCGTCACCGTCGACGCCGACGGCGGGCCGGCGTACCGGCTCGCGCTGCAGACGCGCGAGCAGCACATTCGCCGCGAGAAGGCGACGTCGAACATCTGCACCGCGCAGGTGCTGCTGGCGGTACTGGCGAGCATGTACGCCGTCCATCACGGCGCCGACGGCCTGACGACGATCGCGCGTCGCGTCCACCGGCTGTCGTGCATCCTGAAGGCGGGCCTCGCGCGTCTGGGCTTCGACGTCCCGACTGCGGCGTTCTTCGACACCGTCACCGTCGCGACCGGCACGCGCACGCAGGAGATCCGCGAGCGCGGCGAGCGCCTCGGCGCCAACTTCCGGCAGGTCGACGCGAACACGCTGGGCGCCTCGCTCGACGAGACGACGACGCGCGCCGACGTCGAACTGGTCTGGAGCATCTTCTCCGGCAGCGACGCGCCGTTCACCGTCGCCGACCTCGACGCCGGCACGCCCGACGCGCTGCCCGCCGCGCTGCTGCGCACGTCGCCGTTCCTCACGCACCCGACGTTCCGCCGCTACCGCTGCGAGACCGACATGCTGCGCTACCTGCGGCGGTTGGCCGACCGCGACATCGCGCTCGACCGCTCGATGATCCCGCTCGGCTCGTGCACGATGAAGCTGAACGCGACGTCCGAGATGATTCCCGTGACGTGGCCCGGATTCGCGAACCTCCACCCGTTCGCGCCGGCCGCGCAGGCCGAGGGCTACCGCGAGCTCGCCGCCGACCTCGAGCGGATGCTGTGCGCGATCACCGGCTACGCGGCGGTGTCGCTGCAGCCGAACGCGGGGTCGCAGGGCGAGTACGCGGGCCTGCTCGCGATCCGCGCCTACCACGCGAGCCGGGGCGAAGCGCACCGCGACCTCTGCCTCATCCCCGCGTCGGCGCACGGCACCAACCCGGCGTCGGCGCACATGGCCGGCATGGACGTCGTCGTCGTCGCCTGCGACAGGGACGGCAACGTCGATCTGGCCGATCTCGAGGCCAAGGCCCGCCTGCACCGGGAGAGGCTGGCCGCGATCATGGCCACCTACCCGTCGACGCACGGCGTGTTCGAGGCGGGCATCCGGCGGATCTGCGAGATCGTCCACGAGCACGGCGGGCAGGTCTACGTCGACGGCGCCAACCTCAACGCGCTGGTCGGCCTCGCCGCCCCCGGCGAATTCGGCGCCGACGTTTCGCACCTCAACCTGCACAAGACTTTCTGCATCCCGCACGGCGGTGGCGGCCCTGGCGTCGGTCCGGTCTGCGTGGTCGCCGACCTCGTGCCTTACCTGCCCGGCCATGCAACCGGTGGTGTCAAAGGCGTGGGTGCTGTATCAGCGGCACCCTTGGGCAATGCAGCGGTGTTGCCGATCAGTTGGATGTACTGCCGCATG
>CAIWHR010000258.1 GCA_903912485.1 uncultured beta proteobacterium | reverse complement strand
GCCTCGAGGGGCTTCCGGAAGGACGGCGCCAAGAACCGCCTGCGCGAGCAGGACCTCCACAGGATCGTCGACGTCTTCCGCAAGCAGGACGAAAGCGACCCGCGCTACGCCCGCATGGTGCCGCTCACCGAGCTCGCCGATCCGAAGAACGACTACAACCTCAACCTGCCGCGCTACATCGACAGCACCGAGCCCGAGGACCTGCAGGACATCGACGGCCACCTGCGCGGCGGCATCCCCGAGCGTGACCTCGACGCCCTCAGCGCCTACTGGCACATCATGCCCACCCTGCGTGCGACGCTGTTCGACACGCTGCGCCCTGGCTACGCCAGCCTCAAGTTGCCGCTGTCCGAGGTCAAGCCCGCCATCCTCGGCCACAAGGAGTTCACCGCGTTCCACGCGCAGGTAGGCGAGCGGTTCCTGCGTTGGCAGCAGGCCCACGCACCCCTCATGAAGGGTTTCGGCAAGGGCAGTTATCCCAAGGCGCTAATCGAGACCATCTCGGAGAGCCTGCTGGCTGACTTCCGGGCGGCGCCGCTAGTGGACGCCTATGACATCTACCAGCACCTGATGGACTACTGCGCCGAAACGTTGCAGGACGACGCCTATATCATCGCCGCCGTCGGCTGGCAGGAGGGCGCGAAGCCGCGCGAGATCCGGCAGGTCAAGAACACGGAAGGCAAGCTCGTCTGGCCCGAAATTGAGGACTTCAGGCGCGGTAGGCGGCGCTTCAAGTCCGACCTCGTGCCCGCGGTGCTGGTCGTCGACCGCTACTTCTTCTCCGACCGCGACGCCATCGTCGTGCTGGAGGCGACGCTGATCGCCATCGAGCAGCAGCTCGACGAGCGACGCGAGGAACAGGGCGGCGAGGACGGCCTGCTCGCCGAGGTGATCGAGGGCGAGGGCGACAAGCAGAAGATCACGGCCAAGGCCGTGAACGCGCGGCTCCAGAAGATCGGCCAGAGCCCGGACGATGTCGACGAGCGCGCGGCGTTGCAGGACTACGCCGAACTGCTGAAGCGGCAGGCCGACACTAGAGCCAAGATTAAGTCCGTGCAGGAGGCCCTGGAGGAAAAGCTCGACGCGAAGTACGGCGCGCTCGCCGAGGGCGAGATCAATGCCCTGGTAGTGGACGACAAGTGGCTCACCCGGTTAGCTGCAGCTGTGCAGGGCGAACTCGACCGCGTTTCACAGACCCTCACTGGCCGCATCCGGCAGCTCGCCGAGCGCTACACCACGCCGCTGCCGCAGCTCGATGTCGAAGTGGGCGCCCTCGCCGCGCGTGTGGCGGGGCACCTGAAAGCGATGGGGGCGGTATGGAGCTGAAGCCGGGCTACAAGCAGACGGAGGTGGGGTTCATTCCGATGACTTGGCGCGTAAGCCCGATAAGTTCACTGCTCGAAAAGGGTGCTCGAATTACATATGGCGTGGTACAGCCCGGAAAGGACGATCCCGGAGGCGTCCTCTTCATTCGAGGAGGAGATGTGTTTCAGGGCAAGATTAGTGCAGCGAATCTGCGTCGGATTCCCAACGCGGTTTCCAGACAATACGAAAGGACGATCCTCCGCGGCGGGGAGCTCGTGATAAGCCTGGTGGGATTCCCAGGCGAATGCGCGATCGTCCCGATGGCTTTGGCGGGAGCAAACATTGCCAGGCAAGTTGCGCTGGTTCGGTTTGCCGACGACGGAGAGGCACATCCCGCCTTCGTTTGCCATTACCTTCAATCCAATCCTGGAAGGACCCTCCTCCTCAAGGAGGCTTTTGGATCTGCACAGAAGGTTATCAATCTCAAAGATGTGAACCGGCTTGAGCTGCCATTGCCGCCTCTCCCCGACCAACACGCCATCGCGGAGGCCTTGGGCGATATGGACGGACTAGTCGACGGACTGGACCGGCAAGTCGCCAAGAAGCGCAACCTCAAACAGGCCGCCATGCAGCAGCTCCTCACTGGTCAAGCCCGGCTATCCGGCTTCACCGGGGAGTGGGAAGTGAAGCGGTTGGGGGAGGTGGCGGAGATCGGGAGCGGCGGTACACCCAGCACCACGGACAGCCGTTTCTGGAATGGCGATATTCTCTGGTGCACGCCAACCGACATCACAGCGCTCGCTGGCCGCAAGTACCTGTGGTCTACTGCACGTACGATCACATCCGCGGGCCTTGCGGCAAGCGCGGCCGAAATCGTCCCGCCACGTTCAGTTGTGATGACCTCGCGCGCGACGATTGGTGAGTGTGCAATCAATGCCGTTCCACTTTCAACCAACCAGGGTTTCAAGAACTTTGTGCCGTTTGCGGGCACAGACGTTGAGTTCTTCTACTACCTGCTCAGCACTCAGAAGCAGGGGTTCATTCGTCTTTGTGGCGGCAGCACGTTCCTTGAGATTGGAAAGACACAACTCACCGCATACGAGGTGCGACTGCCCGCCTCCAAGGAAGAGCAGTCCGCCATCGCCGCCGTCCTCTCCGACATGGACGCCGAGCTGACCGTTCTCGAAGTCCGTCGCGACAAGACCCGCGACCTTAAGCAGGCGATGATGCAGGGGCTGCTCACCGGCCGGACGCGGCTCGTCGAATCGGAGGCGGCGCATGCCTGAGATCCCGCGCTCCGAACGCAAGACGCAGAACCGCGTCATCGCCCTGTTCACCGATCCGGCCCTGCCAGACAACCTCGGCTACGACTACCTCGGCGAGTGGCGGGACCGCGGGAACAACCGCGGCATCGAGGCCGAGCTGCTGCGCGCCAACCTGCAGGCGCGCGGCTACTCCGATGCGCACGTCGCCGCCGCCCTGCAGAAGCTACTCGCCGCCGCCGACGCCACCGGCACCACGCTCTACCAGACGGCCCTGCGCAGCTACAAGCTGCTGCGCTACGGCGTGGCGGTGCAGGTGGCCGCCGGCCAAGCCTTTGAGACGGTGCACCTGGTGGACTGGGAGCAACCGGAACGTAACCACTTCGCGCTGGCCGAGGAGGTGACGCTCAAGGGTGGCTACGATCGGCGGCCCGACCTCGTGCTCTACGTCAACGGCATCGCCATCGCCGTGATTGAGCTGAAGCGCGGTTCGGTGGAGGTGGCCGACGGCATCCGCCAGCTCATCACCAACCAGGAAGCGATCTTCAATCTGCCGTTCTTCCCCACGGTGCAGCTCCTTCTAGCGGGCAACGACACGCAGGGCCTGCGCTACGGCACCGTGACCACGCGCGAGGAGTTCTTTGTCGAGTGGAAGGCGGCGCCGTTGCCCGAGGGTTCGCCCGTGCCGCCCGGCGGGCTGCTCGACCGGCCGCTGGCCGAGCTGTGCGACAAGGCGCGGTTGCTGGATCTGATCCGCCACTTCGTCCTCTTCGACAACGGCATCAAGAAGGTGCCGCGCCCGCACCAGTTCGCGGGCGTGAAGGCGGCGCAGGAGCGCATCCGCCAGCACGAGGGCGGCGTCATCTGGCATACGCAGGGCAGTGGCAAGAGCATCCTGATGGTGCTGCTGGCCAAGTGGCTGCTGGAGCACGACCCCGCGGCGCGCATTCTTGTCGTCACCGACCGCGACGAGCTGGACAAGCAGATCGAAGGAGTGATGAGGAACGCGGGCGTGGTCGCCGAGGACGCGCCGAGCCCGCGCATCACCACCCGGGCGGAGTTCGTCGCCAAGCTTGGCGCCACGCTGCCGCGCCTGCTCTGTGCGCTGGTCCACAAGTTCGACCCGGCCGACCTGGATGGCCCGCCGCCGCCGATCCACGGACGATTCTACGTGTTCGTGGACGAGTGCCACCGCACCCAAGGCGGCGCCATGAACAAACAGATGAAACGCTGGCTGGAGGGGGCGATCTTCATCGGCTTCACCGGTACGCCGCTCCTGCGCAAGGATCGGCAGACCACGCGCGAGGTGTTCGGTACCTACATCCACACCTACAAATTCCACGAGGCCGTGGCGGACAAGGTGGTGTTGGACTTGAAGTACGAGGCCCGTGACGTGCCGCAGCGCATTAGCTCGCCGCAGGCCATCGAGGCCTACTTCGAGAAGAAGACGAAGGCGCTCAACAACTTCCAGAGGGCGGTGCTGCGCAGGCGCTGGGCGACGATGCAGGAGCTGATGAGCGCCGGGGAGCGCAAGCAGCGCATTCTGCACAGTATCCTGGAGGACTTCGACCTCAAGCCGCGGCTGAACAACGATCGCGGCACGGCGATCCTGGTGGCTGCGAGCATCTACGACGCCTGCCACTACTTCCGGCTGCTGCAGAACACCAACCTCGGACCGCACTGCGGCATCGTCACCTCCTACGAGCCGAACCACAACGCGATCTCCCGCGAGCCGGCCAACAGCGACGAGCGCTACAAGTTCGACACGTACACGCAGCACGTTCTGAGGGGCGGGCAGACTACCACGGCCTACGAGGACGAGGTCAAGCGCCGGTTCATCGAAGAGCCGGCGAACATGAAGCTACTGGTGGTGGTGAGCAAGCTGCTCACCGGATTCGACGCACCGAGCTGCACCTACATCTACCTCGACAACGAGCTGCACGACCACAACCTGTTCCAGGCCATCTGCCGCACCAACCGCCTGGATGGCGACGACAAGGACTACGGCCACATCGTCGACTTCAAGGAGCTATTCAAGGACGTGCAGGAAGCGATCGCGGTCTACAGCTCCGACGAGCTGGACATCGACGAAGGCAACGGCGGCGGCAACAACGTCGAGCTGAAGGACTGGCTGAAGGAAGGCCGGAAGCAGCTTGACGCTGCGCGCGAGGCGCTGCACTACCTGTGCGATCCAGTGCCGCTGCCGCGCGAGATCGAGCAGTTCCTAGACTACTTCTGCGGTGACGCGGCGAACCCGCAGGCGCTGAACGACACCGAGCCGCTGCGCATCACCTTCTACAAGGCCGTGGCCACCTTCGTGCGGGCCTACGCCGACTTGGCGCAGGATCTCGACGCGGCAGGCTATGGCGATGCCGAGGCGGCGGCGCTAAAGAAGGATGTGGAGTTCTACGGCGATACCCGCAACGCCATCAAGAAACACTCGGGCGAGGAGCTGGACATCAAGCCCTACGAGGCCGACATGCGGCACCTGCTGAACACCTACGTGCAGGCCGACCCGGCGAACGACCTCGGCGACCTGAGTTCGCTGTCGCTGACCGACCTCATCATCAAGACCGGCATCCACGACGCGATCGCCCGCAAGCTCAACGAGAAAGGCAAGCTCACCCGCAACGCGATCGCCGAAGGGATCATCAACAACGTCCGCAAGACCATCATCCGCGAGCAGCTCACCGACCCGCGCTTCTACGAGGAGATGTCGAAGCTGCTCGAAGACCTCATTCGGCAGAGCCGCGACGACGCCGCAGCCTACGAGCAGTTTCTGAAGGAGGCCGAGGCGCTGGTGAAGCGCCTGGCGCAGAAGCACAGCGTGGCCGGCGTTCCGGCGGCGCTGCACGGTCACCCGGAGGCAATCGTCCTCTACCGCAATCTCCCCGTCCTTCCCACGGGCGACGTCAACGTGGCCCGCGAGGATGGCCCGGTTGAGCAGGAGCAACGGGCGGCGCTCGCGCTCAGGATCGACCAGGCGATGCGCGAGCAGGCGCCGGCCGGCTGGAACGGCGATCCCGCGAGGGAGGCTCAGGTGCTCAATGCCCTCTTCCCGATCATGGGCCGAGACCGCGAAGCCACGCGCGCGATCTTCGAAATCATCAAGCAGCAGGCCGGCTACGCATGAGCGACATCATCCGGCTCGGGGACATCGAGATCGAGCTGACGCGCAAGGCGGTCAAGCACGCGCACCTGTCCGTGCATCCGCCCAGCGGGCGCGTGTCGCTGGTTGCGCCCACGGGGACGCGTCTGGAGGTGGCGCGAGCATTTGCCATTACGAAGTTGGGGTGGATTAGGGAACAGCGCTCAAGGCTCCGCGCTCAGGCGCGGGAGGCGCCGAGAAGGCTCGTCGAACGCGAGACGCACTTCGTCTGGGGACGGCGCTATCTGCTGAGTGTCCGCACCGAAGAGGCCAAGCCGTCGGTGGTGCTGGACCACCGCCGCATCACGCTCACCGTGCGTGCGGGAACCAAAGCAAGCAAGCGTGCGGAGATCATGCACGAATGGCACAAGTCGCTGCTACACGGCGCGGTGCCCGCGCTGATCCGGAAGTGGGAGCCGAAACTCGCCGTTACGGTGACGGCTTATTTCCTGCAGCGCATGAAGACGAAGTGGGGCAGCTGCAACCCCCGGAAGGGCCACATTCGCCTCAACACGGAACTCGTGAAGAAGCCTCGGGATCTGCTGGAGTTCGTGGTCGTCCACGAGATGATGCACCTCATCGAACCGACGCATTCGGAGCGGTTCCTCAGCCTTCTGTGTAAGCACTATCCGTCGTGGCGTGAGGCGCGGACCGAACTGAACGAGTTGCCCCTTTCAGCCGCGGTATGGAAGGAGTGAGCTGCGCGGTACAGACGCATGCCAAGCTTGATCTTTGCTGACTGCGCGAATTTGTGAGAACCGCCACCCGCGAATGCGGCATTGGCGCACTCGGGTAAGACGACCGGAGATGCTGTCTATGAAAGCCCTCACGGCGGACCTTCCGTGGGCAGTACGCTGTTCTTGGTCTCAGGCCGACGATTTACGCTAGTAGCTGTCCACAGGTACCATTCTTTAGCGTCCGCATTCATGTATGGGAGCCAAGATGCCGGTCAAGATTATCAGCGTGTTCAACAATAAGGGCGGGGTTGGCAAGACTACGCTCACATTTCATTTGGCCCATGCGCTCGCCGAGATGGGGCGCAAGGTACTCCTCGTGGATCTTGATCCTCAGTGCAATCTAACGATCTACTGCATGCCTCTTGAAACGATTCAGCAGGTCTGGGACGCCGAGGTGGCCTACATTGATGAGCCAGGCTTTGGCGACACCAGGAAGAGCGCTTCATCAAAGGACTTCAAGTCGATCTGCTCCAAGCCGCGCACAGTACATTTTCTCCTTAAGCCAGCCGAGGAAGGCACGGGCGAACTGGATGTCCTCCCGCCGCCATATCGACTTGCACAGAATCTTGACCTGATTCCTGGTCGGTTAACGTTACACATGTTTGAGGAAATGGTGGCGCGTCGGTGGAGTGAAGCCTTTGTCGGCCAACCACTCGCGCTTCGAACGCTGAGTGAGATCCGACGGTTGATCCACGAGTATGCGGAGCAATATGAATACGACATCGCAATAGTGGACACCTCCCCCAGCCTGGGTCCATTAAACAAGGTCGTTCTGAGCACCGTTGACGCGTTTCTAATTCCCTGTGCTCCCGACCTCTTTAGTCTATATGGAGTACGAAACATCGGTAACTCGCTGACCCGATGGAATGCGGAATTGCGCACGCTTTACACGTTGATTTCACCAAGCAGGCGCCCACATTTTCCGAAAGACTTTGTGCGATTTCTCGGCTACACCATATATAACGCCAAGCTGCGCTCAGGATCATCGAAATGGGATATGGCAATTGCGCATTACAACTACGCAAAGCAGATCCCCGATGTTATTAGTGAGCACGTCCCTTCAGAGTTGAGCAAGGGAATAGCGAACAAGCTGCTCAAGCAGCCGATTGGCGACACTGCTGTAATGCATACGCACAACACCTTTCCGGCGCACGCGCAGAAGTATCACTGCCCTATGTGGCTACTTCCCGAGTTGCCAAACGTCGAAGCGGCGGACCAAACGACAATTCGCCCGAATGCCCAACGATATTTGGACACGAAGACGGCGTACCAGAAGTTCGCAACCGCCGTTCTAGACCGAGTTAAGTTTGTTGAGGACGCATTGTGAGCGCCAAGGGGGCCTCGTCAAAGCCCCGAAAGAGAGATGTGGACAGGCTGATAGCGACGTACGTAGACCGTAAGGATGAGTTCGAGTACTTTCGTCGGCAAGTCGCAGATTTCTTTCTGATCTCAAAGCGTTTCAACGCGCCCCCATTGCCCCTCGTGCACTCGGTCAAATCGAGATTGAAGGACGTCGTTAATTTGCGCGAAAAGATCGTCAGAAAGTGGGCGGATGGCCCGATTACTCCTACGAATCTATTTTCCCGAATTACGGACCTTGGGGGTGTTCGAGTGATACACCTGTACTCCCAACAGTTCGAAGCAATTCACTTAGCCATTGTCGAGCACATTCAGCAGAACTATTGGCACTTGAATGAGCCACCGGTGGCTTATAGCTGGGATCCGGAAGCAACGGGATATTTCACGAGGCTCGGCTTGAAGGCGGAGACGCGTGACTCCTATTACACGAGCATTCACTATGTTGTGAAGCCGCAGCCCGACGCGGTACTAACGTGTGAGATTCAAGTGCGGACTCTTTTCGAGGAGGCGTGGGGCGAGATTGATCACGCGCTCAATTATCCCGAGCCAACTGACTTACTCGCATGCCGAGAGCAAATCCGCGTGCTTGCGAAGCTTGCGTCGACGGGAACTAGACTTGCAGACGCGATATTTGCCACGGCAACTGACGCAGGAATGCGCTTCACGGCTGATGGCTGAGCGCGATCAAGAAGACTGATGTGCGCCGAGCAGGTCTTGATCAGAATAACTGAGGGTCTACAGGGGGGTCGCCCTCAGAGAACTTGACTGGCAAGCTCCCCGAGGGCGAGTCT
>CAIWHR010000257.1 GCA_903912485.1 uncultured beta proteobacterium | reverse complement strand
GATCACCGCGTCGACGTCGGCGTTGACGAAATTGAGCGTCACCGCGGCGTCGGCGGCACGGGCCGCCGGCGTCGCGCCGACGCCAAGCGCGAGCAGCGCCGCGAACGCAAACGTCTTCGCGGCGAGGATCGACCGATGGCAGAGGGTATCGAGGGTTCGGATCACGCGAGTACGGGGAAGAAGGCGAACGGCTGCGGGAAACAGCGGGGCCCGGCGGGGATCTTGTGGCAGCGCCGGAATTTCGGGGAATAATAGCACGCAGCCGGCCGCTTCCGGCCCCGCGACGGACGGTGAATCCAAATGCTGCCCGCGCCGCATCGAATGGTCTGGACGCAATCCACCGGGAGCCCCAAATGCACGAATCGATCACCTCGTCTTCCACGCCTCGGCCCGCGGCACCGCGCCGCCTGATCCTGGCGACGGCATTTCTGCTGGCGCTGTCGGTGTGGGCGGCGGGAGAGACGCCGCCGGCGACCGCGCAGGGGCCGAAGGTCGCCGCCGACGTCACGGCAGCATCCCCCGCCAGGGCCGCCGGCGAAGGCAGCGGCAAGAGCGTCACGATCAACATCGGCGTCAAGGCCGAGCCCGACGCGGCGGGCGCCGACGACGGCGGCGCAGCGGAGGGCAAGGCCGGGGAGAAGCGCGAGAGCAAGGTCATCGTCAAGGACGGCGGCGCGTCGATCCACTTCACCGGCTCCCCCGACCGCGAATACGCCTCGGTCCGGGAGTTCCTGCACGCCGAACCCGAACTCGCGACGATGGTCATCCTCGTGGTCACCGTCGTCTTCCTGTCGCCCGTGCTCGCGATCGGCCTCGTCCTCGGTTACCGGGTGCGCAAGTTGCGCATGCAGAACGAGACGATGCTGAAGCTCGCCGAAAAGGGCTTCGTGATGCCGGCCGAGGCGATCGAGGCGGTCGCGTCGGGGTCAATGGCGCCGCCGATGCGCTCCGACCTCGCCGCTTCGTCCGCAGCAGGCTCGACCGCGCTGGGCGAACGCGTCGCCGCCTTGCGCAAGCAGGCCGCCTGGTCGGACCTGCGCAAGGGCATCATCATGGGCGCGATCGGCATCGGGCTGACGCTGTTTTCCGCCTTCGACGATCGTTCGCCCAACGCGGTGGGCCTCGTGCTGCTGTTCGTCGGCATCGGCTACGTCGTGCTCTGGTGGTTCGAGCAGCGGTCAATCGCCCCGCGCGGCGGCGCGGACGGCCCTTCGCCGGGTGCAGGCCCCGGCGGCGCGTCCTGACCGCGGCCGGCGGCGCCGCGCTTCCGCGCCGCGATCACCCCCATGGCCGACCCGACCGTCACCGATGCCCAGCTCATCGCCCGCGTCATCGTTCAGGACGACCGGCATGCGTTCTCGGAGCTCGTGCGCCGGCACCAGTCGCCGATCCGCGCGACGCTGCGGCGCCTGACCGCGGGCAACCACGCGCTCGCCGACGATCTCGCCCAGGAAACCTTCATGCTCGCCTACCGCAACCTGAAATCCTTCCGGCAGGAAGCCCGGTTCTCGACGTGGCTGTACCGGATCGCCACCAATGCCTTTCTCGCCGACGCGAGGAAACGCAAGGAGGAGCTGCTGGGCGACGCCGACGCAGCGCTGAGCGACGACGACGACGCGGCACTGCCGCAGGCCGGCGAGACCGTCGGCGACCACGCCCGGGCGGCGAACCTGCGCCTCGACATGGAACGCGCGCTGGGCGTGCTGTCGGAGGGCGAGCGTGCGGCAATCGTGCAGTGCTACCATAACGACCTGTCGCACGAGGAAGCCGCGTACGTGCTGGGCATGCCGGTCGGAACGGTCAAGACGCACCTCCTGCGCGGCAAGCAGAAGTTGAAGGCGCGGCTCGCGGCGTGGGCGCCGCAGGGTTGCGCCGGAGGCCCCGCATGAAGCGCGGGACGGACCGCAGCGACGCGACGAGTTTCGGGGCACGGCGATGAACGCGAAGGGTGCACCAGTGAGCGATCGAGACGACCCTGCCGCAGCCGACGACTGGCTGGAGCAGGCGCTGCAGGACGACGGCCGCGAACATCGCGCCGACTACGTCGCCGACGACGGCTTTGCCGCACGCGTCGCCGTCGCGCTGCCGCCGCCGGCGACGCTGCCGGCATGGCGCAAGCCGACGATCGCGGCGCTCTGGACCGCGGCGGCCGCCGGCCTGGCGCTGGCGCTCCCCGGCGTGGCCGCCGACATCGGCCGCGACCTCGCACGACTGGCGTCGAGCCACCCGGTCTCGCTCGGCAACATCGCCACGGGAGTCGTCGTGCTGGGCCTGGCGACGTGGACGGCCGCCGCCGTCGCACTGCGCCGCAACGACTGAGCGCGCTCCTGAATGCGCAACGGCCGCCTGCGGGGCGGCCGTCCTGCCGGCGGGTGCCGACGCGCAAGGTCGGTCGTCAGTCGGCCAGCTTGAAGCCGATCTCGATCTCGCCGACGTATTTCTCGCCCTCGGGCCGGAACTTCCACATTCCGAGCGCGCGGCGCACTTCCTTGTCGAAGACCTTCGGCGGGTCGGACGACATGATCTGAACCTCGGTCACGTTGCCCTTTTCGTCGATGTGCAGGCGCGCGATGACGGTACCCCTCTCGATGCCGGCACGGCTGGCTTCGCGCGGGTAGATCAGGTCCTCCTTCTCGACGATCTGGAGCTGGGCGCCGCGCCGCACCGCGGGCTTGGGCGGCGGCGGCGGCGGCGGTGCGACCACGGGCGCCGCGACCACGGGCGCCGCGACCGGGGCGACGGTCGTCACCGCGGTGATCGCGTTGACCGACGAGACGGCCGACGAGACCGGCACGTCCGGCGGCGGCACGTACTCGGGCGGGGGCGGCGGCTTCACCGTCTCCTTTTTCGGCGGCGGCGGCGGCGGCGGCGGCAGCTTGATCTCGTCGATGATGGTGGCGCTCATCGGCTTCTTGATGACCCCCACCGCCTTGCTGGCAAGGCCCGTCATCAGCGCGTAGATGACGAATGCGTGCACCAGAAAGACGAAGGTGAATCCGACCAGGTGCCTGGTCGGGTCGCGTTGTTGCCTTGCGAAATCCATGTCGTATTGACTCCGGTGGCCGGAGGGCGCGGTCGACGCGCCCGGCGAGCGCTAGTCGTTGATGAACTGCTCGCTGCCGACGATGCCGATCTTGGTGAGGCCCAGCCGCTGCGACGACACCATGACGCCGGCGATGATCTCGTATTTCGCCGCCTTGTCGGGACGCAGGTGCAGTTCCGGCTGCTGCGGCTGCACCGCGGCCGCGGTGAGCTTGTCCTCGAGCGCAGCCCGGTCGGGCAGGCTTGCGCCGTTCCAGTACACGACGCCGCCGGCATCGATGTCGATCTTGACGACCTCGGGCGGCGACAGCGGCGGCGGCGGCGTGCCGACCGGCATGTTGAGATTGACGGTGTGCAGCTGGATCGGGATGGTGATGATCAGCATCACCAGCAGCACCAGCATCACGTCGATCAGCGGCGTGGTGTTGATGTCCATGATGACGTCGGGTTCTCTTGAACCGCCCGAGCCGATGTTCATTGACACGATTCGTTCCCCCTGCCGGTGACTGGCGCCGGCATCTCAACCGCCCCGAACCGGCGGCTCGGTGATGAAACCGATTTTCGCGATTCCTGCCCGCTGGCAGGCGTAGATGACGCGGCCGACGCCCTCGTAGCGGGCATTGCCGTCGCCGCGAATCTGGACCTCGGGCTGCGGGACGAGCACGGCGATCTTCTTCAACCGGTCGATCAGCGCCTGGTTGGTGTCGATGCGCAGCTCGTTCCAGTAGATCCGGCTCTGCGCATCGACGGAGATCGTGATGTTCTCCGGCTTGGTCTCGCGAATCTCGTTTCTTTCCTTCGGCAACTGGACCGGGACCGACGACGTGACGACCGGGATGGTGATCAGGAAGATGATCAGCAGCACCAGCATCACGTCGACGAGCGGTGTGGTGTTGATCGCCGAGACGATTTCGTCCTCGTCGCCATCGCCCGAGCCGACGTTCATCGACATGGTCTAGCTCTTGGCAGGCGACTTGGCAGCGGACAGCAGCACCGCGTGCAGGTCGGCGCCGAATCCGCGAACGAGCTCCATCGCAGCCTTGTTCCGCCGAATGAGCCAGTTGTAGCCGAGCACCGCCGGAACCGCGACGGCGAGGCCGATGGCGGTCATGATCAGCGCTTCGCCCACCGGGCCCGCGACCTTGTCGATCGATGCCTGCCCGGCGATGCCGATCGCCGTCAGCGCGTGGTAGATGCCCCACACCGTGCCGAAGAGGCCGACGAACGGAGCGGTGGAACCCACCGTCGCCAGAAACGCGAGGCCGTCCTGCGTGCGGCTCTGCACGTTGTCGATCGCGCGCTGGATCGACATCGACATCCAGTCGTTCAGGTCGACGTTGCCCAGCAAGCCGGTGTGTTTGCTCGACGCCTCGAGTCCCGATTCCGCGATGAAGCGGTAGGGGCTGGTCTTCTTCAGTCCCTCGGCGCCCTCGCGCACGGTGGCCGCCTTCCAGAACGTCTTGTCGGCCGCCTTCGCCTGGCGATTCATCTTGAACTGCTCGTACACCTTGGTGATGATGATGTACCAGCTGCCCATCGACATGATGACCAGGATGGAGAGCGTGAACCGGGCTACGATGTCGCCGCCCTTCCACAGCGCCTCGAGGCCGTACGGATTGTCGACGACCTCCGTCGCGCGGGCCGGGGCCGCAGCTTTCGCCACCGGCGCGGCCGCCGGTTCGGCCGTGGCGGCCGGAGCGGCGGGTGCAGCGGCAGGCGCCGCGGGCTGGGTCTGCGCCACCGCCACCGGCGTGGCGACGGCGCCCGCCACCGCGATGAGCAGAGCCGCGGCCAGAGCGGCCGAACGGGTCATCTTCAACATGTTGTCTCCAGGCAGATAGTTGTTCGGTCGGAATCTTGGCTCAGGGTCCGGCAAATCCGCACGCGACCTCCGCCGGAACCTGCCGGGCTGCCGAGCGCGAGTCCGGCGTTCGGGATGCCGTCGGCCGGGGGATCCGGCCACGCATCTCAGCCCCGCCGGACGCCGTGCGCGCAAAAGCCAAAACGCATTGGCCCCACCCACCGGCGGGGCCAAGCTCTCCTCAGAAAGTCCGGGGATTTTACACAAACCCGTCGGAAAGTGCACCCGAAACTTGGCCGGGGACCCGAATCCGAAGCGGAGCTCGAAGCGGTGAATCCGGACGACCGGCGCGACGCTTCACTTGATCAACGGGAACGTCGACGCGATGTCGTAGGCCTGGTACGCGCGGATCTTGGATTCGAGCTGCAGATAACGCGCCGCCTTCTTCGCCGGCAGCGCCTTCATCAGCGCGTTCTGCAGTTTGCGTCGGGCCTTGGCCTCCGCTTCGTCGGCAGCCATCAGTTCGCCCGCGAGATTCTTCGCGTAGAGGTCGGACAGCGGCTTGTTCAGCTCGAGCAGGTCCTCCACCACCAGCGTGCGCTGCCGATTGGTTGCGTCGAGCGCCCGCTGGTATGCGTCGTACAGCGGCCAGAACGCCTTGGCCTCGGCGGGGGTCAGCGTGATCGTGGATGCGACCAGCGCCCTCTTGTCCGCCTTGACCGACGCGCGCAGCGCCTGCATGTCGGTCCCGTTGGCAAACGGGTCCTGGGCGAGGGCCGCCTGCGGCACGATCGCGGCACAGGCGAACAGGATGGCGGCCAGCTTGCTTTTCATCGGTTTCCCTCGGGCACGGTTTGTGGTCGGCGCCGGCGCACGGGCGCGGCAATGCCCGGCATGATACCTTGACCGGTCGCGGCGTGGCCCGCCGCGACGCCGCGCCCGCATTTTTTC
>CAIWHR010000256.1 GCA_903912485.1 uncultured beta proteobacterium | reverse complement strand
GGTTGACGCCGACGCCGACGGTGTTGCGGCACAGGTGCCGGCGTCCCGCGCGGCAGTTGCGGCAGAAGCCGCAGGTGACGTGCCCCTCGCCCGAGACGCGGTCGCCGACGGCGAAGCCGCGGACTTCCTGGCCCATCTCGACGATTTCGCCGACGTACTCGTGGCCGACGTGCATCGGGACGGGGATCGTCTTCTGCGCCCAGTCGTCCCATTTCCAGATGTGGATGTCGGTGCCGCAGATCGCCGTCCTGCGGATCCGGATCATCACGTCGTTGTGCCCGACGTCGGGCTTTTTCACGCGCGTCAGCGTGAGGCCCGGGCCCGGCTCGAGTTTGACCAGCGCTCTCATGTCGTGTGCTCCCCGTTGTCGTGTGCTACGCGATCGCGCCCAGCGCGCGGCCGGCGCGGCCGAAAGCGGCGACGGCGCGGCCGATGTCTTCGGCGGTGTGCGCCGCGCTCATCTGCGTGCGGATTCTCGCCTTGCCCTTCGGCACCACCGGATACGAAAAGCCGATCACGTAGATGCCGTCGTCGAGCAGCGCCTCGGCCAGTCGCGTGGCGAGCGCCGCGTCGCCCAGCATCACCGGGATGATCGGGTGCGCGCCCGGGACCAGCGCGAAGCCCAGCGCCGACATCTCCCGCCGGAACAGCTCGCCGTTGTCGCGCACGCGCCGGCGCAGCGCAGCGCCTTCGTCGCCGCGCAGGAGCTCCAGCACCTCGAGCGACGCGGCGGCGATCGACGGCGCGAGCGTGTTCGAGAACAGGTAGGGGCGCGACCGCTGGCGCAGCAGCTCGACGATCTCGCGCGGTCCGGCGGTGTAGCCGCCCGAGGCGCCGCCCAGCGCCTTGCCCAGCGTCCCGGTCAGGATGTCGACGCGCCCCTCGACGCCGCAGAGCTCCGGCGTTCCGCGCCCCGCGGCGCCGACAAAGCCGACGGCGTGCGAGTCGTCGACCATCGTCAGCGCGCCGTAGCGCTGCGCGAGATCGCAGATCGCCGGGAGGTCGGCGACGGTGCCGTCCATCGAGAACACGCCGTCGGTGGCGACGAGCTTGAAGCGCGCGCCGGCGGCGTCGGCTTCCTGCAGCCTCGCCTCCAGGTCGGCCATGTCGTTGTTGCGGTAGCGATAGCGACTCGCCTTGCACAGGCGGATGCCGTCGACGATGCTGGCGTGGTTGAGCTCGTCGCTGACGACGGCGTCTTCCTCGGACAGCAGCGTCTCGAACAGCCCGCCGTTGGCGTCGAAGCAGCTCCCGTACAGGATCGCGTCCTCGGTCCCGAGGAAGGCGGCGAGCGCGGTCTCGAGTTCCTTGTGCACGGTCTGCGTGCCGCAGATGAAGCGCACCGACGCCATGCCGAAGCCGTGGCGGTCGAGGCCGTCCTTGGCCGCCCGCACCAGCCGGGGATCGTCGGCGAGGCCCAGGTAGTTGTTGGCGCAGAAGTTGACGACCTCGCGCCCGTCGGCGAGCGTGAGCCGCGGCGCCTGCGGGCTCGCGATCACGCGCTCGGTCTTGTAGAAGCCATCGGCGCGGATCCGTTCGACCGTCGCCCGGGCGTGGGAAAGGTAGGGGACGTGCATCGCAGGACCTCCGGGAGTGCCTGTCGCGGGAGCGGCACGACGCTCATCGTAACCGGACCGCGCCTTTTGCGCCCCCGCGTATACTTTCAGGCTTACCTTGCCCGCTGTTCCGACACCATGCCACAGCTTCCTACGTCCCGCCTCGCGCCGTGGCTCGGCGGCCTCGTCCTGATCGCAGCCGCCCTCTTCGCGCCGGCGGCTGCGGCCGACTACCCCGACCGGCCGATCCGGCTGGTCGTCCCGTTCCCGGGAGGGGGCGGCGCCGACACGCTCGCCCGCCTGATCATGCCGAAGGTGGGGCAGGTGCTGGGCGCGGCGATCGTCATCGACAACCGGCCCGGCGCCGGCGGCAACGTGGGCGCGGAACTCGTCGCGCGCGCGACGCCGGACGGCTACACGCTGCTCTACGGCACCAACGGCACGCACGCGATCAACCAGAGCCTGTACGCCAACCTGCGCTTCGACCCGGTCAGGGATTTCGTCCCGGTGTCGCGGATGACGCTGATCGCGGCGATGCTGTTCGTGAATCCGGAGCTGCCGGTCAACTCGGTGACGGGACTGATCCAGTACGCGAAGACCCATCCCGGCAAGGTGAACTTCGCTTCGGCGGGCAACGGCACGACGTCGCATCTCGCCGGCGAGCTCTTCCGCAGCATGGCCGGAATCGACATCGTGCACGTGCCGTATCGCGGCGGCGCGCTGGCGGCGGTCGACGTCGTCGGGGGGCAGGTGCAGATGATGATCGACGTGATGCCCAACGCCTTCCCGCTGGTCAAGGGCGGCAGGGTCCGCGGCCTCGCCGTGACCACCGCGCACCGCTTTCCCTCCGCCCCCGACTACCCGACGATCGCGGAATCGGGCGTGCCCGGCTTCGAGGTCAGCGCCTGGGACGGCATCTTCGCACCGGCGGGAACGCCCGCGGCGGTCATCGACAGGCTGAATGCCGCGATCCGGCAGGCGCTGGACGACCGCGAAGTGAAGGAATCGCTGCTCGCGCACGGCGCGCAGACGGTCGCCGGCACGCCCGAGGCCTTCGCCCGCCACATCGCCGCAGAAGCCGACAAGTGGGCGAAGGTCGTCCGCCAATCCGGCGCCAAGATCGACTGATGATGGAGAACACGATGCAAGCTTCGTCCCTGCCCCCCGTTCCGGCGTGGAGCGTCGTCCCGGGCTACACCGACATCGTCTACGCGAAGGCCGACGAGGGCATCGCCAAGATCACCATCAACCGGCCCGAGGTGCGCAATGCGTTCCGGCCGGAGACGGTGCAGGAGATGCAGGCCGCGTTCACCGATGCGCGCGACGATCCCGACATCGGCGTGATCATCCTCACCGGCGAAGGCCGCGAGGCGTTCTGCTCGGGCGGCGACCAGCGCATTCGCGGCGACGGCGGCTACGTCGGCAGCGACGGCATCCCGCGCCTCAACGTGCTCGACCTGCAGCGCCAGATCCGGACGCTGCCGAAGCCGGTGGTGGCGATGGTCGCCGGCTACGCGGTCGGCGGCGGCCACGTGCTGCACATGATCTGCGACCTCACCATCGCCGCAGACAACGCGCGCTTCGGGCAGACCGGACCCAGGGTCGGCAGCTTCGACGGCGGCTACGGCGCGTCGTACATGGCGCGCATCGTCGGCCAGAAGAAGGCGCGCGAGATCTGGTTCCTGTGCCGCCAGTACGACGCGCAGCAGGCGCTGGCGATGGGGCTCGTCAACTGCGTCGTCCCCTACGAGCGGCTGGAAGCGGAGACCGTGCAGTGGTGCCGCGAAATGCTCGCCAACAGCCCGATCGCGCTGCGCTGCCTCAAGGCCGCGCTCAACGCCGATTGCGACGGCCAGGCGGGGCTGCAGGAGCTTGCGGGCAACGCGACGCTGCTCTACTACCTCAGCGAGGAAGGGAAGGAAGGCAAGGAAGCGTACCTGGAAAAGCGCAAGCCGGACTTCCGGAAATTCAAGCGGCTGCCGTGACGCCGCGGCCCGCGGGCGGCGGCTGAGCGTGCCGGACCGCCCCCGGCGTCAAGTGCGATGAGCGAGCGCCTGTCCATATTCGCGGCGGCGCGCGCCGCCGGCGCCGCGCCGGGCCTGCGCATCGGCGCGCGCAGCCACGATTTCGCCGAACTCGCCGCGCTGACGCAGGCCCGGCTGGAGGAACTGCGGCGCGAGGCGAAGCCGGAAGCGCCCTTTGCGGTGGTCGGGACCAACGCGCTGGACACCGTCGTCACGCTCTACGCGCTGCTGGAGCTCCGGATTCCGGCGCTGCTCATCCATCCGCGCCTGACCGGGCCCGAGCGCGCCGATCTCGCTCTGATCGCCGAGCGCGCCCCGCCGCCGCACCCCGGCGCCGCGGCGATCCTGTTCACGTCGGGCACCACCGGCAAACCGCGCGGCGCGGTGCTGACGCGGGCCGCGCTGCTCGCCTCGGCCGACGCCAGCGCGGCGAATCTCGGCTGGCGCGACGACGACTGCTGGCTGCTGTGCATGCCGATCGCCCGCGTCGGCGGGCTGTCGATCCTGACCCGCTGCCTCGCGGCGCGCCGCTGCGTGGCGCTCGCGCCGGCGTTCGACGCGCAGGCGTTCCCCGACTGGATCGCGCAGCAGCGGATCACGCTCGCCTCGGTGGTGCCGACGATGCTCTCGCGCGTGCTCGACGCGCATCCGCAGTGGACGTCGCCGCCGCAGCTGCGCGCGGTGCTGGTCGGTGGCGACGCCGCGACGCCGCGGCTGCTCGCCCGTGCCGCCCTGCGCGGACTGCCGATCGTCATCACCTACGGCCTGACCGAGAGCTGCTCGCAGCTGTGCCTGACGCCGTACGCCGGGCGCTTCGACCCGGCCGGCTTCGGCGACGGCAAGCCGCTCCCCGGCGTCGACCTGCGGATCGGCGCCGAGGGACACATCGAGATCCGCGGGCCGATGCTGATGGCCGGCTACTGGGACGCGCCTGCCCGCTCGCCCGACGCCTGGTTCGACACCGGCGACCTGGGCGCGCT